>NZ_JBYTEK010000070.1:0-8302 GCF_058783335.1 Stenotrophomonas sp. FW305-C-20-S1 | reverse complement strand
GGTTGCGGGGGTGTCCGCGGCATAGATGCCGCGGCCAAGCCCCCATGGATGGGTTTACGGCGTCCCCCGCAACCGGACCCGCCCCGCCATCCCACGGAACCCCGCTGTTGCTGTTGCCGTTGCTGTTGCTGTTGCTGCTGAGGTTGCCGGCCAGCGGCCGGCGCTACCGCGGGTACAGGGTGCAGGGCGCAGCCCTGCCGAACACCCTACCCTTCTAGAACGGAGTCGCAGACTCGAACGCGAGCGCCTCGCCCGTCACCGGATGAGTGAACTGCAGCTTCCGCGCATGCAGGCACACGCGCTGCGCGGCCTCTGCGCCATACAGCACGTCGCCGACGATCGGATGACCCAGGCTGGCCATGTGCAGGCGCAGTTGATGGCTGCGGCCGGTGACCGGTTCCAGTTCAACGCGCGTGCGTTGCGCCTCGGTGTCACGCGACAGTACCCGCCATCGGGTCAGTGCCGGCTTGCCGCGTTCGTGGTCGACCATCTGCTTGGGCCGGTTCGGCCAGTCGACGATCAGCGGCAGGTCCACTTCACCGGCATCATCTTCCAGCAGCCCCTGCACGATGGCTTCATAACGCTTGCCCACCTGGCGCTTCTCGAACTGCATCGACAGCGCTACCTGCATGTCCTTGCCGCGCGCGTGCAGCAGCAGGCCAGAGGTGACCTGGTCCAGGCGATGCACGGTCAGCGCATCGGCATACACCGCCTGCAGCCGTGCGACCACGCAGTCCTGGTTCTCCGCCGAGCGGCCGGGCACGGACAGCAGGCCGGCCGGCTTCTCGGCCACCAGCAGCGCGTCGTCGATGTAATGCAGAAGGATCATGTCGTTGCCAGGTACTCCATACGAAAACGGGGAAGCCGAAGCCTCCCCGTTTCCTGCGTACCGGCCAACGGCCGGTACCTACCCTGATGGAAAGGTGCCGGCAGGGTGCCGGCACCGACCGCATCAACCCAGCAGGTGGGCGACGCCGGCGCGCTCTTCTTCCAGCTCGGCCAGGGTCTTGTCGATGTACTTCTGGCTGAAGTCGTCGACCGGCAGATCCTTGACCAGGGTGTACTCGCCGTTCTCGGTGGTGACCGCGAAGCCGAAGATCACGCCTTCCGGAATGCCGTAGGAACCGTCGGACGGCACGCCCATGGTGACCCACTTGCCGTTGCTGCCCAGCACCCAGTCACGCACGTGGTCGATCGCTGCGTTGGCCGCCGAAGCTGCCGAGGACGAGCCGCGGGCTTCGATGATCGCCGCGCCGCGCTTGCCGACGGTCGGGATGAAGGTGTTGGCATTCCACTCCTGGTCGTTGATCGCATCGGCGATCGACGCACCATCGGCGGTGGCGAAACGGTAGTCCGGGTACATGGTCGGGCTGTGGTTGCCCCACACCACCAGCTTCTCCATGCCGGCGACCGGCTTGCCGAGCTTGGTCGACAGCTGGCTCAGCGCACGGTTGTGGTCCAGGCGCAGCATGGCGGTGAAGTTGCGCGGGTTCAGGTCCGGCGCCGACTTCATGGCGATGTAGGCGTTGGTGTTGGCCGGGTTGCCGACCACCAGCACCTTCACGTCACGCTTGGCGACCTTGTTCAGTGCGGCGCCCTGGGCGGTGAAGATCTTCGCGTTTTCCAGCAGCAGATCCTTGCGCTCCATGCCCGGACCGCGCGGACGTGCGCCGACCAGCAGGGCGATGTCGGCGTCCTTGAAGGCGACTTCAGCGTCGTCGGTACCGACCATGCCGGCCAGCAGCGGGAACGCGCAGTCTTCCAGCTCCATCATCACGCCCTTCAGGGCAGCCTGGGCCTTGTCGACCGGCAGCTCCAGCAGCTGCAGGATGACCGGCTGGTCCTTGCCCAGCATTTCACCGGAGGCGATACGGAACAGCAGGGCGTAGCCGATCTGGCCGGCGGCGCCGGTCACGGCAACACGAACAGGTGCTTTCATGGGGATTTCCTCTGCTAAGAAGCTAAGTAGCGTTGTGGGAGATGGCCGCGCGGGCGGGGACAGGCCTGGCGGGGCGGCCGCAACATGGAAACGGCCCCCTCTGCAGGGGGCCGTCCGGGCATTGGATCAGGCGGCGAGGATCTTGTTCCACTCACCCACGCGCTCTGCCTGGGCGGCGAGCACGGCGTCGGTGTCGCCTTCCAGGGTGATCGAATGGATCACGTCGCCCTGCTTGACCGAATCAACGATCGCCTGGCCTTCCAGGACCTGGCCGAACACGGTGTGCTTGCCGTCCAGCCAATCGGTCTTGATGTGGGTGATGAAGAACTGGCTGCCATTGGTGTTCGGGCCGGCGTTGGCCATCGACAGCGAGCCGATCTGGTGCTTCACACCATTCTTCTCGTCTTCGAACTTGTAGCCCGGGCCGCCGGTGCCACGACCCTGCGGGCAGCCGCCCTGGATCATGAAATCGGGGATCACGCGGTGGAAGATCAGGCCGTCATAGAAGCCGCGCTTGACCAGGTTCACGAAGTTGGCGACCGTCAGCGGCGCCTTGTCGGCGAACAGCTCGACCTTGATCGGGCCCTGGGTGGTGTCGAAAGTGGCGATGAGGGACATGCAGATCCTTGGGATGCGGGGTGTGTAATCAGCCCCATAAGGATACACCTCCCCCGTGGCATGGGCGGCTTCGACCATGTGCGCAGGCAGGGTCTTCAGCCTGCGGACGGGCAGCGCCGGGGGGCAGGCTGAATGGGGGCCTCAGCAGTCCTGAAATCCAGGTTTTCGCCAATCGTCAAGTTCGACGTATAATGTTGGACTTCTTTTTCCAAATCCGGCGCCGACTGGCCCCCTTTCGTATGTCCATCGAAAACCTTCGCAACATCGCCATCGTCGCTCACGTCGACCATGGCAAGACCACCCTGGTCGACCAGCTGCTGAAGCAGTCCGGCACCCTGTCCGAGCGTACCGTCCTCGCCGAGCGCGTGATGGACAGCAACGACCAGGAAAAGGAACGCGGCATCACCATCCTGGCCAAGAACACCGCCATCACCTGGGAAGACAAGAAGACCGGTATCAAGAACCGGATCAACATCGTCGACACCCCCGGACACGCCGACTTCGGCGGCGAGGTCGAGCGCGTGCTGTCGATGGTCGACACCGTGCTGATCCTGGTCGACGCGATGGACGGCCCGATGCCGCAGACCCGCTTCGTCACCCAGAAGGCCTTCGCGATGGGCTTCAAGCCGATCGTCGTGGTCAACAAGGTCGACCGTCCGGGCTCGCGTCCGGAGTGGGTGATCGACCAGGTCTTCGACCTGTTCGACAAGCTCGGCGCCACCAATGAGCAGCTGGACTTCCCGATCGTCTACGCCTCGGCCCTGAACGGCTACGCCGGCCTGGAAGACACCGTGCGCGACGGCGACATGACCCCGCTGTACGAAGCGATCATGCAGCACGCGCCGAAGCCGGAAGTGGACCCGGAAGGTCCGTTCCAGATGCGCATCAGCCAGCTGGACTACAACAACTTCGTGGGCGTGATCGGCATCGGCCGCATCCAGCGCGGCACCCTGAAGAAGAACATGCAGGTCGCGGTGATCGACCGTGAAGGCAAGAAGCGCAACGGCAAGGTCGCCCAGGTGCTGGGCTTCCTGGGCCTGGAGCGCATCGAGCAGGACACCGCCGAAGCCGGTGACATCGTCGCCATCTCCGGTATTCCGGAGCTGACCATCTCCGACACCCTGTGCCACCCGGAAACCCCGGAAGCCCTGCCGGCACTGACCGTCGACGAGCCGACCATCTCGATGACCTTCCAGGTCAACAACTCGCCGTTCGCCGGCAACAAGGACCTGTCCGGTGGCAAGTTCCTGACCAGCCGCCAGATCAAGGACCGCCTGGACCGCGAGCAGGTCCACAACGTGGCCCTGAAGGTCGAACAGCTGGAAGACGCCGACAAGTTCCTGGTCTCCGGCCGTGGCGAACTGCACCTGTCGGTGCTGATCGAGAACATGCGTCGTGAAGGCTACGAGCTGGCCGTGTCGCGCCCGGAAGTGATCATCAAGCAGATCGACGGCCAGGCCATGGAGCCGATCGAGCAGCTGGTGGTGGACATCGAAGAAGTCCACCAGGGCGGCGTGATGGAAAAGCTGGGCACCCGCAAGGGCCAGCTGAAGAACATGGAATCGGACGGCAAGGGCCGTGTGCGCCTGGAATACCAGATCCCGGCCCGTGGCCTGATCGGCTTCCAGAACGAGTTCAAGACCCTCACCCAGGGCTCGGGCCTGCTGTTCCACGTGTTCGACCATTACGGTCCGAAGGAACAGGGCGCCATCGCCAAGCGCATCAACGGTGTGATGATCGCCAATGCGCCGGGCACCACCCCCGCGTACTCGCTGGGCCCGCTGCAGGAACGCGGCAAGCTGTTCGCTGCTGAAGGCGACAACGTGTATGAAGGTCAGCTGGTCGGCATCCACTCCAAGGACAACGACCTGACCGTCAACGCGATCAAGACCAAGCCGCTGACCAACATGCGTGCTTCGGGCAAGGACGATGCGATCCAGCTGACCCCGGCGATCAAGTACTCGCTGGAACAGGCCCTGGACTTCATCGAAGACGACGAGCTGGTCGAGATCACCCCGAAGGAGATCCGTCTGCGCAAGAAGTTCCTGACCGAAAGCGACCGCAAGAAGAACTCGCGCGGCGGCTGATCCAGCGAACCGTGAGCCAGAACGGCTACAACCCGGATCCACACCGGCATCCGGGCCTCCATGTCATCGCCTTGCTCGAAGCGAGCAAGGCGATGCTGGCGTTGTTGGCGGCCACCGGGCTGGAAATCCTCGGCCCGCAGCCGCTTCGCGACGGCGTCAATGCCCTGATCCGGCGTTTCAGCCTGGACCCGGATCACGGCACCCTGCCCTCGCTGTTGAATGCAATCAGTCCCGACGCGGTGCACCTGGCTGCGGCGGCGATGATCGGCTACGGCCTGCTGCACCTGGTCGAGGCCTGGGGCCTCTGGAAAGCCAAGGCATGGGCTTCCTGGCTGGGCTGCCTGACCGCCTCCATCTATCTGCCCTTCGATATCTACGCGATCGTCCGCCATCCCGGCTGGGCCTCGTGGACGGTGCTGGCGATCAACCTGATCGTCGTCTACGTGCTGGCGCGCGACCTGCGCAAGCGCCGTCGCTGAGCAGCCGCTACACTGGGGATCGGAGCCGTCGAAGCTGCCCCATGCGCCTGTCCTTGCCGCCCCTCCTGTCCTTCCTGATCACCGCGTTGCCTGCGGGGCTCGCTGCTGGCTGCAGCCCGGCCGCGTCCACCGCGCATGCCGGTGAACCCGGCAACAGCTCTATGCCTTTCCCCTACGCCGAGACCGAAGTTTCCGACCTGCAGGCGCGGATGGTCGCCGGTGAGCTCGACAGCGTCACCCTGACCGGCGCCTACCTCAAGCGCATCGCCGCCCTGGACCGCACCGGGCCACGCCTGCGCGCGGTGATCGAACTCAACCCCGATGCCCTCAAGGAAGCCGCACAGCGCGACCAGGAGCGCCGTGCCGGCCGCCTGCGCGGCCCCCTGCATGGCATCCCGATCCTGCTGAAGGACAACATCAACGCCGCACCGATGGCCACCAGTGCCGGCTCGCTGGCCCTGCAGGGCTTCCGCCCCGGCGATGCCTACCTGGTCCGGCGCCTGCGCGAAGCGGGCGCAGTGGTGCTGGGCAAGACCAACCTCAGCGAGTGGGCCAACTTCCGCGGCAACGACTCCATCTCCGGCTGGAGCGCGCGCGGCGGACAGACCCGCAATCCCTACCGCCTCAGTCATTCGCCCTGCGGCTCCAGCAGCGGCAGCGCGGTGGCCGTGGCCGCCAACCTGGCCAGCGTGGCCATCGGCACTGAAACCGATGGCAGCATCGTCTGCCCCGCAGCGATCAACGGCGTGGTCGGCCTGAAACCGACCGTCGGCCTGGTCAGCCGCGAAGGCATCATCCCGATCTCCTTCAGCCAGGACACCGCGGGCCCGATGACCCGCAGCGTCGCCGACGCCGCCGCCGTGCTGACCGCCATCGCTGGCCGCGATGACGCCGATCCCGCCACTGCGACCATGCCCGGCCGCGCAGTCTACGACTACACCGCACGGCTGGATCCGCAGGGCCTGCGCGGCAAGCGCATCGGCCTGCTGCAGACACCATTGCTGAAATATCGCGGGATGCCACCGCTGGTTGAACAGGCTGTCGCTGAACTGCGCCGCGCCGGCGCCGTGGTGGTGCCGGTGGAACTACCCAACCAGGGCGCCTGGGCCGATGCCGAGCGCATCGTGCTGCTGTACGAATTCAAGGCGGGTCTGGAGCGCTACCTCAACACCTACCAGGCGCCACTGCGCAGCCTGGCCGGGCTGATCGCCTTCAACCAGGCACACAAAGGCCAGGAACTGGGGCTGTTCGGCCAGGAGCTGCTGCTGGAAGCCCAGGCGACTCCAGGCCTGGGCGATCCCGTCTACATCCGCGCGCGCAGCGATGCGCGGCGACTGGCGGGCCCGGAAGGCATCGACGCCGTGCTGGCATCGCAGAAGCTGGATGCGCTGGTCGCACCGACGACCGGTGTGGCCTGGCCCCTGCGCAGCACCGGCGATGACTTCCCCGGCGAGAGCTACAGCGTCGCCGCCGTCGCCGGCTACCCCAGCCTGAGCGTGCCGATGGGCCAGATCGATGGCCTGCCGGCGGGGCTGTTGTTCATGGGCACGGCCTGGAGCGAACCGAAGCTGATCGAGATGGCCTACGCGTATGAGCAGCGCACGCGCGCCCGGCGCCCACCGCACTTCGATACCGATACCTTGATCGAATCCGGCGACCCCTGACCCAATGGATGGTAGCGCCGGGCCGTGCCCGGCGAGCGCAGCGGCACTCTGCAATCCGCCGGGCATGGCCCGGCGCTACCATTCCGGGCGCGGCTCCGCCGGCGCGATGGCCGCCTCACCATCCTCCGCACCGGGTGAACGCACATCGGCGCTGCCTGCACGCCGCATCCGCGGCATATCCAGCTCATCGTCCCGCTGCAGGCGCGCGCGCACCTGCGGCAACGATTGCGGATGTTCGCGTGCGAGGAAATCCAGCATGCGTTCGCGCACCAGGCAGCGCAGGTCGAATGCATCACCGGAACTGCGCGCGCTGACCAGCAGCCGCACCTGGATCGCGCGCTCGCTGGTCTCGGTCACCTGCGTCACGCACACCCGTCCATCCCACAGCGGCTGGCCTTGGCAGATGCGTTCCAGCTCGGCACGTATCGCCGCGATCGGCGCACGGTAGTCCAGCCACAGGAACGCCGTACCGAGCAGGTCGGCACTGCGTCGTGTCCAGTTCTGGAACGGGTGCTCGATGAACCAGGTCAGCGGTACCACCATCCGCCGCTCATCCCAGATGCGCACTACCACGTAGCTGCTGCCGATCTCTTCGATGCGCCCCCATTCGCCCTCGACGATCACCACGTCATCGAGTCGGATCGGCTGGGTCACCGCGATCTGCAGGCCGGCGATCAGATTGCCGAACACCGGTTTGGCGGCGATACCCGCCACCAGGCCGATCAGGCCCGCCGACGCCAACAGTGCGGTGCCGATCTTCTGCACCATCGGGAAGGTCAGCAGTACCAGCGAAGCACCGAGCACGATGATGCCGCCCATCAGCACGCGGCTGAGCACTCGCGTCTGGGTCTGGATGCGGCGCGCTTCAAGGTTGTCCGACACATCGATCGGGTGGCTGCGCAGGATCGCCCGCTCACCCGCCGCAACGCCGCGCACCAGCAACCAGATGAAGCAGGCGGTCAGGGCGATGTGCAGCACGCGCAGCAGTTGATCGAGCGTGTGTTCCGGCAATGGCGTGGTCTGCAGCGCCGGCACCAGCAACAGCAGGGGCAGTGCAAGAGCCAGCGGCGGTCCGATCACCCGGCCGATGCGCGCACGGCGCCGGTCACGCCCGCGAAGGCGACGGTACAGGGCCAGTACGGCCCAAGCTCCCAGGCCGCCAACCACCAGGGCGCTGCCGATCGGCCACAGGTACTGCTGCAGCTGTTGCCAGACCACCATGCATCCTCGCTGTAAACACCGAGCTACAGCGTGGCCCATGCACCATGAGCACAATGTCAGTCGTTCGTAAGCAGAATGTAGGCGGGGGTGTTCGGCAGGGCTGCGCCCTGCACCCGCGGTAATGCCGGCCGCTGGCCGGCAACCTCAACAGCAACAGCAACAGCAACAGCAACAGCAACAGCCTGCATTCCGTGGGATGGCGGGGAGGGGGCAGATGGCGGGGGACGCTGCAAGTACGTCCATGTAAGCTCGGTCGCGCCTTGCTCGTGTGCGCTGTCCTGCGCACACGGCAAG
>NZ_JBYTEK010000069.1:0-9638 GCF_058783335.1 Stenotrophomonas sp. FW305-C-20-S1 | reverse complement strand
TTTGTGGGCTGGGAGATGGGGAGAAGAGAAAGGCATGGAGGTTGCCGGCCAGCGGCCGGCACTACCCATCGCAGGTCATGTTGCTCTGCGTATCGCCGCCGCCGCGCGCTCCGGCGACAATACGGGTCCGAGCTGTTCCCCGTTCCCGTAATCGAGTGACTGATGAGCGCCTCTTTCGTTTCGCCTGATGTGATCCGCCGCCTGTTCGCCCAGGCCATGTCCCGCATGTACCGCACCGAAGTGCCGTTGTACGGCACGCTGGTGGAACTGGTGGAGCGGATCAACACGCAGGTCCTGGCGCAGGACCCGGCGCTGGCCGCGCAGCTGCTGCGCAACGACGAGCGTGCCCGCCTGGATGAAGAACGCCACGGCGCGATCCGCGTCGGTACCCCGCAGGAACTGGCAACCCTGCGCCGCCTGTTCGCGGTGATGGGCATGTACCCGGTGGGCTACTACGATCTGTCGGTGGCCGGCGTGCCGGTGCATTCCACCGCCTTCCGCCCGCTGACCGCCGCTGCGCTGGCACTGAACCCGTTCCGCGTGTTCACCTCGCTGCTGCGCCTGGAGCTGATCGAAGACGAGGCGCTGCGTGCGCAGTCGGCCGAAATCCTTGCCCGTCGCCGCATCTTCACCGACGAGGCACTGGCGCTGATCGACCAGGCCGAGCGTGACGGTGGCCTGACCCAGGCCGATGCCGAGCGCTTCGTCGAACAGGCGCTGGAGACCTTCCGCTGGCATGGTGACGCCACCGTCGACCTGCCGACCTACCATGCCCTGCACAAGGCGCACCGGCTGGTGGCCGACGTGGTCAGCTTCCGTGGCCCGCACATCAACCACCTGACCCCGCGCACGCTGGACATCGACGCTGCGCAGGCGGCGATGATCGAGCAGGGCATGGCCGCCAAGGCGGTGATCGAGGGCCCGCCGCGTCGCGCCTGCCCGATCCTGCTGCGGCAGACCAGCTTCAAGGCGCTGGAAGAGGCGGTGCACTTCCCGGGCAACGAAGGCGGCGACGCCGGTACCCATACCGCGCGCTTCGGCGAGATCGAGCAGCGCGGCCTGGCGCTGACCGCCAAGGGCCGCGCGCTGTACGACCAGCTGCTGACGCAGGCGCGCGATGCCGACGGCGCGGGCAGCACCGGTGGCGACTATGGGCAGCGCCTGCAGGCAGTGTTCGCCAGCTTCCCGGATGACCACGACACCCTGCGCCAGGAAGGCCTGGGGTATTACCGCTACCAGCTGACCGACGCTGGCCGCGCTGCGCCGGAGCGCGTGGCCGATCTGCCGGCCGAAGTGCTGGTTGCTGCGGGCCTGGCCACGGCCGATCCGATCGTCTACGAGGACTTCCTGCCGGTCAGTGCCGCAGGCATCTTCCAGTCGAACCTGGGCGGCGGTGAGCAGCGCGCGTACGCCGCCCATGCCAATCGCGAGGCCTTCGAACAGGCGCTGGGTGCGGCGGTGAACGATGAGTTCGAGATCTACGAGCGCATCCAAGCCGAATCGCTGGCGAGCCTGCGCACCTGATGCGGCACACCCGCCGGGCATGGCCCGGCGCTACCGAGGTGCGATGCGGGGTAGCGCCGGGCCATGCCCGGCGAACCGGCAATACTCAGGCCTTCATGGTGCCCGTATCCAGCCACCGCTGGTGCCACGACAGCGCCTCCGGCAGCAGATGCGGGGTGTGCTTGCCGTAGCTCTCGCGGCTGGCGCGGTCGAAGTAGTCCTGCAGCTGCGCGCGGAAATCCGGGTGCGCGCAGTTGTCGATCAGCACCTGCGCGCGCTTGCGCGGGGTCAGGCCACGCAGATCGGCCAGGCCCTGTTCGGTCACGATCACCGACACGTCGTGCTCGGTGTGGTCGACATGGCTGGCCATCGGCACGATCGCCGAAATGGTGCCGTTCTTCGCCGTCGACGGGCTCAGGAACGCAGACAGGAAACCATTGCGCGCGAAGTCGCCCGAACCGCCGATGCCGTTCATGATCCGCGTACCCATCACGTGCGTCGAATTGACGTTGCCGTAGATGTCCACCTCGATCATGCCGTTCATGCCGATGCAGCCCAGGCGGCGCACCAGTTCCGGATGGTTGGAGATTTCCTGCGTGCGCATGATGATGCGCTCGCGGTAGAAATCGATGTTCTCCTTGAACGTCTCGTTGGCCTGCGGGCTCAGTGCGAAGCCGGTGCACGAGGCATAGCTCAGCACGCCGTCGCGCAGCAGGTCGAGCATGCCGTCCTGGATCACTTCGGTGAACGCGGCCAGGTCGCGGAAACCACTCTTGGCCAGGCCGGCCAGCACTGCATTGGGGATGTTGCCCACGCCCGACTGCAGCGGCAGCAGGTTGGCCGGCAGGCGGCCGCGTTTCACTTCGTGCTGCAGGAACTCGATCAGGTGCGCGGCGATCTGCTCGCTGGTCGCATCGATCGGGCTGAACGGGCTGTTGCGGTCCGGGCCATTGGTGCGCACCACGGCCACGATCTTGTCCGGGTCGCAGCGCAGCGCGGTCTCGCCGATGCGGTCGTTGGCATTGACCAGCGGAATCGGCTTGCGGTGCGGCGGCAGCGCGGTGCCGTAGTAGATGTCATGCATGCCGTCCACGCCGGCCGGCTGCCACTCGTTGACCTCGATGATCACCTTCTTGGCCAGGTCCAGCCAGGTCTTGTTGTTGCCCAGCGAGGTGGACGGCACCAGCGAGCCATCCTCGCGGATCGCCGAGACCTCGACCACGGCGGTATCGATCTCACCGTAGAAGCCGAACCAGACGTGCTGGGCGACGTGGCTGAGGTGGATGTCGATGTAATCCAGCTTGCCCTCGTTGATGCGGTTGCGCGCATCCGGGTCGCTCTGGAACGGCATGCGCATGGCGATGCCATCGGCCTTGGCCAGCGCGCCATCGAGTTCCGGCGCGGTGGAGGCGCCGGTCATCAGGCTGATCTGGAAGGGCAGGCCCTGGGCATGCACCGATTCGATGCGGCGGGCCAGCTCAACGGGAACGGCCTTGGGGTAACCGGAGCCGGTAAAGCCGCTCATGGCCACGGTTTCACCGGGCTGGATCAGCGCGGCTGCGGCCTCGGCGGAGACCACGCGGTCACGAAGACGCGCGTTGGCGATGCGATCAACAGTCATGACGACAGCGTTTCTGGGGGGAATCCCGATTATCGGCCATCCCCTGCCGTACGGGGGGTTCTACCTTCGTGGAATGGTGTTTCCGGCAACGCCTCTCCCATACCCGTCAGTTTTGTTTTGCAGTGCAGCGTGCAAAGTACTTTCGTACACCGCACGATGGCCCTGCATCCCGACGTGGGGGAGGGAGCAGAGCCCGCTGGCAGTTCGCTGCAAGCGGGCTTTTTTATTGCCTGTCGCCCAAGATGAATGCGCGGCCTCCATTAGCGGTAGTGCCGGCCGCTGGCCGGCAACCCCAGCAACCTTCGGCGATATCGCAGCAAGCGGTAGCAGCCCTTCGCCGTTGGCAAAGGGATGCGACCCCGCGAGAATCAGTGCATGACCCTCGCCCCCGCCGAATTGCCCGCCACCCTGCAGCCCCTCGTCCAACGCGCGCTGGCGCGCCTGGCCCAGGCAGTGCCCGATCCCATCCCGGCCGAACTGCAGCCGATGCTGGTGCAGCTGGCCATCAGCAGCGACTTCGCCCTGGACACCCTGGTGCGCCAGCCCGGCCTGCTGGCGCAGCTGGCCGCGCCGGGCTGCCCGCCGCTGCCGGCGCCGGTGCTCGACCCGCTGCAGCCCAGCGACTGGCCGGCACAGCTGCGACGCTGGCGCACGGCGATGTCCACCCGCTTGATCTGGCGCGACCTGGCCGGGCTGGATGACGTGCCGCAGACCCTGGCGGGCGCCACCGCGTTGGCCGAGGACTGCCTGCGCTTGGCGCTGGACGCCCTGCAGCAGGAGTTCGCCCAGCGCCACGGGGTGATCACCGATGACCACGGCCAACCGCAGCAGCTGGTGGTGTTCGGGCTGGGCAAGCTGGGCGGTGGCGAGCTCAACTTCAGTTCCGATGTCGATCTGGTCTACGCCTACGTGCAGGGCGGTGAATCCGACGGTCCGCGTGCGCTGGCGGCCGAAGAGTACTTCGCCCGCCTCGGCCAGCGCTTGGCCAAGCTGCTGGATGAAACCACCGTCGATGGCTTCAGCCATCGCGTCGACCTGCGCCTGCGCCCGTTCGGCAGCGCGGGCCGTGTAGCGCTGTCATTCGCTGCGATGGATCAGTACTTCCAGCGCGAAGGCCGTGACTGGGAGCGCTATGCCTGGCTGAAAGCGCGGGCGGTGGCGGGCGATATCGCCGCTGGCGAGGCCTGGCTGCAGACCCTGCGTCCGTTCGTGTACCGCCGCTACCTGGATTTCACCGCGCTCGACGGCCTGCGCGAGATGAAAGCGGCGATCACCGCTGAAGTCGCCCGGCGCGAGATGCACGACGACATCAAGCGCGGTGCCGGTGGCATCCGCGAGATCGAATTCCTTTGCCAGGCGCTGCAGCTCATTCGCGGTGGCCGTGAGCCGGTGCTGCGTGAGCGGCGGTTGCTGGTCGCGCTGGATGCCCTGGTGGCTGCCGGGCAGATCGCCCGCGATGATGGCGCCGCACTGCGCGAGGCCTATCTGTTCCTGCGGCGGCTGGAAAACCGCTTGCAGATGCTGCGCGATGCGCAGACCCATGTGCTGCCCAGCGATGCGCTGGATCGCGAGCGGATTGCCGTCGGCCTCGGCTATGCCGATTGGGATGCGCTGCGCGAGGCACTGCGTGTGCAGCAGCAGCGCGTCAGTACCGAGTTCGGTGCGCTGCTGGCACCACGCAAGGGCCAGGCAGCGCCGGATGCGCTGGCCAATTACTGGCGCAGCCTGCCCGAAGGCAGCAACGCGCCGCTGCTGGCCGAGGCCGGTTTCCTCGATGCCAATGGCGCCGATCAGTCACTGCGCGATTTCGCCCAGGGCACGGGCGTGAAGTCGCTGTCCGATGCGGCGCGTGCGCGCCTGGACCGCGTACTGCCGGCACTGCTGCACGCCGCCACCCGTTCACCGCAGCCCGATGCCGCACTCAAGCGCGTGCTCGGCCTGCTGCAGGCAGTGCTGCGCCGTACCAGCTACCTGGCGCTGCTGGACGAACAGCCCAGCGCGCTTGCGCGACTGGTCGACGTGCTGGCGCGCAGTGCATTGTTGGCCGAACGCCTGGCCGCGTATCCGCTGCTGCTGGACGAACTACTGGACGTACGCGTGTCCGGGCCGATGCCCGACGCCGACGGCATGCTGGCCGAATGCCGGCAGGTGCTGCCGGTGGATGATCCCGAATCGCAGCTGCGCTGGCTCAATGAAACTCGCCTGGCGTTGAGCTTCCGCATGGCCATGGCCACGCTGGATGGCCGCCAGGGCGCGGTCGACAGCACCCGGCAACTGGCCGAACTGGCGCAGGCGGTAGTCATCACCGTGTTGGCGATGGCCGAGGCCGATATGCACGCCGCGCACGGCGCTATCGCCGGCGGCCGCTTCGCGATTATCGGTTACGGCAGCCTGGGCGGCCTGGAGCTGGGTTTCGGCTCGGATCTGGACCTGGTGTTCCTGCACGATCACCCGCCGGGCGTGGAAGCCAGTGACGGCGCGCGCCCGCTGGAACCGGGCCGCTGGTATGCGCGCCTGGCCCAGAAGGTGATGGCGCTGCTGGCTGCAGTCACCGCCGCCGGCCGCCTGTACGACATCGACGTGCGCCTGCGTCCGGATGGTGGCAAGGGCTCGCTGGTGTCTTCGCTGGCCAGCTACACCGAGTACCAGCGCGATCGCGCATGGACCTGGGAGCACCAGGCGCTGGTGCGCGCACGCGGCGTGGCCGGCGATGCCAGCCTGCTGCAGGATTTCGAACAGGTACGTGCGCAGACCCTGGGCCGCGAACGTGATCGCGCAACGCTGTATGCCGATGTAGTGAAGATGCGCGGGCGCATGCGCACCGAACTGGACCGCAGCGATGCCGCGCGGCTCGACCTGAAGCAGGGCGCGGGTGGCGTGGTCGACCTGGAATTCCTGCTGCAGACCGGCGTACTGGCATGCAGTGCGCAAACCCCTGCATTGCTGCAGCCGCGTGCCACGCCTGCATTGATCGACGCGCTGGCCGCGGCGGAGTTCCTGCCCGAAGCCACCGCACAGGCGCTGCATGGCGCGCATGCCACGCTGCTGGAGGTCGGGCTGGCCTGCACGCTGGATCGCCGGCCGCGCTTGGCACCGACCACGCCGGCCATCGAAGAGGCGTGTGCGGCGATCCGCGCTGCGTGCATCGCCGCGGAGCTGCCGTTCGCCTGACCGCCTGCAACGGCGGTAGCAGCTTTGGGTAGGTGCCGACCTCTGGCGCCCACCGGGTCAATGGCTCGGCGATGGCTTTTCATTGGTAGGTGCCGACCGTTGGTCGGCACAATCCCTCAGTTGCGATGAACCCTGAAGAAGCGTGCCGACCAACGGTCGGCACCCACCGGGTTCAAGGAGTGCGCCAACCAAGGTTGGCAGCTACCGGGTTCAGTGAGTGCGCCAACCAAGTTTGGCAGCTACCGGGTTCAGAGAGTGCGCCAACCAAGGTTGGCAGCTACCGGGTTCAGAGAGTGTGCCAACCAAGGTTGGCAGCTACCGGGTTCAGGGAGTGCGCCAACCAAGGTTGGCACCCACCGGTGAGGCGGTCAGCCCGCTGTACGCAGCGGCGCCATCTTCCACAGCAGCGCGCGGAACGGGGCCAGCAGGCACACGCCGATCGCCAGCTTCACCGCCAGGTCGCCCGCCGCCCAGCTCACCCACGGCAGGGTGGAACCGGCGAAGGCGATCGACCAGAAGATCGTGGTGTCCACCGTGGCGCTGCAGGTGGTGGCCACCATCGGTGCGCGCCACCAGCTGCCGCGGCGCAGGCGATCGAATACGGTGATGTCCAGCAACTGGGCCACGATGAAGGCCGAGCACGAGGCGATCGCAATGCGCGGCGTCGCCACCCACACCGACAGCAGCACCGCCACCGCAAACCCGATCCACGCCACGCGGCGGGCCGGGCCCGGGCCGAAGCGGCGGTTGATCAGGTTGCTGACCAGAAAGGCCACCGGGTAGCTGAAAGCACCCCAGGTCAGCCAGTCATTGATCGGGTACTGCACCAGCACGTTGGACAGCAGCACCACCGCGCCCATGGCCAGCACCGCCAGCACCAGAGCGCGGGCGGTCAACGGGGCAAAAACAGGCGCAGGACGCACGGACATGGCGAGCCAGGGGACAAAGGGGATCGCCCATTATCCGCCCGGCCCGCCGCAAAGCCAAAAACGGCCGTTCAGTTTTACAGCTGCTCGCTCAGCGCGTCGCCGGCGGCATAGGCGGTCGGCACATAGGCCAGGGCCTTGCCGTCACTGTTCTTCACTGTCCAGCCGGCACCGGCATCGGTCGGGTCGAAGCGCACCTGCTGGCCCACCACGAAACCGGCCACCGGGTCTTCGCCCTCGATCGCCGGCCACTGCAGGGTGGCGGTCTGGTCGGCCTTGTCCGGCACCTGCAGCTGCACCTGGCGCTCGCCAGCGGCGGTGGTCGCCACCTGCTTCACTTCCATCGGCGGCAGCGGTACCGCAGGGGTGCGCTCGGCCACCCGGCCATTGCGCTCGCTGGCCTTGAACGGCGCCTTGGACAGCGCGGCCAGGCCCATCGAGGTGGCCAGCGGAACCGACACCACGATCAGCGAAGTGACCAGCACGCTGGCCTGGCCGCTGTTGATGTGCGGGGCGGCGCCAGCGTGCACGGTCGGCACCGTCAGGGCCGAGAGCAGCAGGGCGGCGGCGGGGGCGCGCAGGGAACGAAGCATGGTGACCTCCTGGTCAGGGTGAAGGCAGCGGCTCAGCGCTGCGTATCGAAAATGTCGCGCGGGCCGGTGGCTTCGGGCAGGTACTCCAGCGGCCGACCCTGGTTGTCGCTCACCCGCCAGCCGTTGCCCGATTCAGCAGGCTCGAAATTCACGGTCTGGCCCACGTTGAACTGCACGGCCGGGTCACCGGGGCGCTTGGGCCATTGCATGGACGCGGTGTTCTGCGGGTTGGCGGGGTCCTGCAGCAGCACTTCACGGCGACCATCGACGGTGGTGGAGATGGCGCTGACCTGCATCTGCGGCAGCGTCACCCGCGGGCCTTGGCCCGGAGGCATGCCGGCGACGGCGTTTTCCTTGGCGGCCATGGCGCGCGCCCGTTCCACCATCGGCGCGGACATCTCCAGGCTCGGCCCCTCGGGCACGCTGTTCTGGATGATCACGATGCGGCGCTCGGCATGTGCCGGCGCTGCAGACAACAGGCTGCCGCACAGAAGCACGGCCAACGCGGAAAACTGCAGGTTGCGCATCATCTTCTCCTTGCCAGGTCAGGGCGCAGCGGCGGCAGTGTCGGCCGTCGCATGCGCAATGGTCAGTTCCTGCTGCAGCTGGCTGCGCTGGTGCAGGAAGTCGAATACCGATTCCACCGTCACCACCGAGTAGTTGCCGGAAATGCGTTCGCTGGCCGGATGGTCGGTGGTGGTGGCGTTGGCCACGAACAAGCGCGCACCCACGCGCTTGCCCAGGCCGATATGCAGCACGCTGGGCTGGTACTTCTGCGCGCGCAGCCATTGCTGTGCCTGTTCGCGCTTGACGATGACCGGGCCCGCTTCGGCCTGCGCCATCGCTGCGGCCAGCACTTCCAGGATCCACTGGTTGGAATTCTGGAAGTCGGTCGCGAACGGATAGGCCACCACGTTGTAGTTCGATTCGTGCAGCGCCTTGGGCTGGATCGCCGGCGCTGCCAGCATCCGCTTCAGTGCAGCCTGCAACGCCGGGGGCGGCACGCCGATGCGCAGATCGGTATGGGTACCGCTTTCACCGACGAAATTGCCCAGGCCCTCGCGGTACAGCTGCGAGCTGTCGGTCTTGCAGCGGTTGAGCAGGTGCATCGCGCGCCAGCGGCCGTCGTCCTCGCGCAGCAGGAAGGCCAAGTGGCTGTGGCGCAGGCCGTAGCGGCTCAGGTCCTGGCCGCCACGCGCGGCGATCACCACGTCCACGTCGGGCAGCGCATCCAGGCGCTCGGCCGTGGTCCACGCCACATCGAACATCGCCGCCTGCGCGGCCACGCTGGGGTAGCGCTCGCGGCAGGTGCCGCTGTTGGCCCATGCCGGCACGGTGGCCAGCAGGCCCATCGACAGCAGCAGGGCGCAGCGCAGGCGATGCAGACGTTCCATGTATACCGCTCCAGACGCGGGCAGGCCCGCGCGCCGATCATACCCGCATCGCTGGAATCAGCGCTCCACGCCCTTGCGCCGCAGTTCCTTGTCGCACGCATCGCTGATCGGCGCGATCGGCAATGGCGGGCGCTCGTTGCGCGGATTGCGCAGGGCCGGCTGCTCGCGGTACGCATCCAGCTGCTGCTGGCAGGCGTGCGAGAGCGGGTCCAGTTCGGTAGGGGTGGTGGAGCAGGCGGCCAGCAGGGCCAGCGGCAGCAGAAGCAGGGTACGCATGGGGGACGTCCAGTCCGAGGGGGAGGCTGGACTCTAACCGCGCTGCGGGATCGAAATGTTCAAAAAACGCTGGAGAGGGTCGTGGGGGGGGGGGGGGGGGGGGGGGGGGGGGGGGGGGGGGGGGGGGGGGGGGGGGGGGGGGGGGGGGGGGGGG
>NZ_JBYTEK010000068.1:5342-10067 GCF_058783335.1 Stenotrophomonas sp. FW305-C-20-S1 | reverse complement strand
CCCCCCCCCCCCCCCCCCCCCCCCCCCCCCCCCCCCCCCCCCCCCCCCCCCCCCCCCCCCCCCCCCCACTACCGGGACACCCGGCGTACCATGTGGGGCATGAGTACCCTGCCCCACACGCCGGGCTACAGCCGGCGCAGCCACGAAATCGCTCCCTTCCACGTGATGTCCCTGCTGGCCCGCGCACAGGCGCTGGAACAGGCCGGTCACGATGTGATCCATCTGGAGATCGGCGAACCGGACTTCACCACCGCCGAGCCGGTCGTGCGTGCCGGCCAGGCGGCGTTGGCCGCCGGCCACACCCGCTACACCGCCGCACGCGGCCTGCCCGCCCTGCGCCAGGCGATCAGCGGTTTCTATCGCAGTCATTACGGCCTGGATATCGACCCCGAGCGCATCCTGGTCACGCCGGGCGGCTCCGGCGCGCTGCTGCTGGCCAGCAGCCTGCTGGTCGACCCCGGCCGCCACTGGCTGCTGGCCGATCCCGGTTATCCGTGCAACCGCCACTTCCTGCGGCTGGTGGAAGGCGGCGCGCAGCTGGTCCCAGTGGGCCCGGAAACGGCCTACCAGTTGACCCCTTCGCTGGTGCAGCAGCACTGGAACGCCGACAGCGTCGGCGCGTTGGTGGCGTCGCCGGCAAACCCCACCGGCACCGTGCTGTCAGCCGATGAACTTGCGGCCCTCTCGGCTTCGCTGCATGCGCGCGGCGGCCACCTGGTGGTCGACGAGATCTATCACGGCCTGACCTACGGCCTGGATGCAGCGAGCGTGCTGCAGGTCGATGACAGCGCGTTCGTGCTGAACAGTTTCTCCAAGTACTTCGGTATGACCGGCTGGCGACTGGGCTGGCTGGTGGCGCCACCGGCGGCGGTACCCGACCTGGAGAAGCTGGCGCAGAACCTGTACATCAGCGCTTCGAGCATCGCCCAGCACGCGGCCCTTGCCTGTTTCAGCGACGAGGCGATGGCGATCTTCGAGCAGCGCCGCCAAGCCTTCCAGCAGCGCCGCGACTTCCTGCTGCCGGCGCTGCGCGAGCTTGGCTTCCGCATCGAAGTGGAGCCGCAGGGGGCGTTCTACCTGTACGCCGACGTCAGCGCGTTCACCGATGACGCGCAGGCGTTCTGCGCACACTTCCTGGAAACCGAGCATGTGGCGTTCACCCCGGGCCTGGATTTCGGCTTCCATCGATCGAACCAGCACGTACGCCTGGCCTATACCCAGGAAGTGCCGCGGCTGCAGGAAGCGGTGGAGCGTATCGCGCACGGGTTGAAACGATTCCGGTAGTGCCGGGCCGAGCCCGGCGGATTTTTGCCGCGCGACGCGGCAAAGGAGCCGCCGGGCATGGCCCGGCGCTACCGTTCAACGAATACCCAACGAAAAACGCCGCCCGAGGGCGGCGTTTTTCATTTCATCATTTACCGCCCAGCCGCTCCCACAGGAAGCTGTAGGCCAGTGCGGACATGTGCGCGGCCTGCGCGTTGTTGGCTGCACCGCCATGACCGCCTTCGATGTTCTCGTAGTAGGTCACGTCCTTGCCGGCATCGATCATCTTCGCGGCCATCTTGCGGGCGTGGCCCGGATGCACGCGGTCATCGCGGGTGGAGGTGGTGAACAGCACCGGCGGGTAGCTCTTCTTCGCGTCGAACAGGTGGTACGGCGAGAAGGTCTTGATGAACTCCCAGTCGCTGGTGTCCGGGTTGCCGTACTCGGCCATCCACGACGCGCCGGCCAGCAGGTGGCTGTAACGCTTCATGTCCAGCAGCGGAACCTGCACCACCACCGCACCGAACAGCTCGGGGTACTGGGTCAGCATGTTGCCGGTGAGCAGGCCACCGTTGCTGCCGCCCTGCACGCCCAGGTGCTTGGCAGAAGTGATCCTGCGGGTGACCAGGTCCTGGGCAACCGCGGCCATGTCTTCATAGGCCTTGTGACGGTTCTGCTTCAGCGCCGCCTGGTGCCAGCGCGGGCCGTACTCGCCACCACCACGGATGTTGGCGACCACGTACACGCCGCCCTTCTCCAGCCAGGCGCGGCCCATGCCGCCCGAGTACGACGGGGTCAGCGAAATCTCGAAACCACCGTAGCCGTACAGCAGGGTCGGGTTGGAGCCGTCGAGCTTCATCGCCTTGTCGTGCACCACGAAGTACGGCACGCGGGTACCGTCCTTGCTGGTGGCGAAATGCTGCTCGATCACCTTGCCGTCGGCATCGAAGAACGCCGGCATGGTCTTGAGCACTTCCGGTGCCTTGCCGATGTCGGCGATCGCCAGGGTGGTCGGGGTCAGGTAATCGGTGGCGGTCAGCCACACTGCATCGCTGTCATTGCTGTCGACCGCACTGACGCCCAGGGTGCCGAAGGCCGGCGCGCCGACGAAATCGCTCTTCTGCCAGCCCTTGGCGGTCGGAGTCAGCACCGACAGGCGGTTCTTGACGTCGTCCAGCACGTTCAGCACCAGGTGGTTCTTGGTCCACGAGGCACTGGCCAGCGAGGTGGTCGCGGTCGGAGTGAACAGCACCTCGAAGTCACGCTTGCCGGCCAGGAAATCATCCAGCTTGGTCACCAGCAGTGCGCCGGAGGCGTAGGTCTTGCCACCCACGGTCCACGGATCGCGCAGTTCCAGGGTCAGCCACTGCTTGTGCAGGCCCTTCTCGGCCGAGTTCGGCGCATCGATCCTGGTCAGCTTGCCATCGTCGCCGCGCAGGTAGATCTCGTTGTTGTAGAAGGCCAGCGTACGGCTGACCAGGTTGCGCTCGAAGCCCGGGGTGTCATCGTGCATCGCCGCGATGTACATGTCTTCCGGCTTGCCTTCGTAGACCAGGCTGGCGGCGGACATCGGCGTGCCACGCTTCCACAGCTTGGCCACGCGCGGGTAACCGGAGGTGGTCATCGAGCCGCTGCCGAAATCGGTGTAGACGAACACGGTGTCGCGGTCGATCCAGCTCAGGCCGCCCTTCGATTCGGGACGGAAGAAGCCGTCCTTGATCCAGCTCTTGCTGGCCAGGTCGAACTCGCGGGTGACATCGGCGTCGGCACCGCCGCGCGACAGCGCGATCAGGCAGCGGCTGTAATCCGGACGCAGGCAGTCAGCGCCGTGCCAGACCCAGTTTTCGTTCTCGGCCTTGTTCAGCGCATCCAGGTCGAGCACGGTTTCCCAGGTCGGCGAGGCCTTGCGGTACTCGGCCAGGGTGGTGCGACGCCACAGGCCGCGCTCGTGCTGCTTGTCCTTCCAGAAGTTGTAGTAGTAATCGCCGATCTTCTGCACGCCGGGAATCTTGGCGTCCGAGTCGAGCACCTCGCGGATGCTGCTCTCCATCTGCTTGAAGGCCGGGGTCTGCGCCAGGCGCGCCTCGGACTTGGCGTTCTGTTCCTTGACCCAGGACAACGGCTTGTCGCCGGTGACGTCCTCCAGCCAGGCGTAACGGTCGGTGTCTTCAGCGGCCACGGCGGTACCCACCGAGGCAGCGGTCATCATGCCGGCCAGCAGGCAGGCGGAAGCGAATCGTGACATTGCAGCTCCAGGCAGTCATTAGCCGTGGAACGCTAGCATGGATCACCGGGGCCGCCCCCGTGTCGAAGGTCAGGCCGTGGCGGTGTGCGCCTTGCGCGTACGTGTGGGGGAGCGCCGCCGGGCCTGCCCATGGTCGCGTCGCAGCGAGCGGAGCGCGGCCAGCGTTGGCAACGGGCAGCGCAGCAGTGCCCACCAGGCCGCCAACGGCATGCCGACCAGCCACAGCGGCAACCAGCCCAGCCAGGCACTGCTGCCGCGCGCGGCCGGCCACACCAGCACCACGGCCAGGCCAGCGAGGGCGAGCTGCGGCACCACCCGCAACAGGCGCGGATCGGCGCGTTCGCTGACGCGTTCAGTTGGCGGGCGGTGGCGGGGACGTGTGCGCATGCGGATTCTCCGGTGGTCGATGCCGGTCAGCTTGGCTGCGGGGCTTCTCACCGGCTGCGACACCATTGACGGATGGCGTGCACACAGTGACCATGCGCGGGCAAGCCCACTGGAGCCCGCTCCCGCATGACCTCGATCCGCCCGCTCTGCGCTGTGTTGCTGGCCCTGTCCCTGGGCGGTCCGGCAGTGGCTGCCAATTCTCCACCGTCGTCCCACAACAGCGCCGCGGAAGCCTCTGCAGATGGGGCGATCGACCTGCAGCGCTTCATGGGGACCTGGTACGTGATCGGCCGCGTGCCGAACTTCATCGAGCGCGGCCACGTCGCCAGCGTCAACCAGTACGAGCTGCGCGAGGACCACAAGGTCGCCATCACCTATCGCTACCGCGATGGTTTCGGTGAACCGCTGCAGGAAATCCGTGCGCGCGCCAGCGTCGATCCCGACAGTGGCAACCACGGCTGGCGCACCTGGTTCTACCGGGTCGTGCCGACCCATTCGCGGGTACTGGAAGTAGCGCCGGACTATTCCTGGGCGCTGATCGGCTACCCGGGCCGCGAGATGGCCTGGATCTTCGCCCGCACGCCTGACATGGACAAGGCCCTGTACAAGGACCTGGCCGAACGCCTGCGCGACGAGTACGGGGTCAACACCGACAAGCTCAAGCGCGTGCCGCAGCACGCCGAGCAGGTGGGCAAGCTGGGCTACGAAGTACCAAACGTGCGTTGACTGCACACGGTGGTAGTGGGGGGGGGGGGGGGGGGGGAGGGGGGGGGGGGGGGGGGGGGGGGGGGGGGGGGGGGGGGGGGGGGGGGGGAAGGAGAAGGAGGGGA
>NZ_JBYTEK010000068.1:402-5332 GCF_058783335.1 Stenotrophomonas sp. FW305-C-20-S1 | reverse complement strand
CAACTGCACGGTGCTTCCCGCGTTCATGAGGTTGCCGGCCAGCGGCCGGCACTACCAGACATGAAGTTGCCGGCCAGCGGCCGGCACCACCCTGAACGATGCCGGGCGCCGCCCGGCATTCTGTTATCTGCGGCTGTAATGCGCGACCAGGCGGTCGCCCAGCATCTGCAGCAGCTGCACCAGCACCAGCAAAAGGACCACCGTGACCAGCGCCACGTCGGTGTGCGAGCGCTGGTAGCCGTCGCGGAAGGCCAGGTCGCCCAGGCCACCGGAACCGATCGCACCGCCCATCGCGGTGAAGCCGATCAGGGCCACGGTGGTCACCGTGGCACCGGCAATCAGGCCCGGCCGTGCTTCGGGCAGCAGCACGCGGGTGACCAGCTGCCAGGTGGTGGCACCCATTGCCTGGGTCGCCTCGATCACCCCGCGGTCCACTTCACGCAGCGCGGTTTCCACCAGCCGCGCATAGAACGGCGCAGCGCCGATGACCAGCGGCACGATCGCGCCACGCACGCCCAGCGAGGTGCCCATCATGAACAGGGTCACCGGGATCAGCACGATCATCAGGATGATGAAGGGCACCGAGCGCAGCAGGTTCACCACCAGCGCCAGCACGCCGTAGGCAACCGGCCGGCGTTTCAGCTGTGGCGCACCGAACAGGTACAGCAGCACGCCCAGCGGCAGGCCGATGGCCAGGGTCAGCGGCAGCGAACCGGCCAGCATCAGCAGGGTGTCGATGGTGGCCTGGCCGATGTCGGCCCACTTGCCTGCATCCAGGTGACGGAAGAAGCCGCCGGCGGTGGCGATGATCATCGGCGCAGTTCCTCAACGTGCACGCCGGCGGCCACGAACGCGGCCTGCGCGGCGGACTGGTCACCGCCCACCAGGGCGACGATCAGCTGTCCATACGGGGTGTCCTTGATCCGGTCGATACGGCCGGACAGGATGTTGTAGTCGACCCCGGTCTGCCGCGCGACGCTGCCGAGCAGGGGTTCGTAGGTATCGGCGCCGAGGAAGGTCAGGCGCACGACACGGCCACCGACCGCGTCGAAATCGCGGTGCAGCGTCCCCTCGTCCACCTGCTCCGATTCGCTGACGAAACGGCGGGTGGTCGGGTGCTGCGGGTGCAGGAACACCTTCGTTACCGGGCCGGTCTCGACCAGCTGGCCGGCATCAAGCACGGCCACGCGGTCGCAGACGCGACGGATCACGTCCATCTCGTGGGTGATCAGCACGATGGTCAGGCCCAGTTCGCGGTTGATCTTCGACAGCAGCGCCAGCACCGACGCGGTGGTCTGCGGATCGAGCGCGCTGGTGGCCTCGTCGCACAGCAGGATCTGCGGGCGGGTGGCCAGTGCGCGGGCGATGCCCACACGTTGCTTCTGGCCGCCCGACAACTGCGCCGGGTACTTGTCCGCATGCGCCTGCAGGCCCACGGTCTGCAGCAGCTCGGCGACGCGCGCATCGATCTCGGCCTTCGGCGTACCGGCCAGCTCCAGCGGGAAGGCGACATTGCCGGCCACCGTGCGCGAGGACAGCAGGTTGAAGTGCTGGAAGATCATGCCGATCCGGCGGCGCAGCGCGCGCAGGCCTTCCGGATCCAGCGCGGTGACATCTTCGCCGGCGATCAGCAGGCGGCCACCACTGGGCTCCTCCAGGCGGTTGATCATGCGGATCAGCGTCGATTTGCCCGCACCGGAATGGCCGATGATGCCGAACACCTCGCCGGCCTCGATGGTCAGGTCCAGCGGCTGCAGCGCGCTGACCGCGCGGCCGGCAACGGCATAGGATTTGTGCAGGCGCTGGAACTCGATCACGGGATCAGCTCACCGGAAGGGCGATGGAAGGGGGCGTGCAGCCTACCAGCGCCGGCGCTCGCGCGCCCGCGCCATGGGCCAGAATGTTATTCCTTTTGGTTCTAAGACGCCCGCATCAGCACATCGGCGGCGGTCAGAGCCCCTGCGGGGATCCGACCCCGGGGTCGGATCCCCGCAGAGGCTCTGACCCCTTCCCCAGCCAGATCGGTTCAGGGATGGTCCAACGGTTTCGGCGGCTCCTGCCGGTTCACCCGTTCGCGGTGCAGCAGGTACAGGCCCGAGGCGACGATGATTGCCGCACCCGCCCAGGTGTAGCCATCGGGCAGCTGCCCCCAGAAGGCCAGGTCCCAGCCGATCACCCAGACCAGGCCGCTGTATTCGAGCGGTGCGATCATCGAGGCCTCACCCAGCTGGAAGGCCTTGGTCAGCGCGATCTGGCCCAGCGCCCCGGCCAGGCCCATGCCGGCGATCAACGGCGCATGCGCCATCTGCAGCGGCACCCAGCCGGGGATAGCCAGCAGCCCGGCGCCGATGGCCATGATGACCAGGAACCAGACCACCATCGACTGCGAGGTATCGGTGCGGGTCAACAGGCTGACGGTGATCGCGGCGATGGCATAGGCGGTGGCGGCGGCCAGCACCATCAGGCCCGGCACCGAGATGAAACCGCCCACGCCCGGCCGCAGCACCACCAGCACGCCGACCAGGCCGATGCCGATGGCGACCCAGCGCCGCGGCCCGACCCGCTCGCCCAGCAGCGGCACCGACAGTGCGGCAATCAGCAGCGGCGCGACGAAATAAATGGTGTAGGCGGTGGACAGCGGCAGGTCGCGCAGGGCGAACACGAAGCAGCCGATCATCGCCATGCCCAGCCCGCCGCGCAGCAGGTGCAGCCCCCAGCGGCGCGGGATCAGCGAGCGTGGCCCGGCACTGGCCAGCACCCAGACCAGCACGAAGGGCAGCGACGCCGCGCCACGCAGGAAGGTGACCTGCAGCGAGGGATAGCCGGCCGAGAGCTGCTTCATGCCGGCGTCCATCAGCGAGAAACAGGCGACAGCAGCGACCATCCAGGCCACGGCGCGCGAAGGGGAGCGTTGCACGTTCATGGCCCATTATCGCCGACCACGGGCGTTGCCGCCGCGACCGGCGCGATAGAATGGCCGCCACTGATTTCTGCGGAGTAACGCCCATGCCTTCCTTCGACGTTGTGTCCGAAGTCGACACCCACGAACTGACCAATGCGCTCGACCAGGCCAACCGCGAGCTTGCCACCCGTTTCGACTTCAAGGGCGTGGACGCCAAGTTCGAACGAGACGGCGAAGTGATCACCCAGTCCGCGCCGAGCGAGTTCCAGCTCAAGCAGATGAACGACATCCTGCGTGCGCGCCTGGCCGCGCGCGGTATCGACGTGCTGAGCCTGGAGTTTGGTGACATCGAGACCAACCTGGCCCAGGCGCGGCAGAAGATCACCGTCAAGCAGGGCATCGAGCAGAAGATCGCCAAGAAGATCGCCGCTGCGCTGAAGGACGCCAAGCTGAAAGTGGAAAGCCAGATCAACGGTGACAAGCTGCGCGTGCAGGGCAAGAAGCGCGACGACCTGCAGGACGCCATCGCGGTGCTCAAGGCCGGCAAGTTCGACCTGCCGCTGCAGTTCAACAACTTCCGCGATTGATCAACACCGCGATGTAGCGCCGGCCTCGGTGGCCGGCCTCACTCGCGCAGCAGTCTGTACAGCGTTGTCCGCGAGATGCCGAGCTGGCGTGCGGCGAGGCTGAGGTTGCCGTCGGCAGTATGGGCGGCTCGCCTTGCCGCATCGCGCTGCTGGTCACGCAATGGTGCCGCTTGCACGGGCGCTGCGGCCGTAGCCGGTGAACGTGTCCGTGCGGCGCGCGGTGCCTGCAGGTGCTGCAGATGGACGGCACTGCCCTCGCCCAGTCGCACCCGATGCGCAGGGCCGGGCTGCAGCAGTCGACGTCGCTGCGCAGCGCTGGCGCCGGCAAACAGTGTTTCCAGCGAAAGCAGCGGCAGCGGCCCACGCCGCGGCAGTCCGAGCAGGCGCCGGGCGACGCGATTGGCGCAAAGCAACTGGCCGTCTTCCTGCACCGCCAACAGGCCCTGCAGCGGAGATGCCAGCCAGCGCGGATCATGCTGTACCGCCAGCAGGTGGACATCGCTGAGCGTGTGGATCAAGCGGTTCTCGATGGCCAGCGCTGCCTGCCGGAAATAGCCCTGCAGCAACGCCGGATCGCGTTCCCCCAGCCCAGTGATGTCGATCGCACCGCAGACCTGCCCCTGCAGGTCATGCAGCGGCTCACTCAGGCAGAACACGGGGGCGAACCGCTGCAGATAGTGTTCATTGCCGCGTACCAGCGCGGGCAGGTCGTCGGCCAGGCTGACCGCAGGCGCGGTGGTACCGATCTCGGCCTCGCCCAGCCGCCGGCCCACCTGGATCGGCCGCAGCAGCGCTGCATCTTCCAGGCCATGAGCGCGATGCACGATCACCATGCCCTCACGGTTGGCGCAGAACATCGTCCACCCACGCGCACCGAACGCGGCCCACAACTGCTCCAGTTCCGGCTGCACGCAACGCGCCAGGCGGCGGTCATCGCGGGACTCCAAGCGGTGTCCGTTGCCCTGCAACGGCGGGTAATACGGCTCCTGCCCGGGGCGCACACCCGCCGCATGCGAGCGCTGCCAGGACTGCTGCAACGGCAGGGGCAGCATCGCCAGCGACTGCACGTCGCCCTCGGCGAAGGCGGCCCGAGCCGCCACCAGCTGCTGTTGCCCGACTGTCGTGGCCATCATGCATGCAGCGTACACCCACACACGCCATGCCCGCGTTACGTGCCAACAACGGAGCGTTTCCATTTTCGCCCGGCATTCATCCACGCATGGCGTGGATCCACGTGTCGACCAAGGTCGACACCCACCAACAGCCGCATGGTCGCCACCCACCAAGAGCAGCCCATGCTGTTACGACAGATCGCGGGAGCCCACGATCACCCCAGCACAGCGCCAAGCCGGGAAATGCGCTTCCATTTTCGCCCGGCATTCATCCACGCATGGCGTGGATCCACGTGTCGACCAAGGTCGACACCCACCAACAGCCGCAC
>NZ_JBYTEK010000068.1:0-307 GCF_058783335.1 Stenotrophomonas sp. FW305-C-20-S1 | reverse complement strand
CGCATGGTCGACACCCACCAAGAGCAGCCCAT
Source organism: Stenotrophomonas sp. FW305-C-20-S1 (assembly GCF_058783335.1). Taxonomy (NCBI): domain Bacteria; kingdom Pseudomonadati; phylum Pseudomonadota; class Gammaproteobacteria; order Lysobacterales; family Lysobacteraceae; genus Stenotrophomonas; species Stenotrophomonas sp. FW305-C-20-S1. Next base: position 275 of record NZ_JBYTEK010000068.1, on the reverse strand, counting down.
GCCGTTCCGACAGATCGCGGGAACCCACGATCACCCCAGCACAGCGCCAAGCCGGGAAATGCGTTTCCATTCTCGTCCGGCATTCATCCACGCATGGCGTGGATCTACGTGTCGACCAAGGTCGACACCCACCAACAGCAGCGTGGTCAACACCCACCAACAGCCGCGTGGTCGACACCCACCAACAGCAGCGGGAACCTGTCGAAGGCGGGGTGGGTCCGGTTGCGGGGGCGTGAGCCGCATGGATGCGGCGACCGAGCTTACATGGACGTACT
>NZ_JBYTEK010000067.1:0-11528 GCF_058783335.1 Stenotrophomonas sp. FW305-C-20-S1 | reverse complement strand
CAAGTACGTCCATGTAAGCTCGGTCGCCGCATCCATGCGGCTCACGCCCCCGCAACCGGACCCACCCCGCCTTCGACGGATTTCAGCGAGCTGTCGGTACGGCGTTCGGTGCTGCTGTTGGTAGGTGTCGACCTTGGTCGACACACTAGATCCACGCCATGAGTGGATGGATCTCCATCGGAATCGAACATTTCGACATTGCATCGAAATGCATCCACGCACGGCGTGGATCTACCTGGGTTGGCTGCGCCCAAAAAAATCCCCGGCCGACCCGCATCGGCCGGGGATGATATCGCCACGCCCTTGGAGAGCGTCTCTACCGTAACGCTTTCCTGCAGTGGTGGTGATCGCCTCTGGCGATGACGACCAAGCCAGCAGGTATCAGGCGTCCGCCAACGCCTGTTCCAGGTCCGCGCGCAGATCGCCGATGTGCTCGATGCCAATCGACAGCCGCACGGTGTCCTCGCTGACCCCGGCCCTGGCCAGTTCGGCCGCATCCAGCTGGCGATGGGTGGTCGAGGCCGGGTGGGTGGCCAGTGACTTGGCATCGCCCAGGTTCACCAGCCGGGTGAACAGTTTCAGGGCATCGAGGAAGCGGGCGCCGGCAACGCGCCCACCCGGCAGGCCGAAGGTCAGCACACCGGAGCCATGGCCGCCCAGATAACGCTGCGCCGCCGCGTGTTCGGGGTCGTCGGCCAGCCCGGCATAACGCACCCACGCCACCTTCGGATGCGCGCGCAGGTACTGCGCCACAGCCAGCGCATTGGCGTTGATCCGCTCCATGCGCAGCGCCAGGGTCTCGATGCCCTGCAGGATCAGGAAGGCGTTGAACGGTGACAACGCTGCGCCGGTATTGCGCAACGGCACTACCCGCGCACGGCCGATGTAGGCCGCCGCGCCGAGCGCTTCGGTATAGACCACGCCGTGATAGCTCGGATCGGGCTGGTTCAAGCGGGCGAAGCGTTGCGGCTGTGCCGTCCAGTCGAAGCGGCCGGAATCGACGATCGCCCCACCCAGGCTGGTGCCGTGGCCACCGAGGTACTTGGTGAGCGAGTGCACCACGATGTCGGCGCCATGTTCGAACGGGCGCAGCAGGAATGGCGTGGCCACCGTGTTGTCGACGATCAACGGCACGCCGGCCGCATGCGCGACCTCGGCGATGGCGGCGATGTCGGTGACGTTGCCGCGCGGGTTGCCGATCGATTCGACGAACACCGCCTTGGTGCGTTCATCGATCAGCGCGGCGAACGCGGACGGATCTGCCGGATCTGCGAAACGCGCCTGGATGCCGTACTGCGGCAGCGTGTGCGCCAGCAGGTTGAGGCTGCCGCCATACAGCGCGCTGGCAGCGACGATGTTGTCGCCGGCCTCGGCAATGGTCTGGATCGCATAGGTGATCGCGGCCTGCCCGGAAGCCAGTGCCAACGCGCCGATGCCCCCTTCCAGCGCCGCAACGCGCTGCTCCAGCACGTCGGTGGTGGGGTTCATGATGCGCGTATAGATGTTGCCCGGCACCTTCAGGTCGAACAGGTCCGCCCCGTGCTGGGTGTCATCGAATGCGTAGGCCACGGTCTGGTAGATCGGCACCGCCACCGCGCGGGTGGTCGGGTCGGGGCGGTAGCCGCCGTGCACGGCCAGGGTTTCCAGTTGCCACTGCGGATCGCTCATTGCGCCAGGCTCCATCCGGGGAAACGCCCACCATAGGCCAGCCATCGACCGCCATTGAGAGCCCCTGGCGATGACGCCAGTACCGGCGGTTATCAGGTTGCCCGGGATTCAGGCAGTCGTCATGGGCCATTGCTAGGCTTCGCCGCCGGGCCCTTTGCCCCGGACAAGGACGCCCTACCGATGCAGCCCTCCCCGTGGACTCCCGCCGCCGGCAACCCGACCCAGGTGCTGCTGGTCGAGGACGACCGCCGCCTGGCCGAGCTGGTCAGCGACTACCTGAGCGAACATGGATTTGCCGTGCAGCACGTGCCGCGTGGCGACCTGGCCAGCGCGGCCTGCCGCCAGCACGCGCCGGAACTGGTGGTGCTGGACCTGATGCTGCCTGGCCTCGGTGGCATCGACGTGTGCCGGCAGATCCGCAGTTTTTCCGACGTGCCGATCCTGATGCTGACGGCGTGCGAGGACGATATCGAACAGGTGCTGGGCCTGGAGTCCGGTGCCGATGACTATGTGCACAAGCCGATCGAGCCGCGCCTGCTGCTGGCGCGCCTGCGTGCGCTGCTGCGCCGTCGCCATGGCAGCGGCCCTGTCGGGGTGCCGTGCAGGCTGATGCATGGCGAACTGCTGATCGATCGCGTGCAGCGCGAGGTCCACCTGCATGGGCAGCCCGTAGAGCTGGGCACCACCGAATTCGAGATCCTCTGGCTGCTGGCCAGCCAGCCCGGGCAGATCCTCTCGCGCGACCAGATCCTGCAGGCGGCGCGCGGCATCGGTTTCGATGGCCTGGACCGCAGCGTGGATGTCTGCATCGGCAAGCTGCGCCGCAAGCTGGGCGACGACGCGCGCGAACCGCGCCGGATCAAGACCGTGTGGGGCCGCGGTTACCAGTTCAACCCCTCGGCCTGGTCGGCGTGAAGCGCCTGTTCCTGTGGTTGTGGTTCGTCACCGGCGGCTGCCTGCTGGTGTCGGTGTTCAGCCTCAACCATCTGCTGGACCGCATCTACACGCCCCTGCAGGAACGAGTCTTCGTCGAACAGGTGCGCGGACAGGTGTATGCGCTGCGTAGCGGACTGGCCGGCCTGGACCGCCAGCAGCAACAGCAGCGCCTGCTGCAGTGGCAGCCGCATTACGGCATTGCGCTGTCACTGCTGGATGCACCGCCCGTGCTCGATGACGAAGAGCGCAGTGCCCTGCGCGGGGACGGCTTCATCGTCCGTGAGCGCTACCAGCAGGTGCTGCTGCCCATCGAGGCAGCTGACGGACGCTGGCTGCAGCTGCGCCTTCCCGGCGAGGTGCAGATGACCCTGTACATGACCGCCGCCGCCTACCTGTGCATCCTGCTGCTGGTCGGCGCCTGCCTGTATGCCTGGGTACGCCTGCTGTGGCGCGACCTGGAAGCGCTGCGGGGTCATGCCGATCGCATCGGTGCCGGCGACCTGCAGGCACGTGCGCAGGTATCGCCACGCTCGCAGATCCGGGTCATCGTCGAGCATTCCAACCGCATGGCCGCGCGCGTGGCCGAACTGGTGCAACGGCAGCGCGATCTTACCCATGCCATTTCCCACGAGCTGCGCACGCCGATCGCACGCCTGGCCTTCGGCCTGGATCTGATGCAGGACAGCAACGACCCGGCGCGGCGGGCACACCTCGCTGCCGGCCTGCATGGTGATCTGGCCGAGCTCAACCGGTTGGTCAGCGAACTGCTGGCCTATGAGCGTCTGGAGCATCCCAACGACGCCGAGCCCATGCAGCGGATCGAGGCGAACGACTGGCTGCAGGCCTGCATGGAAGACGCACGGCGCGATGCCGAGCGCGCGGGCCTGGTGCTGCAGGTCTGGCCCAGCGCGCTGCCACGCGTGGATGCCGAGCCACGCCTGCTGCAGCTGGCCCTGAGCAACCTGGTCGGCAACGCGATGCGCTATGCACGCACCCGTGTGGAGGTGTCACTGGTCAGCGTGGCCGGCAAGGCCTGCCTGCGCGTGGATGACGATGGCCCCGGCATTGCCGAAGGCGATCGCGAGAAGGTGTTGCGCCCGTTCACCCGCCTGGATGACAGCCGCAGCCGCGACACCGGCGGCTTTGGTCTTGGCCTGGCCATCGCCGGGCGCATCGCGGTTCGTCACCACGGCGAGCTGCGCGTGGGACGCGCGACCCTGGGCGGTGCACGCCTGGAAATGCACTGGCCACTGGCTGCCAGCTGAACGCCACGGGCCGCGCTTACAGTTGCTTACAACTCCCGCACAACTGCGGACGGATTGGTCGGTGGCATCCCGCCACGCTGTCGACCCAGCAGCACGCGCCGGATGCGCGCACTGCATTTCCTCCCACTGTAGAGAGTTGCCATGTCCCACCGTCGCCGTTTCCCCACCCTGCTCGGCCTGGCCCTGCTGCCCTTGTTCGCAACGTCCACAGCGCATGCCAAGGAGGATCAATGGACCTTCGAGCTTGCCGCCGGTGGCGGCGTTGCACCGCGCTATAGCGGCAGCGAGGAATTCCAGGCCGCACCGACGCTGTCGTTCGACGTGACTTCGCCGGGCGGCTGGTTTCTGGGTACCAGCGGTGCGGGTTGGGGCACGGCGATCGGCGAACACACCCGCGTGCGTGCCTACGTCGGCGGCAGCGGCAGCCGACGCGAGAAGAACTCGATCCTCGGCGGCTCGGACTTCCTGCGTGGCATGGGCGATATCGATACCCGGCCCCTGGTCGGCCTGGCGGCTGGCTATACGCTGGGTGAGGCGGTGTTGAGTGGTTCCTGGCAGTACACGCTGAAAGACGACGACAAGGGCGACAACGGCCTTGCCACCCAGCAGATCCACCTGAACCTGGAGATGCCACTGTTCGATCTGGCTGGTGGCGTGGTCAGCGGCAGCGTCTCCACCGACTACGGCAACCGCGGCTATATGCAGACCTGGTACGGCGTCAGCCCCGACCAGGCCGCACGTACCGGTTTCGCCCAGCACAAGCCCAAGGCCGGCCTGGTCAGCGCCGGGCTGGGCATGAAATGGAGCCATCGCGCTGGTCGCAACGGCAACTGGTACATCGCCGTGGAAGGCACCCGCCTGCTCGGCGACGCCGCCGACAGCCCGATCGTGCAGAAGGCAAACCAGTTCGGGTTGATGACCGGGTATACGCACCGGTTCTGAGCATGGCCGACGAGCGCCGGACACCGACGTTCGCGCTGGCAAAGAGACGGGGCGCTGCGATCATGCAGCGCCCCGTTGCACGCATCAGGCCTTGGCGAACACCAGATGGCCGCCGTCGTTGCCCACTTCGATGGTATCGCCGTTGACGAACGCACCGGACAGGATCTTTTGCGCCAGCGGGTTTTCCAGCTGTGCCTGGATCGCACGCTTCAGCGGACGCGCGCCGTAGACCGGATCGAAGCCGACGTTGCCGAGCAGATCGAACGCTGCATCGGACACCACCAGCTTCAGGCCACGCTCGGCCAGGCGCTTTTCCAGGCCACGCATCTGGATGCGCGCGATCTGCTTGATCTGCTGCTTGTCCAGCGGATGGAACACCACGATGTCATCCAACCGGTTGATGAACTCCGGACGGAAGTGCGCCTGCACCACGCCCATCACCGCCGCCTTCATCTGCGTGTAGGCCTCCGGCGTGTCATCGCCGCTCATGTCCTGGATCTGGTGCGAACCCAGGTTGGAGGTCATCACGATGACGGTATTGCGGAAGTCCACCGTGCGGCCCTGGCCATCGGTCAGGCGACCGTCGTCCAGTACCTGCAGCAGGATGTTGAACACATCCGGATGCGCCTTTTCCACCTCGTCCAGCAGGATCAGCGAATACGGGCGACGGCGCACAGCCTCGGTGAGGTAACCGCCTTCCTCATAGCCCACGTAGCCGGGGGGCGCACCGATCAGGCGTGCGACGCTGTGCTTCTCCATGAACTCGCTCATGTCGATGCGGATCATCGCGTCGGCGCTGTCGAACAGGAACTCGGCCAGCGACTTGCACAGTTCGGTCTTGCCCACGCCGGTCGGGCCCAGGAACAGGAACGATCCCCCCGGTCGATTCGGATCGGACAAGCCAGCGCGCGAACGACGCACCGCGTCGGACACCACCTTGATCGCCTCTTCCTGGCCGACCACGCGGTTGTGCAGCACCTCTTCCATGCGCAGCAGCTTGTCACGCTCGCCTTCGAGCATCTTGTTGACCGGGATGCCGGTCCAGCGCGAGACGACCTCGGCGATCTCTTCGTCGGTGACACGGTCCTGCACCAGCTTGAAGTCGTGGTTCTCCACTTCCTGGGCGGCAGCCAGCTGCTTTTCCAGCTGCGGCAGCACGCCATACTGGATCTCGCTCATGCGCGCGAAATCCTGCCGGCGCTGGGCCGACTCCAGTTCAACCTTGGCCTGCTCGACCTGTTCCTTGATCTTGGTCGTGCCCTGCAGCGCGGCCTTCTCCGACTTCCAGACTTCGTTGAGATCGGAGAACTCGCGCTCCAGCGCATCGATATCGTTTTCCAGATCGGCCAGGCGCTGCCGCGAAGCGTCGTCCTTTTCCTTCTTCAGCATCTCGCGCTGGATCTTCAGCTGGATCAGGCGACGTTCCAGCCGGTCCAGTTCCTCCGGCTTGGAATCGATCTCCATGCGCAGCCGTGAAGCGGCCTCGTCCATCAGGTCGATGGCCTTGTCCGGCAGCTGGCGATCGGTGATGTAGCGGTTGGACAGGGTGGCCGCAGCGACGATGGCCGGGTCGGTGATCTCCACCCCGTGGTGCACCGCGTACTTTTCCTTCAGGCCGCGCAGGATCGCGATGGTGTCCTCCACCGTCGGCTCGCCCACGAAGACTTTCTGGAAGCGGCGCTCCAGCGCGGCATCCTTCTCGATGTACTTGCGGTACTCGTCCAGCGTGGTCGCACCGACACAGTGCAGTTCACCGCGCGCGAGTGCCGGCTTGAGCATGTTGCCGGCATCCATCGCACCGTCGGCCTTGCCCGCGCCAACCATGGTGTGCAGCTCGTCGATGAACAGGATGATCTGCCCTTCGCTCTTGGCCAGGTCGTTGAGCACGCCCTTCAGGCGTTCTTCGAATTCACCGCGGAACTTCGCGCCGGCGATCAGCGCGCCCATGTCCAGCGACAGCACGCGCTTGCCGCGCAGGCCTTCAGGCACTTCGTCATTGATGATGCGCTGGGCCAGGCCTTCGACGATCGCGGTCTTGCCCACGCCGGGTTCGCCGATCAGCACCGGATTGTTCTTGGTACGGCGCTGCAGCACCTGGATGGTGCGGCGGATTTCTTCGTCGCGACCGATCACCGGGTCGAGCTTGCCGCTCTCGGCGCGTGCGGTCAGGTCGATGGTGTATTTCTCCAGCGCCTGCCGCTGCTCTTCGGCGTTCTCCGACTGCACGTTCTCGCCACCACGCAGTTTGTCGATGGCGGTCTGCAGGCGCGCCTTGTCGGCACCGGCAGCGCGCATCGCCATGCCCAGCGTGCCGCCGTCTTCCAGTGCGGCCAGCACGAACCACTCGCTGGCGATGAAGGCATCACCGTTCTGCTGGGCCAGCTTGTCGGTATGGTTGAGCAGGCGGTTGAGGTCGTTGCCGATCGACAGGTTGCCGGCCTGGCCGGACACCTTCGGCAGCGCTTCAAGCGCCTCGTCCAGGCGTTCGCGCAGCACCGGCACGTTGACGCCGGCCTGGGCCAGCAACGGCCGGGTGCTGCCACCCTGCTGGTCCAGCAGGGCACTGAACACGTGCACCGGTTCGATGATGCTGTTGTCGCGGCCTACCGCCAGCGACTGCGCGTCTGCCAGCGCCTGCTGGAAACGCGAGGTGAGCTTGTCCATCCGCATTGCGAAACCTCATCGGTCATCTTGGCCGGCCCGCGCCGGCGATGCTGGAAAGATGCGGTTGCCCCACCCCGTTTCAAGGGTGGCTGCGACTGCATTCGAAGGCCAGTCAGCCTGTGGCCAGCATGCCGGAAGCGGTGTTGTCGGCGCGTTGATCCGGATCAGATCTGCACGCTGGAGGCCTCAATGGGTGATCGCGGCCCGGATCGCCCGCAGCTGCTGCTTGACCGCCCGCACCTGCGCCACGTCCATACGCAGCAAGGCCTTCTGCCCGATCGAGCGCGACTGCAGGGTGGCATCGGCGAAGCGGTAGCGGCCGCGTTCATCGCGCTGCAGCGGTGGCGCCTGGGCCAGCTCCGGGGTGTCCAGCAGGTGGTCGATCACCGTTACCAGGCGATCATTGAAATACCCGTCGGGACGGCCCAGATCGACATACGCCTGCTGGATCAATGGATAGAAGCGCTTGTACGCGTGGGCCGCCGCCGCCGGGTCGAGCGCAGTGAAGGCCTGCACATAGGGCGCATAGCGCGCTGCATTGGCCGCGGCGATGCGTTCGCCGCCCTCGCCCGGCTCCACCTGCAGGCTGCCCGGTAGCGGCCGGAAGGCCAGCGCGGTAGGCGGCACACTGGCCTTGTCCAGGTTGTCGACCTGGGTGACCAGGCGCTGGATCAGGTGATCGCGCAGCAGCGCAGTCAACGCGCCCTCGCCTTTGAACAGTCCGCTCAATGTGCTCCAGGCGGCGGCATCGCTGTCGGCCAGTGACGGCAGTGCCGGGTCGGCGGCGGCCTCGGAATCCAGCGGATGCTTGATCGGAGAGGGCGCGGGTTCCTGCGTAGCAGCGGGCTTCGGTGTGGCGACTGCCGAGGTCGGCGCGGATTGCTCCGCCACCGCTACGCCATCTGCCAGGTGCTGCAACTGGTCGCGGAACAACCAAGTGCCCGCGCCGCCCACCACCACCATGCCCAGAACCCAGGGCCAGACCGCTTTTCCACTCTGCATGATGCAGAACCTCGCTTTTCACCTGCATGGACAAGGTGTGACTGCCATGATTCGGCGGGGTTCCCCCGCCATTCCGCTGCCGTTGTGGTTCACGCCTGCTTTGCGCGGTACGCGCGACCCTGCTGTTCCTGTTGGGTGGAGAAGCCTTCATGCAGTACGCGCTGTACTACTGGACCGGCATCCAGGGCCGTGGCGAATTCGTGCGGCTGGCGCTGGAAGATGCCGGCGCCGATTACGTGGACATGGCGCGTGTGCACGGCGACGCCGTGATGCAGCCGTTCCTCGATGGCCACAGCGAAGGTGCGCAACCTTTCGCGCCACCGTTCCTGAAGGCGGGGCGACAGGTCATCGCACAGGTCGCGGCCATTCTCGATTTCCTCGGCCCGACGCTGGATCTGGTTCCGCAGGCCGCCTCGCGGCGCATGCAGGCGCTGCAGTTGCAGCTGACCATCGCCGATCTGGTGGCCGAAGTGCACGACACCCACCATCCGATCGCCGCGTCGAAGTACTACGAAGACCAGAAGACCGAGGCCAGGGCGCGTGCGGCCGCGATGCGCGATGAGCGCCTGCCGAAATTCCTTGGCTATTTCGAGCAGGTGCTGAAGGCCAATGGCGGTCGCCACCCGCTGCGCGAACACTCCTACGTGGACCTGTCGCTGTTCCAGTTGCTGAGCGGGCTGGACTATATGTTTCCACGCCGCATGCAGGCGCTGTGGCCGACGTTGCCACTGTTGCGCGCGCTGAAGGATCGGGTGGAACAACGGCCCGGCATCGCCGCCTATCTCGCTTCGGAGCGGCGGCTTGCCTTCCACACCAACGGCATCTTCCGGCATTACCCGGAACTGGATGGCGAGAAGTAGCGCCGGGCCATGCCCGGCGGCAGCGCAACCCAACGCCGGGCATGGCCCGGCGCTACCGGTCAATGGGCGTTTTCAGCCAGCGGCTTCACCGCCTGCTTCTGCAGCGACAGCAGCCCCAGCAGGATGGCCAGCGCCACATAGGCACCGGCGAACTGCCAGCTGATGACGCGGGCCAGGCCCTGCAGATCCCACGGCAGGTAGATGCCGCCGCGCGGATCCACCGAATGGATCAGGCCGAACAGGGTGAGCACCGCCGCCACCAGCAGGAAGCCGCAGGCGCGGCGCAGACGGCCATCGACCATCGCTGCGACGGTGGCGATCCACAGCATCGAAGTGATGATGAAGCCGTTGCCCAGCGCGAAGATCACCGCCAGCTCCGGCAGGCCGTGGCCATCGACGTGGGTCAGCAGCGCGCCCATCTGCTCGGCCGGAATCCAGCCCGGCGCCTTGATCGCCAGCAGATAGGCCGCCGACGGCAGGAAGCCCAGCACCATCGCACCGGCATGCTGGCGCGGGGTGGCCTGGAAGGCCTGGGTGGTGATGTCGATCGACACGTACACGATGATCGGCGCCAGTACCGCCAGCGGCAGCCACTGCACCAGCCCGGAAATGATGCCGAGCATGCCGCCGATGCCGACGAACAGGCCGGTCAGCAGCGTGTAGCCGCTGCGCGCGCCCATGTGCTTGTAGGCCGGCTGGCCGATGTACGGGGTGGTCTGCGCAACGCCACCGCAGACGCCGGCGACCAGCGTGGCCACTGCCTCCACCAGCAGTATGTCGCGGGTGCGGTAGTCATCGCCGGCCGCGCGCGCGCTTTCGGATACGTTGATGCCACCGACCACCATCAGCAGGCCGAACGGCAACAGCAGCGGCAGGTAGGTCATCGCGGTCGGCAGGCCCTCGATGAAGCCCAGCGTCGGCAGCGGTAGCACCACCTGCGGCGGCACCCAGGCGGGAATCTGGAAGCCGGGCACACCCAGGCCGGCCAGGCCGAGCCCGTAATACAGCACGGTGCCGAACACGAAGGCCAGCAGCACACCGGGGCCGCGCAGCGGCAGCTTGCCCTTGGCGATCAGCACGTACAGCAGCAGGCCCAGCGTGGTGAAGCCCACCAGCGGCGAGCGCAGGGTCTCCAGCAAGGGCAGCAGGCCCATCAGCACCAGTGCGATGCCCGCGATGGAACCCAGCAGCGCAGCGCGCGGCAGCGCGCGGGTCACCGCTTCACCGAAGAAGGACAGGATCAGCTTGAGCACGCCCATGATGACCAGCGAGGCCATGCCCAGCTGCCAGGTGGCGATGGCGGCGGCATGCGGGTCCAGGCCCTGCTGCTTGAAGGCCAGGAAGGCCGGGCCCAGCACCAGCAGCGCCATACCGATGCTGGTCGGCGCATCCAGGCCCAGCGGCATGGCGGTGACGTCGTCGCGCCCGGTACGCGCGGCCAGGCGCCGTGCCATCAGGGTGTACAGCAGGTTGCCGACCAGCACGCCCAGGGCAGTGCCGGGGAACATGCGGCCGAAGACCACGTCGGCGGGGAACTGGAACATCCCGACCAGGGCCATGGCGATGAAGCCGAGGATGGAGAGGTTGTCAACGACCAGGCCGAAGAAGCCATTGAAGTCGCCAGCGACGAACCAGCGGCGCGGCGCGGTGGAAGCGGGAGCGGACATGGAAGGGGCGGTGGGGGTGGGGACCGCCGATGGTAGGCCCAGCGGGGCCGGCGCGCCAATTCCCGAGTGGAATGATGGGTTCCAGCCAACGGCGGAGCCCCTCGTGGTTGGTCGCTGAAAGCAGGTTCTGGGGGTGGGCCGGGCGGGTAGGCTGCGCAGGGGACGCTGCAAGTACGTCCATGTAAGCTCGGTCGCCGCATCCATGCGGCTCACGCCCCTGCGCAGCCTACCCGCCCGGCCACGGACAGTTTCCTGCGGGCGCCAGCCACGGAAGAGAATCAAAAGATCAAAAGCAGAAGCCGGTCGCTGCGCTCTCAGGCGCCGGACCGCAGGCATCTGCGTGGTTGCCGGCCAGCGGCCGGCACTACCGACAGACATCCACGCATGGCGTGGATTTACCGTGTCGACCAAGGTCGCCCCCCACGAGCAACAGACCATGCCATTCCAACAGATCGCGGAAATCTGTCGAAGGCGGGGTGGGTCCGGTTGCGGGGGTGTCCGCGGCATGGATGCCGCGGCCAAGC
>NZ_JBYTEK010000066.1:0-12572 GCF_058783335.1 Stenotrophomonas sp. FW305-C-20-S1 | reverse complement strand
CCCCCCCCCCCCCCCCCCCCCCCCCCCCCCCCCCCCCCCCCCCCCCCCCCCCCCCCCCCCCCCCCCCCACTACCGTCAGTCGACGCAGAGGGTGCCTTGTGCCTTGCCACCGTCGATGCGTTGCCGGCAACCGAAGTTCTGGCTGACATCACGCTGGCAGGTGCCGGTTGCCACCGCGCCTGCGGTCACCTCGGCGGACGCCAGGCACTGGCCGCTGCAGTCGCTCTTGCTGCTGCAGGACTTGCCGGCGTCGGCATAGGGAATCACACACTGCACCCGTTGCAGGCGGCCCAACGGCTGCAGGGTGCCGCCCGCCGCGCGGCAGTCCACATCGCGTGCTTCTTCATAGGCTGCAGCGGCTTCAGGGCTGTCGGCCACCGTGGCTGCCGCGCCTGCATCGTCACTGGCCGGGGGTGCACTGCTGCAGGCGGCAAGCAGCACGCCCAGGGCAGCGCTGGCAAGGAATCGGAGGCGCATGGCGGTACCTGGTCAGTGAGGACGGCGCCAGCATACGCACCCGGCGATGCAGGTGGCGTGTCAGCCGGCGTTGCCGTCTTCCTCTCCGTCGGCAGAGGTCAACTGCTGCAACGGATCGGGGGTCAGCTCAGGGGGCAACGCGCGCTTTGATTTGCTGCCCAGTTCGGCAAGTCGGCGGGCACGGCTGATGGCTGACTGCGGCGAATCGATCAGGCGGTTGCGCGCGTCGGCGTAAGCCTTGCCTGCATCGTCGAGCTTCCTGCCCATGGCATTGAAGTCCTGCAGGAATCCGGTCAGGGCGTCCAGCACCAGTCCACCGGCTTCACTGATCTTCAATGCCTGCTTCTGCACCTTGTCACGTGTCCACAGACGCTCGGCCACCCTCAACAGGGCCATCAGCGTATTGGGCGAGGCAAACACCACGCGGTTGTCGAATGCATAAGCCTGCAATGCCCCATCCGCGCCCAGTGCCGCCGACAGTGCGCCTTCGATGGGAACGAAAGCGATGGTGATATCCAGAGTCTCGCTGCCAAGAGCCTTCGGATAGTTCTTTTCGCCCAGATCCTTGACGTGCTGGCGCAGCGCCACCGCATGGCGGCGCAGTGCATCTTCGGACTGTTCCGGCGTGGCGGCATTCATCGCTTCCTGCCAAGCGATCAGGTTGACCTTGCTGTCGATCACCACGCTGCGCTCATCGGGGAACTGCACCACCACGTCCGGCCGCAGGCGCGCGCCCTCATCATCCACCGCGTGCTTCTGCCGCTGGTAGTGGACGCCTTCCTCCAGGCCTGAGCCACGCAGCACGTTGTCGAGCATCAGCTCACCCCAGTCGCCGCGTACCTTGGCACTGCCTTTCAGTGCATTGGTCAGCGCCGAGGCCTGTGCGGCCATGTCCTGGTTGAGGGTCTTCAGTTCGCCCACCGCGCCAAGCAGGCTGGCACGCTGCCGCGCCTCTTCCCCGTACAGCGTGTCGACCCGGTTGCGGAAATCCCCCAGCCTGTCGGCAAAGGGTTTGAGCAGTCCTTCGATGTCCGCGCGTGACTGCACCGTGGCCTGGCGCACGTTCTTTTCGAACTGTTGCCCGCGTTCGTCGAAAACCTTGCCCGCCAGTTCCGCGAAGGCACCGGACAGTTTTTCCTTGGCGGTATCCAGATAGCTGCGCAGTTCGGCGCTGGCGCGTTCGGAATGCTGCAGGTTGGCCAGGGCGCGCGCGTGTTCGCCATGAAGTTGCTGGTAACGCTGCTGCGCCTGCTGCAGCTCCGTGCTGGACTGGGCCAGATCGGCCCGTACCTGCGCCAAGGCAGCTTCGCGCTCGGCCAACATCGCTTCACGACTGGACGCCAACGCGGCCTCCCGCTCCACGCGTGCGGTCAGGGTAGTGACAAGCTGGGCGTGCTGCTGGCTTCGGCCGCGCTCGCTTTCCAGCTCCGCCAGCAAGGTTTCCAGCCGCCCTCTCAGTTGGCCGGCGTCAACCAGTGCGAGGCGATGCTGTTCGCGTTCGGTAACCAGCTGTTGCTGTACTTCGGCAGCGGGTGCGCTGGTGGATGCGCGACGCCACAACAGCACCAGCACCAGCAGCGTCGCCAGCAGCAGCGCCACGGCGACAATCATGAGGACTTCGATGTTCATGCGGCCAGTGTAGCCCCGCTGCGCTAGCCTTGGTTGGACCACGACGGACCCGCCCATGCTTGTTCTCTACGGAAAGCCCACCTCGATCAACGTGCGCAAAGTGCTGTGGCTGTGCGCCGAACTCGATCTGTCGTTCTCCCATGATCCGGCACCTGCGCCGGACGTGCTGTCCACGCTGAATCCGAACCGGCAGGTACCGGTGCTGCGCGATGGCGACTTCGTGCTGTGGGAGTCCAACAGCATCTGCCGCTACTTGGCCGCCCGGCAGGGACGAGACGATCTGCTGCCGGCCGCTGCACAAGCCCGTGCCCAAGTCGAGCAGTGGATGGACTGGCAGGCCAGCGACCTCAACAGCGCTTGGCGCCACGTGTTCATGGCCCGCGTGCGCCAGCACCCCGACTTCGCGGACGACGCACGCGCCGAGGCAAGCCTGGAACAATGGAACCGCCTGATGACCGTGCTCGACCACCAGCTTGCCGCCAGCAATGCCTACGTGGCGGGCACCGACTTCAGCCTGGCCGACATCGTCCTCGGCCTGTCGACACAGCGCTGGCGCAGCACCCCCGGCAACAAACCGGCGCTGCGCCACGTAGACGCCTGGTTCGAACGCCTGCGCCCCCGGCCCGGCTTCGCCGAGCATGTGGACAACGGCGTGGCGTAGCACGCTTGCTTGGCTTCATCCACGCATGGCGTGGAGCTACTGTATCGACCAAGGTCGACACCTACCAACAGCGGCGGGAAACCGTCGAAGGCGGGGCGGTGTGGGTTGGCAGGACCGTTGGCGCCATGGATGGCGCCATCGAGCCCCCATGGACGGGTTTACGGCGTGTCCTGCCTGCCCACACCGTCCCGCCAACCCGCAGGAGCCCCGCTTTGGCTTTGGCTGTTGCTGTCGCCTCTGCGGGTGCCGGGCGCAGCCCGGCGTTACCAGCCTTCCAGCACGATCTTGCCCTTGGCCCGGTGGCTCTCCAGCAGCGCATGTGCGCGCCGCAGGTTGGCCGCGTCAATGCGCCCGAAGTGCTCGCCCAGCGTGGTCTGCAGCACGCCGGCATCGACCAGATCGGCCACCCGGTTCAGTAGTTCGTGCTGGCGCTGCATGTCCGCGGTCCTGTACAGCGGCCGGGTGAACATGGATTCCCAGTGCAGCGACAGCGCCTTGCGCTTGAGCGCCATCACATCGATCTGGCCCGGATCATCGATCAGCCCCAGCTGCCCCTGCGGCGCCAGCAGCTCGACGAGCTGCGCGTAGTGCTGGTCGGTGTGGGTCAGGCTGGCCACATGGTCCACCTGGGTGATGCCCAGCCGGGCCAGGCCCTCGGCCAGCGGCCGGGTGTGGTCGATCACATGGTGCGCGCCCATCGCCTGCACCCAGTCCTGGGTCTCCGGGCGCGAGGCGGTACCGATCACCGTCAGCTTCGTCAGCCTGCGCGCCAACTGCACCAGGATCGAACCCACGCCACCCGCTGCACCGATCACCAGCAGGGTCTGGCCCTCGCCGCCGCCTTCGGCAATACGCAGGCGGTCGAACAGCAGTTCCCATGCGGTGATCGCGGTCAACGGCAGCGCCGCAGCGGCGGCATCGTCCAGGCTGGCCGGCTTGCGGCCAACGCTGCGCTCGTCCACCAGCTGGTATTCGGCGTTGCTGCCCGGGCGATCGATCACGCCGGCGTAGTACACCGCATCGCCGGGCTGGAACAGGGTTACCTCGCTGCCGACCGCTTCGACCACACCGACCGCATCCCACCCCAGCACGCGCGGGCCGTCGGTGGCGGCGCCGCGCCGCACCTTGGTGTCGACCGGATTCACCGCCACCGCGCGCACCGCCACCCGCAGGTCGCGCGGGCCCGGCTGGGGCAGGGGCAGCTCGAGATCGATCAGGGCCTGCGGGTCGTCGATCGGCAGGCCGGCTTGGGTGTAGGCAATGGCACGCATGGGGGATATCCAGGGAGGAGAGACCACAGCGTGCGCCGTGCGCAGGGGGGCGGAAAGGCGCAGAATCGGTCAACACTTTCACTGCAGCAATGAAAATGGTCCGCTTCGACGATCTGCAGCTGTTTGTCCGTACCGCCGCGCTGGGCAGCTTCTCCCAGGCCGCGCGCGAGGCCGACCTGCTGCCGGGCCAGGTTGCCGCGGCGGTGGCACGGCTGGAACGCGAACTGGACCTGCGCCTGTTCGTACGCACCACCCGCAGCCTGCGGCTGACCGCCGAAGGCGCGCTGTATCTGCCCTACGCACAGGAGGTTCTGAGCACCCTGCGCGAAGGCCAGGCGCGGGTGCAGGGCGAGGACGCCGAACTGCACGGCACCCTGCAGTTGTCGGCGCCGTCGGACTTCGGCCGCAACCTGCTGCTGCCGTGGCTGACCGCGTTCCGCGCGGCGCATCCACGGCTGCGCCTGCACCTGCGCCTGTCCGACGAAGTGGCCGACGTGTTCCGCGACCCGGTCGACGTGGCCATCCGCATCGGCCACTTCGACGACGCCAGCTACGTCGCCCTGCCTTTGCTGGAACAGAACCGGCGGGTGCTGGCCGCGTCGCCCGGGTACCTGCGGCGGCGTGGCACGCCCAGCCGCCTGGAAGATCTGCGCGAGCATGATTGCCTTGTCTACCAGCTCGGCGGCCGCGCCTACGATCGCTGGTCGTTCGAGATTGAGGGGCGCCGCGTGGTGATCCCGGTGCGCGGGCCGCTGGTCTGCGACGACGCCGACGTGGTGCGGCGCTGGGCGGTCGCCGGCGAAGGCATCACCTACAAGTCCTGGCTGGACGTCCGCGACGACGTGCTGGAAGGGCGCCTGCAGGTGCTGCTGGATGGCATCGGCAGCCACATTCCCCTGCAGCTGGTCTGCCCCCATCGCAAGCAGTTCTCACCGGCGGTGCGGCAACTGCACGCGCAGCTGCGCCAGCATCTGCAACCGCTGCTGTCCGCCATGCCCGGCAATGGCGACACGCCCCTGTCGCCTGCGCCAGCACTGGCCGACAATGGCGCTCCCCCGTTGTAAGAGAGTCGCGCCATGCCGTGGATGGGCATCCAGGACCTGTGGACCTTCCTGCTCGCTGTGCTGGTGTTTCTGGCGCTGCCCGGGCCGGGCACCTTCACTCTGCTGACCGCTACGGGTCGCGGCGGTGTGCGCGGCGGCTACACGGCGCTGGCCGGCCTGCTGGTCGGCGACCAGATCCTGATGTGGCTGGCACTGGCCGGCGTGGCTGCGCTGCTGAAGGCCAATCCGACGGTGTTCCATGCCGTGCAATATCTGGGCGCGGCGTATCTGGTGTGGGTCGGCATCAGCCTGCTGCGCACGCCCAAGGGTGACGGTGCCGACGTTGGCCCGGTGCGCATGCAGCCCGGACGCTACTTCCACCAGGCGATCCTGGTCAGCCTGCTCAATCCGAAGGCGATCCTGTTCTAC
Organism: Stenotrophomonas sp. FW305-C-20-S1; assembly: GCF_058783335.1. Lineage (NCBI taxonomy): Bacteria > Pseudomonadati > Pseudomonadota > Gammaproteobacteria > Lysobacterales > Lysobacteraceae > Stenotrophomonas > Stenotrophomonas sp. FW305-C-20-S1. The sequence continues at coordinate 7,062 of NZ_JBYTEK010000066.1, read as the reverse complement.
ATGGCCTTCCTGCCGTTGTTCATCGACCCGAAGGCCCACCAGGGCATCGCTACGTTCGCCGCGCTGGCCGGGATCATCTTCGTGGTCAGCATCGCCTACTGCTCGCTGCTGATCTGGGTCGGCAACCTGGCCCGCCGCCGGTTGATCCAGCACCCGCGGGTCAGCGATGCGCTACGGCGTGTTGCCGGCCTGTTCCTGGTCGGCTTCGGCATCCGCCTGGGCCTGAACGGCTGAGATCCCGTCGGCCTGGCAGGCCGCGCGCAGGTGGTCGATGAACACCCGCAGCTTGGGCGCCATATGCTCGCGCGCCGGGTAGTACAGATGAAAGCCGGGGAACGGCGGCTGCCAGTCCTCCAGCACGCTGCGCAGGCGGCCGGCAGCCAGGTCGTCGGCGACCAGTGAGGCGAACCCCTGCGCCATGCCCAGCCCAGCCAGCACCGCCGCATAGGCCAGTTCGGCGTCGTTGAACACCAGCCGGCCCTCGACGGCTACGTCCAGGTCACGCCCCTCACGGCTGAATTCCCAAGGCATCAGCCGGCCATTGGCGCGGCGATGGACGATACAGTCGTGGCCCTGCAGCTCCTGCGGGCTCTGCGGCACACCGTGGCGCGCGAAGTAGCCCGGCGTGGCCACCACCACCTGGCGCTCGGGCGGCCCGATCGGCACCGCGATCATGCCCTGCGCCAACGATTCCCCCAGGCGGATGCCTGCGTCGAAACCCTCGGCGACCAGATCGGTCAACGCCGGTTCCACGCACAGTTCCACCTCCACCTGCGGATACCGGGCCAGGAAGGACGGCAGCGCCGGCAGGACCCGGCGCTCGGCAACGATGCGTGGCAGGGTGATGCGCAGCCGACCGGCCGGCACGGTCCGCGCGCTGTCCAGGTCTTCGAAGGCCGATTCGATCTGTGCCAGCCCGCCACGTACGCGCTGCAGGAAGCGCGCACCGTGCTCGGTCAGGCCCACCCGGCGCGTGGTCCGTTGCAACAGGCGCACGCCCATCCGCGCTTCCAGCACGCGCACGCTCTGTGACAGTGCCGAGGTCGAGACACCAAGCGCATCTGCGGCGCGGGTAAAGCTGGCGTGGTCGGCCACATGGACAAACGCGACCACCGCCGACAGCGGTGCGGAGGGATCCATTGTGAAGCCTTCCTTCATTGTCAGTTCGGCTGTGTCCAGTTTATCCATAGGATCATCGGACGGATGCTTTCCCTCCCGGCGGCACACCGCCTCCTCCAATGGAATGCCACATGTCACTTGATCACTACCGCCTGCTCGGTCGCTCCGGCCTGCGTGTCAGCCCGATGGCGCTGGGCACGATGACCTTCGGTGCCGACTGGGGGTGGGGCGCGGACGAAGCCGAGGCCCGCCGCATCTTCGATGCCTACGTCGAACGCGGTGGCAACTTCGTTGATACCGCAAACAACTACACCAATGGCAGCGCCGAGACGCTGCTCGGGCGATTCGCCCAGGGTCGCCGCGAACGGCTGGTGATCGCCAGCAAGTACACCCTGGCGACCGTGCCCGGCGATCCGAACAACGCCGGCAACCACCGCAAGAGCATGATGCGCTCGGTGGAGGACAGCCTGCGCCGGCTCGGCACCGACTACCTGGATCTGCTGTACCTGCACGCCTGGGACGACACCACCGGGGTGGACGAGGTGATGCGCGGTTTCGACGATCTCGTGCGCAGCGGCAAGGTGCTGTATGCCGGCATCTCGGACACGCCGGCCTGGCAGATCGCCCGCATGCAGACCCTGGCCGACCTGCGCGGTTGGGCGCCGCTGGTGGCCCTGCAGATCGAATACAGCCTGATCCAGCGCAGCGTCGAACAGGAGCTGCTGCCGATGGCCGAGGCGCTCGGGTTGGGCGTGGTGGCGTGGTCGCCGCTGGGCAGCGGGGTGCTGACCGGCAAGTACAGCGCGGCTGATCTCACCACGGCCGAGCCGCCGGAGGCTACGCCGGGCGGTTCCCGGCGCAACGTGGCCCTCATCAATGGCGCGTTGACGCCACGTTCGTTGAACATCGCCGGGGAAGTCGCTGCCGTCGCGGCGGAACTGTCGCACTCGGCTGCGCAGGTCGCTCTGGCCTGGCTGCTGCAACGACCCGCGGCCGGGGCCATGCCGATCGTCGGTGCACGCACCCTGGACCAGTTCGAACACAACCTGGCGGCGCTGGATCTGGCGCTGCCGGCTGAGGCGCTGGCACGGCTGGATGCGATCAGCGCGGTCGCGCCTGCCTTCCCGCACGACTTCCTGCAGATGCCGCTGCCACGCATGCTGATGAGCGGTGGTACGCGTCTGCAGCCACGCGCGCTGGGCAGGTAACAGCGGGGGCGCGCTATGCTGGCGCCCCTCGTTGGACAAAAGCGCCATGGCCGCAACACCAACGCTCGCGGTCGCAGCAGCCCTGGTGCTGCTGCTTGCCAGTGGACCGGCCACGGCCGCACCGGACCACCGCTGCCTCAGCGGTGGCCGCGACAACACGATCCACCTGGAATGGCGCTGGCTGGACGATGGCCGCGCCGATGTGCGCTACGCCGGGCACAGCGAGCGCCTGCCACTGCGCCGGGTCTCCGAACAGACTACGGTGCTGGACGAAGACCGCCCCTACCAGTTCGATACCGTCTGGGAAGAGCGCGTGGACGGTCGCATCAACGGTCACTACACACTGAGCACGCAGGGCGCACGGATCTACAGCTTCAGCTACGTGCGTGCCCGGGACGGTCGCCGCACGGACTTCGACGAAGACGTCAACGCCTTCCAGGACGACGGCTGTCACTGGTAGGCACCTGCGCTGAGGCCGTTTGTGCCGTTTCCGGCAGAGTGCCCAGCGTCCAGCGCGCGCTGTGTCGGCCATGACCCCCGTCAGTGGCAATGCTGCGCTGCGTTCGGTCACACTCGGGGACTTGTCGTTCTCAGTCACCCCTTCCGAGGCCTGCATGTCCCTGCTCCGGCGCAAGTCCCTAGATTCCGTCACTGTCCATGAAGCCGGCCGGCGTCTGGTCCCGACCCTCAGCTGGCCGCACCTGATCGCGCTGGGCATCGGCGCCATCGTCGGCACCGGCATCTATACCCTGATCGGCGTGGGTGCCGACCGCGCTGGCCCGGCCGTGCTGATCTCCTTCGCCATCGCCGGCGCGGTGTGTGCCTGCGCGGCATTGGCCTACGCAGAGCTGTCCACGATGATGCCTGCCGCCGGCAGCGCCTATACCTACAGCTACAGTGCCCTGGGCGAAGTGTTTGCCTGGGTGGTGGGCTGGAGCCTGATCCTGGAGTACTCGCTGGTGGTGAGTACCGTGGCGGTCGGCTGGTCCGGTTACTTCGTCGGCTTCCTGGAATGGGTGCATACCCAGTTCGGCTGGGACCTGCGCCTGCCGGCGATGCTCGCGGCAGGCCCGCACGTCGATGGCGGCATGATCAACCTTCCCGCCATCGTCATCACCTGGCTGGTGGCCCTGATGCTGATGGCCGGTACCAAGGAAAGCGCCACCCTCAACGCGATCCTGGTCGTGTTCAAGCTGATCGCGCTGGCGATCTTCGTGGCGGTGGCCCTGCCGGCGTTCGACGCCAACAACCTGCAGCCGTTCATGCCTTACGGATTCGCCAAGACGCTGGGCCCGGATGGCGTCGAGCGCGGCGTGATGGCGGCGGCGGCGATCATCTTCTTCGCGTTCTACGGCTTCGACGCGATCTCCACCGCCGCCGAAGAAACCAAGAACCCCGGGCGCGACCTGTCCATCGGCATCATCGGCTCGATGGTCGGCTGCACCATCGTGTACGTGCTGGTGGCGCTGGCCGCGATCGGTGCGATGAGCTACACCGTGTTCGGCCAGAGTGCCGAGCCGCTGGCATTGATCATGCGCCAGCTGGGCCAGCCCACCGCCGCGATGCTGATCGGCGTGATCGCGATCATCGCCCTGCCGACCGTGCTGCTGGCCTTCCTGTACGGCCAGAGCCGCATCTTCTTCGTCATGAGCCGCGATGGACTGCTGCCGCGTGGCCTGTCCAAGGTCAACGCACGTACCGGCACGCCGGTGGCGACCACGCTGTTCACCGCCCTGGTGGTGTCGGCACTGGCCGGCGTTGCACGCCTGGACGAGATCGCCGCACTGGCCAATGCCGGTACCCTGGCCGCGTTCACCGCCGTTGGCATCTGCCTGGTGGTGCTGCGCGTGCGTGAGCCGAACCGCGAGCGCACCTTCCGCACGCCATTGGCCTTCATCGTCGGCCCGCTGGCGGCGCTGGGCTGCATCTACCTGTTCATCAGCCTGCCGCACACCACCCAGCTGTACTTCCTGGCGTGGAACGTGGTCGGCCTGGTGCTGTACTTCGCCTACAGCCGTCGCAACGCGCTGATCGGCCGGTAAAGGCAGCGCCGGGCCATGCCCGGCGGTCTTTGGGTCGTGCCGGCCGCTGGCCGGCAACCTTCGTATCAATTGGCTGCATGCAGTTGCCGGCCAGCGGCCGGCACTACCGTTTGAGCTGGCGCTTCAGCGTGGCATCGAGGGTGATCGGCCGATCCCAGTGCTCGTAGCTGGCCACGATGGCGTGGCGAACGGCCCGGTAGTGCAGGTTCTGCGGCTTGGCCGGCATCCGCTTCACCACCTCGGCCCAGCCGCCCTCGGGGTCCTGGCTGAAGGCGCGCACGCTGTCGCGGCAGGTCTGGCCACTGGCCTTGGCCCAGAAACAGGCGAAATAGATGTCGCCGGCCTGCCACCGGTGGGTGGTGGCCAGCGCGGCGATGTAACCGCGCGGTACACCGGCATAGCGCGATACCTCGTCGAGGAAGGCATCGGGGTAACGCTCGGCGTAGTGGTTGATGTCGGCCAGCTGGGTGTCGACCCAGGCATCGCCGGTATCCACCTCATAGGTCGCCGAACGTTCGGCGGTCTGCTGCGCCAGCACGATGGCCGGCGCCAGCAGCAGGGACAACAGCAGGGCGCGCAGTGGCAGTTTCATCCTTCGATTCTGCCGCAGCGGCCGCGCCGTGTCAGGCCGCGGCAGCGGCCTTGGCCTCGATCGTCGCCAGCGCCGCCGGCCAGTCCCAGGCGGTATCGGCGTTGACCATGCGTGGTTCGTCGTCAGCCACGCCGTGCTGGGTCTCGTGCGCCCAGGTCACCGCGTACGGGGTGTGGATACCCCAGCCGCCGAGGGTGATCACCGGTTCGATGTCCGAGCGCAGCGAATTGCCGACCATCACGAACTGCTGCATCGGCAAGTCGAATTCGGCCAGCACGCGGGCATAGGTTTCCGGGTCCTTCTCGGACACGATCTCGATGCGCGGGAACAGGTCCGCCAGCGCCGCGACCTTGATCTTGGCTTCCTGGTGGAACAGGTCGCCCTTGGTGATCAGCACCACCGGGTACTGCGCGGCGATGGCGGCCACCGACTCGCGTACGCCGTCGATCAGTTCGACCGGGTGGCGCAGGGTGTCATGGCCGATGTCGAGGATGCGCTGGATGTCCTTGGCTTCGATCCGCTGCGAGGTGATCTCGATGGCTGCTTCGATCATCGACAGCGTCATGCTTTTCACCCCGTAACCGAACACGCCGAGGTGGCGCTGCTGCACTTCCAGCAGGTGGCGGGCGGTCTGGGTGTCGTGGACGTCGATGTAGCGCGACAGCAGGTCCAAGTAATCCTGCTCGGCCTTGCGGTAGTAGTCCTCGCTCTTCCACAGCGTGTCATCACCGTCAAAACCGACCAGGCCGATGGCGCGCGAGGGCGCAGGCGTGGAGGTGTTCATCGCCCTAGGATACAGGCGCGGCGATGACGAAAAAAACCCGGGTGGCCGAAGCCACCCGGGTTGCCCATGCACCGGTTGTCCCGAATTCAACCGTGGATCAGCGACCCTGGCCCGCGGCCGTGCCACCCGCGCCGGCACCCGCCTGCTGGGCGGCCACGTAGGCCTTGTACTCGTCGGCGCTCAACTGGCCGTCCTTGTTGGCATCCGCCTGGTCGAACACCTGCGCAAGGCCCGCATTCACCTGCGACTCGCTCTTGCTGATGGTGCCGTTGCCATCGGTATCGATGCTGGCCCACGTCTGGCCGCCGCCGTTGGCCTGCGCCGAGGCTGCTGCGGCCGCGTCGGTGGCCTGGTCAGCCGCCTGGCCTGCCTGTGCCGCCGCCTGCTGGGCCTGTGCCGCTTCGTTCTGTGCATGCGCGGCCTGCTGCTTGGCCGACTGCGCCATCGCCGGGATGGCCAACACGCTGCCGGCGGCGACGATCAGGGCGATCAGGGGCTTGCGGTTGCGAATAGTCATCTGGGGTGTCTCCTGAAGGGTGGTAGTGCGCGGTCGTTGTCTCCGCACGGCACCTACCCTGCCACCGCGTTTCTGAATCGATTTTGCGCCGCGATTCCCTCGAACACGCATGGTTAACCACTGGCGCAGACGCATGCGTTAGCGCGGTGGTTAGTGCGAAGTGAGCAGACAGTAAGACGAGCATTCAGCGCTGCACGATTTAACCGGCAGCGAACGAAAAACCTGCGTCAGTCGACGGTTTTTTCCGATGACCGCGAACTGAACAACACCCATCCCAATGCAACACCGGAGAGCGCACCGGCGATCTCCAGCACCACGCGGCTGCCCAGTTCGTTCGGATCGTGGATGGTGGACAGGAACAGGCGCGCATACAGCGGCGACTCCAACCGCACGATGCCCATGTAGAACAGCTTCCAGGCATCGATGCCGGCGGAGATGATCACCGCGATCACGCACGACCAGCCGATGGCATGGCCCACGGTCCAGTGCAGCAGCCGGCACAGGTGGTGCCACAGGAAATACACCAGCAGGCCGACCAGCAGGGCGATGAGGCCCGCCTCAAGCGTACCGAGCAGGCCGAAATGCAGGGGAAGGTTCATCGGGCGGGGACGCAGGAGAAGGCGGCCAGTGTAAGGGGTATCGGCAGGGCTGCGCCCTGTACCTGCCGAAGCCAGGGCAACGGCAACCGCCAAAGCAACAGCGGGCGTTCCGTGGGATGGCGGGGCGGTGTCGGATTGCGGGGACGCCGCAAGTACGTCCCTGTAGGCTCAGCCGCGCCATCCATGGCGCGGATGCCCCGC
>NZ_JBYTEK010000065.1:0-12645 GCF_058783335.1 Stenotrophomonas sp. FW305-C-20-S1 | reverse complement strand
TGGTAGCGCCGGGCCATGCCCGGCGGATGTTCCGAAGCGCTGGCTCTGGTAGCGCCGGGCCATGCCCGGCGGATGTTGCGAGATCGCCCATCAAGCCCAGCCGGCCCCCGCCGATACCTTCATCAGCGTGGGTTGGGCATGCCCGACCGCCCCTACCAGGAGTTGCCTTGACGCTTCTCCAGGGCGGAAATCCCCGGAAAAACAGCTTTCAGCGACGAAATTCGGTTGCAACGAAATTCCCGGCTAAAGGTTGTTGACAAAGCGCCGTTATTCATTTGGCAACGGCGAAGCACACAGCCAAACAAAAAAATCAGGCGGCGCTTCGTTTCATTCACCAACGGGTTCCACATAAGAGGAGACGACCCCATGGCACAGGTAATCAACACCAATACGATGTCGCTCAACGCTCAGCGCAACCTGAGCACCAGCGGCAGCTCGCTCGCCACCACCATCCAGCGCCTCTCGTCCGGCCTGCGCATCAACAGCGCGAAGGACGACGCCGCCGGCCTGGCCATCAGCGAGCGCTTCACCACCCAGATCCGTGGTCTGGACGTGGCCATCCGCAACGCCAACGACGGCATCTCGCTGGCCCAGGTGGCCGAGGGCTCGCTGAACGAAGTGGGCAACAACCTGCAGCGCATCCGCGAACTGGGCGTGCAGGCCTCCAACGCCACCAACTCGGCCAGCGACCGCAAGGCGCTGCAGGCTGAAGTGACCCAGCTGGTCAGCGAAATCGACCGCGTCGCCAAGCAGGCCGACTTCAACGGCACCAAGCTGCTGGACGGTTCGTTCACCAGCCAGCTGTTCCAGGTGGGCGCCAACGCCGGCCAGGCCATCGCCATCAACAGCGTGGTCAACGCCAAGGCCGATTCGCTGGGCGCGGCCAGCTTCGCCAACGTCTACACCGGCACCAGCCTGGCTGCAGCCGACAAGGCCACCGCCGATACCACCTACTCCGGCCTGCAGATCTCGGTGACCCCGCCGGGCGGCGCCGCCACCACGGTCACCGTCAGCGACTTCACCGTGAAGGCAGGCGAATCGATCACCTCGGCCACCGCAGCCGCGATCAACAACAAGCTGGGCGAAACCGGCGTGGTCGCCTCCGTCAACGCCGGCGTGGTCAGCCTGGCCTCGGTCAAGGACGGCCAGACCTTCGCTCTGGGTGTCAGCGCGGCGACCCCGCCGGCCGGCGCCACCGCCGCCACCATCGCCGGCCTGGGCCTGACCGAGACCAGCACCAACGGCGGCACGCTGACCGGTGCAACGGCCAGCTTCGTCAAGGACCTGAACGTCACCACGGCCGAAGGCGCACAGAAGGCGATGTCGATCGTCGACAAGGCCCTCGAATCGGTCAACAGCGTGCGCGCCGACCTCGGCGCGATCCAGAACCGCTTCACCTCGGTAGTCGCCAACCTGCAGACCTCCTCGGAGAACCTGTCCGCATCGCGCAGCCGCATCCGCGATACCGACTTCGCCAAGGAAACCGCCGAGCTGACCCGCACCCAGATCCTGCAGCAGGCCGGTACGGCCATGCTGGCCCAGGCCAACCAGGTACCGCAGAACGTGCTCAGCCTGTTGCAGCGCTGACATGAGCCGCCCCCGGGGCACGTCGGGGGCGTCTAACCCAACTCACGTGCAACCGCTCAAGGACCTCTCCTCATGGCACAAGTAATCAACACCAACACGATGTCGTTGAATGCTCAGCGTAACCTGAGCACCAGCGGCAGCTCGCTGGCCACCACCATCCAGCGCCTGTCCTCCGGTTCGCGCATCAACAGTGCCAAGGACGATGCGGCCGGTCTGGCGATCTCCGAGCGCTTCGGCACCCAGATCCGCGGCACCGACGTGGCCATCCGCAATGCCAACGACGGCATCTCGCTGGCACAGGTCGCCGAAGGTTCGCTGACCGAAATCGGCAACAACCTGCAGCGCGTCCGCGAGCTGTCGGTGCAGGCCTCCAACGCCACCAACTCGGCCAGCGACCGCAAGGCGCTGCAGGCCGAAGTGACCCAGCTGGTTTCGGAAATCGACCGCGTCGCCAAGCAGTCGGACTTCAACGGCACCAAGCTGCTGGACGGTTCGTTCTCCAGCCAGCTGTTCCAGGTCGGCGCCAACGCCGGCCAGGCCATCGCCATCGACAAGACCATCGATGCCAAGGCCAATGCCCTGGGTGGCGCCAAGTTCGACACCAACGCGCTGGCCCTGGCCGATCCGGGCACCAACGCTGATTTCAGCACCAGCGGCCTGTCGATCAACGGTGTGGCCATCGCCGACGTCTCGGTCAAGCAGGGCGCCGACGCCGCTGCCACCGGCAAGGCCTCGCGCGAAGCACTGGTGACCGCGATCAACGCCAAGATCGGCGAAACCGGCGTCTACGCCGAAGTGAACGGCACCACCGGCGTGACCCTGACTTCGGTCAAGGACAGCACCAACGCTGACGGCTCGTTCAAGGCCATCACCGCAACGCCGGGTACCTGGACTGGCGCCACCGCCCCGACCTTCACCGCCACCACCGCTGCGGCGGCACCGGCCTCGAAGTTCGCCAGCGATCTGGACGTCAGCACCGTCAAGGGTGCACAGCAGGCAATGGAAGTGGTCGACAAGGCCCTGGGTGCGATCAACAGCACCCGCGCCGACCTCGGTGCGATCCAGAACCGCTTCACCTCGGTGGTCGCCAACCTGCAGACCTCCTCGGAAAACCTGTCGGCGTCGCGCAGCCGCATCAAGGACACCGACTTCGCCAAGGAAACCGCTGAGCTGACCCGCACCCAGATCCTGCAGCAGGCCGGTACGGCCATGCTGGCCCAGGCCAACCAGGTGCCGCAGGGCGTGCTCAGCCTGCTGCGCTGATCCGCTCCTTGATCGACCACCGGGCGGCGGCTGAGCTGCCGCCCGGTTCCTGAAATACGTTCCACCTTCGCCAAAGGAAAAGCACCATGGCACAAGTCATCAACACCAACACCATGTCCCTGAATGCTCAGCGCAACCTGAGCACCAGCGGCAGCTCGCTCGCTACCACCATCCAGCGCCTGTCCTCCGGTTCGCGCATCAACAGCGCCAAGGACGATGCGGCCGGCCTGGCGATCTCCGAGCGCTTCGGTACCCAGATCCGCGGCACCGACGTGGCCATCCGCAATGCCAACGACGGCATTTCGCTGGCCCAGGTCGCCGAAGGTTCGCTGACCGAAATCGGCAACAACCTGCAGCGCGTCCGCGAGCTGTCGGTGCAGGCCTCCAACGCCACCAACTCGGCCAGCGACCGCAAGGCACTGCAGGCCGAAGTGACCCAGCTGGTTTCGGAAATCGACCGCGTCGCCAAGCAGTCGGACTTCAACGGCACCAAGCTGCTGGACGGTTCGTTCTCCAGCCAGCTGTTCCAGGTCGGCGCCAACGCCGGCCAGGCCATCGCCATCGACAAGACCATCGACGCCAAGGCTGGCTCGCTGGGCACCTCGACCTTCGCCACCGGCGCGACCGCTGCCCTGGCCGCCAGCACCGACGGTGCCCGCTTCTCCGGCACGGTGATGGGCGTGGACATCGGCACGGTTGAAGTCAAGGCCGGTGCCACCACGGCCGACGCATCCAAGGCCGTGGCGACCGCCATCAACGCCAAGCTCGGCGAAGCCGGCATCTACGCCGAAGCCAATGCCGACGGCACGCTGAAGCTGAGCTCGGTGAAGGAAGGCAAGGCTGTTGCCGCTGCCGATATCGCCCTGATGCGCAGCGACTACGATGCCACCGGCAAGACCTGGGGCACCGCGGCTGCCGCTGGCGCCTACACCGCCGGTACCGATACCTCGGCCAACGTGCAGAAGCTGGACGTGAGCACCGTGCTCGGCGCCCAGCAGTCGCTGGAAGTGGTCGACAAGGCCCTGGGTGCGATCAACAGCACCCGTGCCGACCTCGGTGCCATCCAGAACCGCTTCACCTCGGTGGTGGCCAACCTGCAGACCTCGTCGGAAAACCTGTCGGCGTCGCGCAGCCGCATCAAGGACACCGACTTCGCCAAGGAAACCGCTGAGCTGACCCGCACCCAGATCCTGCAGCAGGCCGGTACGGCCATGCTGGCCCAGGCCAACCAGGTGCCGCAGGGCGTGCTCAGCCTGCTGCGCTGATCCACGGCAAGAAGGCGCCGCTACCGTCGGGTTGAACCGACGGTAGCGGCAACCCGACAGCCACGGCGTACTCAGGTGCCGGCCATGCCCGGCCCGGGAAGCTTCCCGAACCGGCTTGGCATCGCCCGCCCCTGCGGACCTCTCTTTCAGCGTTGTGCATGTTGACTGTACGTACCGGGCGGCTTCGTCTCCCCCCGATTGTCAGTAGCCTGATCCCTCCCCTGCATTGGGGGAGGGTTTTTTACAGACCCCCGGCAGCCCGCGGTGAACCCACCCGCACCCTGCCCCAGACCTCCTGCAACCGGCGTGCCAGAACCGCCCCACCAGCCAGTGGCACGGCGCATGCATCAACGAAGTCCTCAAGACCCAGCGGCACAGGCCGCTATTTTCGTTGACGACGGGCCGCCGTACGACGGCCAGGCCCGTATACCAGGAGAAACGACGTGGCAGACTTTGGATACGGTGGCATTGGCTCAGGGCTGGACATCTCCAGCATCGTCAACCAGCTGGTCGCAGCGGACCGCAAGCCGGCCGACAATGCGCTGAACCTGCAGCAGTCCAAGACCAAGATGCAGCTGTCGTCGCTCGGCACGGTCACCTCGGCCTTCGACAAGCTGAAGACCGCCCTGACCGCATTGAAGGCCACCACCGCCTTCGACACCCGCACCGTCAGCGCAACAGGAAAGGCCGGCCCCAACAATGCCAACGACGTACTGACAGCGTCCGTAGCGCTGTACGACGTAGGCACCACGAAGGCTGCCGCGTCCAACGGCACGCATCTGGTCGAGGTGAAGAATCTTGCATCGGCGCACAAGCTGATCGCCGATACCTCCATGCCCAAGACCGACACCTTCGGTGCCGGAACCTTGACGCTCACCGTTGGGGTGGGTGACAAGGCCAAGACCATGAACATCCAGGTGGAGGAAGGCGACACCCTCACCACCGTCCGCAACAAGATCGACGCCGCTGGCCGCAAGGAAGGCGTGCAGGCCACGCTGATCAGCTCCGGCGACAACCAGTACCTGTCCATCGCCCAGGAAAAGACCGGCGCAGCCAGTGCCATCAAGCTGGAGTACGCCGGCAGTGATCCGAAGCTGGGCGCGCTGGTCGGCAGCCTTAAGGAAAACAGCCCCGCCAAGGATGCGCTGCTGACCATTGATGGTGTGGAAGTGGTGAGTGCCAGCAACACCGTGGCCGACGCCGTGCCAGGCCTGACCCTGAACCTTAAGGAACAGGGCAAGAGCACGGTCGTCATCAGCACCGACACCACCGCCGCAACCAAGGTGATGCAGGAGTTCGTCACCGCCTACAACGCGGCCATCGCGGCGATCAACACCGAAACCAAGTACGACGCGAAGACCAAGGAAGCCGCCGCACTGACCGGCGATGCGCAGATGCGGGGTGCGATCGCGCAGCTGCGCTCGACGATGTCCGGCGTGCTCAAGGACCTGGCAGGCGACCAGCTGGACGCCAAGGCACTGGGCCTGCAGACCCGCGGCTATCCCAACGCCGATGGCACCCTGGTGCTGGACAGCACCAAGTTCGCCGCAGCCCTCGCCGCGCAGCCGGAGAAGATCCGCCAGGCGGTCACCGGCGATACCGGCGGTGCTGGCCGGCTGTATTCGCTGGTGGACGGCTACGTCAGCACCACGGTTGGCAAGGAAGGCGCCTTCGTCGCCCGCACCAAGGGGCTGAACACCACGCTGGACAACATCGACAAGCGCCGCAAGGACCTGGACGCGCGCATGGTCGGTGTCGAGGCCCGTTACAAGAAGCAGTTCGTGGCATTGGACAGCCTGATGGGCAAGCTGCAGCAGAGCAACACCGCGCTGCAGCAGCAGCTGGCCCAGTTGAACCGCTGAGGAAACACGCACGGCGCTCAAGTTTGGCGCCGTACGCACCGATAACGGACGCAACAGCAATCATCGCAGTGCCGGCGTCAACGGTCCCTTCGACCGCACCCCGGCACCCCGCGCAAGGGAGAATCACGAATGTACGGTTCCAGCCGTCAGTACGCCGAGCAATACCGCCAGGTGGGTGTGACCAGTGCGGTCGCCGATGCCGATCCGCACAAACTGGTGGCGCTGCTGCTGTCTGGCGCGCTGGAGCGCGTGCGCCGTGCACAGGCCACCCTCGACCAGGGCGACCAGGCCGGCAAGGGCAAGGCGATCGGCGAAGCATGTGCGATCGTCGCCCACCTCAACGGCTCGCTGGACCATGAAGCCGGCGGCGAAATCGCCGGCAACCTGTCGGCGCTGTACGACTACCTGCTGCAGCGCCTGACCGAAGCCAACCTGCACAACGACCGCGCCGCGCTGGACGAATCGCTGCAGCTGCTGGGCGAGATCGACGGTGCCTGGAATGCCATTCCGCACGAGCAGCGCCGTCCCGCGGCGGTGGCGCCATGAGCCTGCTTGAACTCAACGCGCAGCTGGATGCCTTCGAGAAGGCCCTCGACGAAGAGGCCTTCGAACAGGCCGACAGCCTGCTCGATGGCCATGACAGCACCCTGCACGCACTGCTGAGCCAGCCGCTGGGCAGCGCCGACCACGCGCCGCTGTCGGCCCTGCTGGAGCGCCAGCAGAGCCTGCTCGGCCTGCTGCGCCAGCGTCGCGACGCAGTCTCCGTGCAGATGCAGGACGGCCGCCGCTCCCTTCGCGCCGCGCATGCCTACCTGCAGGCAGAATCGCTGGCATGACCGTGCTGCCGACCACGTCCCTGCACCACCCGGCTGAAAGCGAGCTGTTCGACGAAACGCTCAGCTGTGAACTGGCCCTGCCCGCCGAGTTCCAGGCCGGCAGTGCAGTGGGCCGGACCAGCAGTGCCGAAGGCCTGCTGCGCAGCCTGGCACTGGTCGAAGACAGCCGCATCGACGAACACGAGGAACGCAGCGAAGCCAGCCTGCAGCTGCAGCGCCTGGAAGCCAAGGTGGACCTGACCATGGTCCTGCTCGGCCGCCTGATCCGCCAGCAGGGCCAGGAACCAACGCTTCGCCCGGTGCGCTGGTCGCGCCGTGGCATCCGCCTGCAGCTGGGCCCACGCAGCGGCAGCACGCCCGGCCAGGCCGGCGTTGTCCGCCTGCAACCCAGCGACTGGCTGCCCGACCATATCGACCTGCCGGTGGAAGTCATCGCCGAAGCGGCCGATGGCGGTGGTGGTCACTATCTGTGGCTGCGCTTCCATCGCCTCGGCGATGGCCTGGAAATGGCGATGGAACGGCATCTGTTCCGGCTGCACCGCCGGCAGGTGGCCGAGGCCCGCCGCGCACGCTGAAATCTGCCACCATGCAGGCGGACGGACAGCCCTTGGCGTGCCCGTTCAGCTAAGTTAAGGTGGAGCCCCCTCCCCAACCTCCAGCGTGCCTGTGCGAGTTCTCATCGTCGACGATCACACCCTGGTTCGCGCCGGCCTGGCGCGGCTGCTGCAGGGGTTTGCCGACGTGCAGCTCGTCGCCGAGGCCAGCAATGCCGAACAGGCACTGCAGATGGCCCTGCAGCACGCACCGGACGTGGTGTTGATGGACCTGTCGCTGCCCGGCCGCACCGGCCTGGAAGCGCTGAGCGACATCCGCCTGCGCGCACCCGGTACGCGCATCGTGATGATGACCATGCACGACGACGCCGCCCACGTGCGCGACGCCCTGGATCGGGGTGCCGTCGGTTTCGTGGTCAAGGATGCCGCACCGCAGGAGCTGGAACTGGCGCTGCGTGCCGCGCATGCAGGCCAGGTATTCCTGAGCCCGCAGATCTCGGCCAAGATGCTGGCGCCGATGCTCGGTCGCGAAAAACCGACCGGCATTGCCGCACTGTCGCCGCGCCAGCGCGAGATCCTTCGCCGCATCGGCAAGGGCGAGAGCAACAAGGAAATCGCCGCCGATCTTGGTATCAGCGTCAAGACGGTGGAGACCCATCGCGCACGCATGATGGAATCGCTGGGTTGCCGTCGCGCCAATGATCTGCTGCTGCTGGCCGCGCGCCACCAGCACGAACTGGAATGACGTCCCCGCGTCGGCGGTAACGCCGCAGCGCCACTGGCAGGGCTGGCGCCGAAATACCGTCACCCACGCGCATCCCGACGGGATTCCGTACAGCACGCACGACCTGCCGCCGTGGCCGCTGACCACGAATCAATGACTTGGTGCGCGTAATCGTCAAAATCCCGCGCTTGTGTAGGGGTTTTCCCTACACGGTGTCGGGAACACCACCAACACCCTCAGGAACCCCCCGATTCCGCCCTTGCCGGATCAAAAGCAAGATGTGTTCCACAAGGCGTCGGGGAGCGGCGCCGGGGAACCACGATGAAGGCTGCACTTTCGACCCAGCTGGGCCAACAACTTCACCTCACCCCGCAGTTGCTGCAGTCGATCCGGCTGCTGCAGCTCGACGGCCTGCACCTGGAACAGGAAATCCAGCGCCTGCTGGACTCCAATCCGCTGCTGGAAATCGAAGACGCCGAAGCGCCCGCCGCCGAAGCTACCGATCCGGCCACCACCACGCTGGATACGGCCGCGTTCGACGAACTGCCCGAATCCTCGATGTGGGAGGTGTCCGGCGCCAACTGGCAGGACGGCGACGACGACCGCATGGCGCGCATCGCCGCTGGCGAGTCGAGCGACCCGCAGCTGCGCGTGCTGCAGCGCCTGGCGCTGGACCTGGACGAGCACGAACTGGCCGTGGCCGCCTTCTGGCTGGAACACTGCGACGATGCCGGCTACCTGCAGGCACCGCTGGCGCAGCTGCAGCTGCTGGCCAGCGCGCAGTTCGACATCGATGCCGACGGCGTTGAAGCTGTCCGCCAGCACCTGCTGCAGGGCGAGCCGGCCGGCATGGCCGCACAGGACCTGCGCGAATCGCTGCTGGCCCAGCTGTGCAGCCTGCACGGCGTGGTGCCGGCCCGGCATCTGGCTGCGCGCATCCTGCAGGGCGCGCTCGATGCCTTGGCCGCGCACGACTACCCCGCCCTCGCCCGCCAGCACGATGCCGAGATCGAGGACGTGCGCGAAGCCGTCCGCCTGATCCTGTCGCTGCAGCCGCGCCCGGGCGACAGCCTGCTGCCCGAGCGCAATGCAGTGGTGGTGCCGGACGTGGTCGCCTGGCACGCCGACGAACAATGGAAGGTGGCGCTGAACCCGGCCACCAGCCGCCGGGTGTCGATCAACAGCCAGTACGAGCAGGCCCTGGCCGACAGCGGCGAAGCGGCCCCGGCTCTGCGCGAGATGCTGCAGGAGGCACGCTGGTTCAGCCGCGGCCTGTCGATGCGTTACGACACCCTGCTGCGCACGGCGCGGGTGATCGTCGAGCGCCAGGCAGCCTTCCTGGTGCGTGGCGAGGAAGCCATGGCACCGCTGACCCTGAAGGAAGTGGCCGAAGAAATCGGCATGCACGAATCCACCGTTTCGCGCATCACCACCGGCAAGTACCTGCAGACCCCGCGCGGCACCTTCGAACTCAAGCACTTCTTCGCCGTGCGCCTGGAAGGGGCCAGCGTGTCCGGCCAGGCGGTCAAGGCCATGGTCCGCCGCCTGATCGACGCCGAACCGGCCGGACGCCCGCTGGCGGACGAGGCCATCGCTGGCCTGCTGTCCCGCCAAGGGGTGAACATTGCCCGTCGAACCGTCGCAAAATACCGCGAACAACTGGATATCGCCCCGGCCCGAGAACGGCGCCGGGTCAACGCCAGGCAACCGCAGCTGGCCCGGGTGGGCTGAAAAGGATGTTGGACATGAACAAGCTCACAGTTCTGCTGGTCGATGACCACGAGGGCTTCATCAACGCGGCCATGCGCCACTTCCGCAAGATCGACTGGCTGCAGATCGTCGGCAGCGCCGGCAACGGCCTGGAAGCGATCGAACGCTCGGAAAGCCTGCGCCCGCAGGTGGTGCTGATGGACCTGGCGATGCCGGAAATGGGCGGCCTGCAGGCCACCCGCCTGATCAAGTCGCAGGATGATGCCCCGTACATCGTGATCGCCAGCCACTTCGATGACGTCGAGCATCGCGAGCACGCACTGCGCGCCGGCGCCGACAACTTCGTCAGCAAGCTGTCCTACATCCAGGAAGTCATGCCGATCCTGGAAGGCCTCAGGGAGGAACGGTCGTGAGCGAATCGCGCATCCTGGTACTGGACAACGACGCGGTGCGTGCCGAGCGCACCGTGGCCCTGCTGGAATTCATGGACTTCAACCCACGCTGGGTTTCCGACGCGGCCGATTTCGACCTGACGCGCCAGCGCCAGAACGACTGGATGGCGGTGATCGTCGGCAGCCTGGACGACAGTGCCGCCAGCACCGCCCTGTACGCCTGGCTGGGGGGCAGCAGCCTGCCGCCGCCGGTGCTGCTGGCCGACGGTGACGCGACTGCGTTCGCGCAGCGGCATGGCCTGCACGAAGCCAACATCTGGCCGCTGGAAGCGCCGCTGCGTCACGCACAGATGGAAGCCCTGCTGCGCCGCGCCAGCCTCAAGCGCCTGGATGCCGAACACCAGGCCGGTGCCGTGCAGGACCAGGGCCCGACCGGCAACGGTCCGGCGGTCAGCGCACTGCGCACGATGATCGAGCAGGTCGCCGCGTTCGACACCACCGTGCTGGTGCTGGGCGAATCGGGCACCGGCAAGGAAGTGGTATCGCGCAGCATCCACCAGCGCTCGCCGCGCCGCGACGGTCCGTTCGTGGCGATCAACTGCGGCGCGATTCCGGCCGAACTGCTGGAAAGCGAGCTGTTCGGCCACGAAAAGGGCGCCTTCACCGGCGCACTGACCGCGCGCAAAGGCCGTTTCGAAATGGCCGAGGGCGGCACCCTGCTGCTCGATGAGATCGGCGACATGAGCCTGCCGATGCAGGTCAAGCTGCTGCGCGTGCTGCAGGAGCGCAGCTTCGAGCGCGTCGGCGGCAACCAGACCATCCGCTGCAACGTGCGGGTGATCGCCGCAACCCATCGCGACCTGGAAAGCCGCATTGCCGATGGCAAGTTCCGCGAGGACCTGTTCTATCGCCTCAACGTGTTCCCGATCGATGTGCCGGCCCTGCGCGAGCGTCGCGAAGACCTGCCGGCGCTGGTGGAAACCATCGCCACCCAGCTGGCGCGCACCGGTCGCGGCGAAGTGCGCTTCACCCCGGAAGCGCTGCAGGCGCTGGCCGGCTACGAGTGGCCGGGCAACGTGCGCGAACTGACCAACCTGGTCGAGCGCCTGGCCGTGCTGCACCCGGGTGGCTCGGTGCGCGTGCAGGACCTGCCGGCACGCTACCGCGGCGACGCCGCGCTGGCCGTACCCGCTGTGGTCGCGGCCGCTCCGGTTGTCGCCAGCGAAGAACGCCTGGACCTGCGCAGCTTCTCGTTCCACACCCCGGGCAGCGGCAACCAGCCGTCACTCGAGCATGGCATCGCCGTCAACCGCGCCGCAGCGCCGGCCGCGTTGCCGGACGACGGCCTGGACCTGCGCAACCACATGGCCAACATCGAACTGGGCCTGATCAACGAAGCACTGGAACGCACCCAGGGCGTGGTTGCCCACGCCGCCCAGCTGCTCGGCCTGCGCCGCACCACCCTGGTGGAAAAGCTGCGCAAGTACGGCATCGAACGCGAAGCGGCCGAACTGGCCAGCTGACACGCGTCACCAGCATGAAGGGGGCACGAACGCCTGGGCTTGCCCGGGCGTTGGTGTTTGTGGGGGTCCGCCTGATGCGCGGGCGGGCCCGACGGTTCCATGGCAGCGGCCGGATTGCTCAGTAGATCCACGCCATGCGTGGATGATGGGCGACGGTACCGAGAATATTTCGCTGCATTTGCACGTTTTCCTACAGACAACGCAACCGCACCGCGGAGCATGGCAAGGACATCCCAACAAGGTTCCGCCATGCATCGTCTGACTCTGCTTGCCGCCCTGCTCTGCCCGGCCTTGGCCGCAGCATCCAACTGCACGCTGCCCACCACACTCGACCAGCGCCAGTTCACCAACCTCAGCGATCCGCTGTATCAGCCGGACAACCCCAATGCCGGACGCATGGTGCAGGTCAGCTTCGGCAGCAATCAGTACGTGCTGCACATCCTCGGCACCGACCTCCGCATCGGCGGCAGCTACCGTTACCAGCAACTGGCTCCGCACATTGCGGAAATCCAGATGACAGAAGCCCACCCCGCCGGCCCCGCCCGCTACACCCTGCTGCTGACCTGCCTGACCGACCACCAGGGCCGCTTCATCTACACCCAGCACGACGGCCCCATCGCCCCACGCCAGCGCCAGAATTCCGGCCGCTGGACCCTGCAGCCATAGGCCAAAAAACCGACGCCGGTGAAATGACGCGTCACACGCCTCGAGAGCAGCATTCATGCATGGCGTGGATCAAGCGTGTCGACCAAGGTCGACACCTACCAAGAGCAGCGTGCCGACCAACGGTCAGCACCCACCAAGCGCAGCGTGCCGACCAACGGTCAGCACCCACCAACAGCAGCGGGAAATTGTCGAAGGCGGGGTGGGTCCGGTTGCGGGGGTGTCCGCGGCATGGATGCCGCGGCCAAGCCCCCATGGACGGGTTT
>NZ_JBYTEK010000064.1:0-13524 GCF_058783335.1 Stenotrophomonas sp. FW305-C-20-S1 | reverse complement strand
CAGCTGGTGATGGTCGGGGCTGCCGGCCAGCGGCCGGCACTACCTGTATCCGTCGAATCCTGCGTCTGGCGTCAGCTCAGCCATTCCTTGCAGCCGCTATCAACCTGATCACCACAGGCCGCCTGCATCCGCTGCTGCAGCCGCGCCAGCGTGTCCGCACCCTTGTGCTTGGCGCTCCACGCCTGCAGCTGCCCGGCCAGCCGTTCGAAGCGCTGGCGCGTGCGCTGGTGGTAGCCGGACGGCTGCTTGTCCAGCTCAGCGATCAAGGCCTCGGTGGCCTGCTCGATACGCGGTGCATCATCGGGTGCCAGCCGCAGCAGGCCTTCCACGTACAGCACGCCCCACTGCACGCGCGTGGCAGGGCCCTGCGCGCCTTCATAGGCACGCTTCAGCCATTCCAGGGCGCCGGCGCTATCACCACGCTGCTCGGCCAGTTCGGCCAGCTCCGGCATGTAGTAGTAAGGCTGCTCGCTGCGCTTCAGCTCTGCCAGCAGCAAGGCCTCGGCGCCTGCATCATCATCGACCTGACGCAGCGCGTAGACGGCACTGCTGATGGTGGCCTGGCGCGCGTGTGCATCGGTGGCTGCGGCATCGGCGGCGGCCACGCGCTGCTTTACGCGCTGCACCAGTGCTGCCGACAGCGCGCCTTCGGGCTGCTGCTGGCGCGCCAGCGCCAACTCGGTCAACGCGCGTGACAAGGCATCGTCTGCGCGATCACCACGCGCGGCATCGGCACGTTCCAGCGCGACCAGCAACTGCTGGCCGAGGGCATTGCTGCTGGCCGGACCAGCGCTGGCCTGCTTGACCAGCCCGGCGCCGGCATACCCCAGCAACTCGCGGTTGCGACGTACCTCCGCCGGTTGTGCCAGCACCGCCTGCAACAGTTCGCGTACCTGGGTGGGCGCTGCCGTCGGTTTCTCGGCGGTAGCCAAGGCGAGCAGCGCGAAGCGACGCTGCAGCGCAGGCTCGGGTGCGGCCTTGGCCAGCTGCTGCAGCACGTCCTGGGCGCTGCGCTTGCCAGCCAGGCGGTTGGCATCCACCTCCCAGCCGTAATCGCCCAGTACCTGCCAGTCTTCGGCGCCAAGCGTGGCCGGCGTCGCCAGCGCGGTCGCAAGTGTTTCGGCGACAGCGCTGCGGCGGCTGGCGGCGACGGTCAGGGCCCGGGTCAGTTCGGCCGCGTCGTTGCCGCCGGCCACGCGGGTGATTTCGTTGCGCTGCGGGTCGAGCACGATCAGGGTCGGATAGCCGCGCACGCCGAAGCGTTCGCCCCATGCCTGCGCGCCTTCTTCGTCGCCGTCCAGGTAGACCGGCACGAATTTGCCGGTCAGTGCGATGAAGGCCGGATCCTTGAACAGCCCCGCCTTGAGCTGGTTGCACGGCGGGCACCACACCGCGCCCCAGTACAGCAGCACCGGCTTGCCACTCTCGGCGGCTTCGTTGAACGCATCATCCACATCGCCCTGGCGCCAGGCGATGGCGGAGGCCGGGGCGGTCGATGCCGCCTTCGCCGTCGGTACCGGCGCGGACGCGGGGGAGCAGGCGCTCAGGGCCGAGGCCAACAGCAACAGGGAAAGCGCGACGCGCATCGGCAGCATCTCGAAGGACAGGGTGGTGGGCCATTGTAGGAACGGTCGGGGTGCTGGCTGATGCAGTTTGCTTATGTCGCACGCGCAGCACGGCATGTGGGCGGGGTATCAGTGCGGACCAGGGGACGCAGCCACCGGAGCGGGCACCGCCAACACCAACGGCTGGTAGATCAGGCCGTGGTACTCGCCGACGTCGCCATCCAGCACGAACCCATAGTGTTCGTAGGCGGGCACCGCGTTGAGCGAGGCGCGCACGGTCATCTGCGGGCCGCGTACCTGCGGCAGCACCGACTGCAGCAGGGCACGACCGATGCCTTGCCCCTGCAGCTCCGGCGCGACGAACAGCATCGCCAGGTGCTGGCCCGCCTTCAGTTCCACCACGCCGACCACACGGCCCTCCTGTTCGGCCACCAGGATGTGGTTGTCACCCTGCAGGCGCTCGGCGAAGGCGCTGGCTGCGGCCACGTTGCCGAAGGTGGCGATGCCCTCGGCGGTAAGCATGGGCGCAACGGCTGCAGTGAAGGCCGCCATGCACACCGCGCTGATCGCGGGCAGGTCATCGACGTGGGCGGGACGGATCCTGAGCATGCGCTGTACTTCCTGTTGTGGGACGCCATCAATGCCCCACGCTAAGCTGGCGGCATGACTGATTTCAATCCTGCCCATGTACGTCTGTTTCCAGAGCAGGGCTTGAGCCTTGGCCTGATGACGCCGGTGGCCGCACACGGCCTGGCCGATCCACTGGAGGCGCGCCGCGTCGCGCGGCTGGCCGACGATCTGGGTTTTGCCGCGTTGTGGACCCGCGATGTGCCGTTGATGGTGCCGCAGGGGCCGGATGCGACCGCCAGTGCGCTGGATGATCCGTTCCTGTGGCTGGGCATGCTGGCCGCGGCGACCGAGCGCATCGTGATCGGCACTGCGGCCATCGTGCTGCCGTTGCGGCAACCGCTGCAGGTGGCGAAATCGGCGCTGACGCTGGACCGGATCAGCGGTGGACGCTTCGTGCTGGGGCTGGGTTCGGGCGATCGACCAGAAGAGTTCGCGGCCTTCGGCGAAGATCTGCAGGGCAGGGCGGGCACCTTCCGCGAGCGCTGGTCGCTGCTGCGTGCGGCGCTGTCCCCCGAACCCTCCGAGCGCGCGCCGGTGTTGCAGGCAACCGGTGGATACGACGTACTTCCTAAGCCGGCAAGGCGCGTTCCGATGCTGGTGGTCGGTACTGCGCGGCAGAGCCTGCAGTGGATCGCACGCGAGGCCGAAGGCTGGGCGACCTATCACCGCGAAGAGACCGCGCAGGAAGGGCGCATCGGTCTGTGGCAGCAGGCGCTGGCCCAGAGCGGCGGCGCGCCCAAGCCATTCGTGCAGTCGATGCTGCTGGACCTGCAGGCCGATCCAACTGCGCCGGCGGAGCCGCTGCCGCTGGGCCTGAAGGTGGGCCGCGATGGCCTGCGCGCGTACCTGCAACGCGTACACGCGCAGGGTGTGGCGCATGTGATGTTCAACCTGGTGGACAACGGCCGGCCGGTGGACGACGTACTGGGCGAGATCGGCGAGCACGTCCTGCCCGATACGCGTCGGTAGGTGTCCACCTTGGTGGACAGAGCTCCACCGTTCGCCGGGCATGGCCCGGCGCTACCCTCGGTGTTCGGATCGTTCGCATCTGCGTATCATTCGCATTTGATATCCAGCGCTGGAGCCCTGCGTGACCCACCGTAACCCGCTGCACCCGACCGGGCGCCTTTTCGCCGTCGTCGCCTTCATCGAGGCCATCACCTGGGCCGGGCTGCTGGCCGGCATGTGGCTCAAGTACGGCCCGCAGGCCAACGTCGCGCTGGTGAAGCTGTTCGGGCCGCTGCATGGCGTGGCGTTCCTGGTCTACGTGGCGGTGACGCTGTTTGCGGCGCTGCGCCTGCGCTGGCCATGGTGGGCAACGGGGCTGGCGTTGCTGGCTGCGATTCCGCCGCTGGTGACCCTGCCGCTGGAGTGGTGGTTCAAGCGTCGCGGCCTGCTGTCGGTACGCGCAGGGCAGTGATGCACCCGCAGGTGCGTGCCCGTTAAGCGAATGGGTATCAAATGCAAATGCGAGCCGTTATCATTTAAGGATGGCGTCGCCGCCTGACAGGGCGACGTCGCGCGGGGTGCGGATGCGCCCGGCGTTCCCTCCCTGGTTACGGTTGGTGTTCCATGCATGCACGTCCCGTGGTTCCCGGCTTGCCGGCGCTGGTGTTGGCTGCCCTGATCGGCACCATGGCGATGATGTCCTTCGTCGCCGTCATCGGCCCGGTGGTCCGCCTGCTGGGCCTGTCCGAATGGCATGCCGGTCTATCGGTGACTGCTGCAGGCGTGTTGTGGATGCTGGCCGCGCGCCCCTGGGGCCAGCTCAGCGACCGCATCGGCCGCAAGCGCGTGCTGATGCTGGCGATGAGTGCCTACACCGTGGTCTACATCGCGCTGGCGGTGTTCATCGATGTCGCGCTGCAGACAATACCGCCGGTGCTGGTCTCGGTGCTGGTGCTGGTCGGTGCGCGTGGCCTGATCGGCCTGTTCTACGCGGCTGTGCCGCCGACCGCTGCCGCGCTGATCGCCGACAAGGCACCCACCGGCCAACGTACGAAATTCCTCGCCCGTCTTGGCAGCGCCAACGCGCTGGGGATGGTGCTGGGTCCGGCTGCTGCCGGATGGCTTGCCTACAAGAACCTGCCGCTGGCGCTGTACGTGGCTGCGCTGTTGCCGCTGCTCGCGCTGGGCCTGCTGGCCTGGCGCCTGCCGGCCACGCCGCCGGTGGCAGCCGCACACAGCCGCAACCGCGTACCGCTGTCGCGCCTCGACCGGCGGCTGCGCCTGCCGCAGATGGCCGCGTTCGTGGCGATGGTGTCGGTGACCATCGCCCAGGTCACGGTCGGCTTCTTCGCCATCGACCGCTTCGGCCTGGACGCAGCCGAAGGTGCACGCATGGCCGGCATCGCACTGACTGCAGTCGGCGTGGGCCTGATCCTCGCGCAGGGGCTGGTGATGAAACTGGACGTGCATCCCCGGCGCTGGATCATCCTCGGCGCACTGATCGCAGGCATCGGCTTTGCGTCGGTGGCGGCGGTGCAGCAGACCTGGCAGTTGCCGGCGGCCTACGCGCTTGCAGCGTTCGGCATGGGCTTCGTGTTCCCCTCGTTCCAGGCGTTGGCCGCCGACGCGGTGCAGGCGCACGAACAGGGGGCGGCGGCCGGCACCGTCGCGGCGGCGCAGGGGCTGGGCATGGTGGCCGGGCCGATGCTCGGCACCCTGTTGTATCGCGGCGGCGCCAGCCTGCCTTACCTGCTGGTCGGCGTGCTGCTGCTGGTGCTGTGCGTGCTGGCAGCAGCGTATCGGATGAAGGAGACCCCATGAACGATTCCCTGATGCAGGGCGCGTGGCCGGAGGCTGCGTCGATGCTGCCCGAGCCCACCGCCGAAGCGTCGCTGTTCCTGCTGCGGCAGGCCGATCAGCAGATGCACGCGCGCGGCTGCCGCGCACCCTTGCCGACCGGTGTGCTGGCCACGCTGGCCGAGCGCGTGGCGACGTTCTTCGCGCAGCAGCGCGGTGGGCCGGGCCTGCTGGTCGGCGCGGTGCCGTTCGAGCCGCGCGCCGATGATGCGTTGTACCAGCCCGAGCGCCTGCTGCCGGCATTGCCCGTGCAGTCGCAGGCGGCGCCGGCGCTGTCCGGAGCGCTGACTGCCGAGCCCTCGGCGCAGGCGTATGCAGCGGCCGTGGCCGACGCGGTCAGCGCGATGCGCGCGCCGGACCCGGAGCTGCACAAGGTGGTACTGGCGCGCAGCCTGTTGGCGCACACGCAGCAGGCGCTGTCACCGGAAATGCTGCTGGCCCGCCTCGGCACCGATCCTTCGGTGGCGACCTACGCCGTGCCGCTGCCGGTGGACGTTGGCCAGGCGCCGGCATGGCTGGTGGGGGCGACACCGGAACTGCTGCTGCGCAAACGCAGTGCGCAGGTGCTGTCGCATCCGCTGGCCGGTTCGGCCAGGCGCAGTGCCGATCCGGTTGCGGACGAGCGCGCCGCGCAGGCGTTGCTGGCATCGGCGAAGGATCATGACGAACACCGGCATGTGGTCGAAGCTATTGTCGATGGCCTCTCGCCCTGGTGCAGTCACATCGAAGCGCAGCCTCGCCCGGTGCTGCACGCCACCGCCAGCATGTGGCATCTGGGTACGCGCATCCACGCCACGCTGAAGGACGCTGCTACGTCGGCGGCGACCCTGCTGGCCGAGCTGCATCCCACCCCGGCCGTCTGCGGTACCCCGCGGCTGCAGGCACTGCAGCGCATCCGTGCGCTGGAACCGGTGCCGCGCGGCTTCTATGCCGGTGCGGTGGGCTGGCTGGATGCACAAGGGGACGGCGACTGGTATGTGGCGATCCGCTGCGCGCGCCTGCAGGGCACCCAGCTGCGCCTGTATGCCGGCGCCGGCATCGTCGCCGACTCGCAGCCCGAGGCCGAAGTGGCCGAAACCGCCGCCAAGTTTGCTGCCCTGCTGAACGCATTGGGCGTGCAGGACCCGCTGTCCCTGATCGAGGTATCCGCATGACGCCGTCCACCGTTGATTTGCGCCTGCCGCTGCAGCAGCAATGGCCTGAAGCGCTGGTCGCGCGCTATCGGGCCGCAGGCCATTGGCGTGGCGAAACCTTCCCGGGTTTCCTGCGCGAACGCGCCGAGCGCCATGCCGATGACATCGCGGTGGTGGCTGGCGATGTGCGCCTGAGCTATGCGCAGCTCTGGCATGAGGCCGGGCGCATCGGCGCCGGGCTGCTGGCGCTGGGCCTGCAACCCGGCGAGCGCGTGCTGGTGCAGCTGGGCAATACGGCCGGTTTCATCGCAACAGTCTGTGGCCTGTTCCGCGCCGGGCTGGTGCCGGTGTACGCGCTGCCGGCACATCGCATCACCGAGCTGGCCCACTTTGCGCGCAAGGCCGAGGCCAGTGCCTACATCAGTACCGATGTCCATGAAGGCTTCGATCATCGTGGCCTGGCGCGCGCGCTGCAGGCGGAAGTGCCGGCGGTACGCCACGTGCTGATCGACGGCGATGCGGCCGAGTTCGTCGCGCTGGAATCGCTGCAGGGCGATCGCAGCCAGCTGCCGGCCGATCCAGATCCGCAGTCGGTGGCGTTCCTGCAGATCTCCGGCGGCAGCACCGGGCTGTCAAAGCTCATTCCGCGCACGCACGACGATTACATCTACTCGTTCCGCGCCAGCAACGAAATCTGTGGGATCGACCGCGACAGCGTGTACCTGGTTGCGCTGCCGGCAGCACACAATTTCCCGATGAGTTCGCCGGGTTTCTTCGGTGCGCTGTACGCCGGCGCCCGCGTGGTACTCAGCTCGGGCCCCGGCCCGGATGCGGCATTTCCGTTGATCGCGCGCGAGAAGGTGACCTGCTGTGGTCTGGTGCCGCCCCTGGCGCTGCTGTGGGCGCAGGCGGCGGCGACCAGCCGGCACGATCTGTCCAGCCTGCAGGTGCTGCAGGTCGGGGGAGCGAAGCTGGTGCCGGAAGCCGCGCGGCGGGTCATCGATGGCCTCGGTTGCACGTTGCAGCAGGTGTTCGGCATGGCCGAAGGCCTGGTCAACTACACCCGGCTGGATGACCCGCAGGACCTGGTCGTCGCCTGCCAGGGCCGGCCGATCAGCGAGGATGATGAAGTGCGCGTGGTCGACGACCACGACCAGCCCGTTGCCGAAGGCGAGGTCGGTCATCTGCTCACGCGCGGTCCGTACACCATCCGCAGTTACCACAATGACGCGGCGGCCAACGCGCGCTCGTTCACCGACGACGGCTTCTACCGCACCGGCGACCGCGTGCAGCAGCTGCCCGGCGGCTATCTGGTGGTGCAGGGCCGTGCCGGCGACCACATCAACCGGGCGGGCGAGAAGATCTCCGCCGAGGAGATCGAAGACCATCTGCTGGCCCATCCTGGCGTATTCGATGCCGCCGTGGTCTCCATTCCTGACGACTACCTGGGCGAGCGCAGCTGTGCCTTCGTGATCCAGCAGGGCGAGGCCATCAAGGCGCCGGCGCTGAAGGCGTGGATGCGCGGGCGTGGCCTGGCCGCCTTCAAGGTGCCCGACCAGATTGTTTTCGTGGAAAGTTTCGACACCACGGCGGTTGGCAAGATCAGCCGCCGCGAACTGCGCGCGCAGCTGCGCGCGCGTCATCTGCAACAGACAGGAGGAACGCGCTGATGGCGCTGCCCCGCATTACCCCGTATTCCCTGCCGACCGCTGCGGAACTGCCGCAGGCGCGAGGCGCCTGGCGCCCCCAGCGTGATCGTGTTGCCTTGCTGGTACACGACATGCAGCGCTATTTCCTCGCCGCATTCGACGCCGGCAACGCGCCGCTGCAGCCGGCGGTGGACAACATCGCGCGCCTGCTGGGACATTGCCGTACGCACGGCATTCCGGTGTTCTACACCGCCCAGCACGGCGACCAGGACCGCCGCGACCGCGGCCTGCAGGCAGACCTGTGGGGCCCGGGCATGGGCCGGCGTGCCGATCACGAGCCGATCATCGACGCACTCGCGCCGCAGCCGGGCGAGCATGTGCTGGTAAAGCACCGCTACAGCGCGTTCCAGCGCAGCAATCTGGAAACGCTGATGCGCGTGCGCGGCCGCGACCAGCTGCTGATCACCGGCGTCTACGCGCACATCGGATGCACCGCGACGGCGGTGGAGGCGTTCCAGCGTGACATCGAGACGTTCATCGCTGCCGATGCCGTGGCCGATTTCTCGCGTGCCGACCATGACCAGGCGCTGCACTGGATCGCCCGCACCTGCGGCGTACCGATGACCACCGACCAGCTGCTGGAGGCAATGTGATGAACGCGACGACCGAAACCTTGACCCTGGAGCGCATGCGCGCCGACGTCGCCCGCGTGCTGGACTGCCAAGCGGCTGACATCGGCGATGATGACAACCTGATCGATCTGGATCTGGATTCGATGCGCATGCTGGGGCTGGTGCTGGCCTGGGGCAACACCGGGCTGCCACTGGAGTTCGCGCAGCTGGCTGAACACACCACGCTGCGCCAGTGGTGGGCGGTGGTGCAGCAGCTGCAGGCCGCGCAGACGGCATGAACGGATCGCCGCTGCCGCTGACCGAGGCGCAGGCAGGGCTGTGGTTTGCCCAGCGGCTGGCACCGCAGAATCCTGCATTCAATACCGCGCACGCGGTGTGGATCGAGGGTTTGCTGGATGTGCCGGCGTTCACCGCTGCCGCCAACCAGGCCGCCGTCGAGGCCGAGGCGCTGGCGTTGCGTTTCGCCGAGGCCGAGGACGGCCAGCCCGTGCAGTGGCACGAGCCCGCGCGGGTGCCATTGCTGCAGCTGCGCGATGTCGCCGCGGCCGATGATCCGCAGCAGACGGCGCGTACGGCGATGCTTGCTGACCGCTGCAGCGCGGTCGACCCGACCCGCGACCGGCTGAGCCAGCAGGTGCTGTTCGACCTGGGTGGCCAGCGCTGGGCCTGGTACCTGCGCGTGCATCACCTGGCCACCGATGGCTATGGCATGGCGCTGTTCACTGACCGCGTCTGCGCCCTGTATGCGGGCCGCACCGGTAGTGCGCTGCCAGGGTTGGCGGGCGTGCTGGCCGATGATGCCAGCTACCGCAGTGATGCGCGCCGCGACGTCGACCGGCAGTGGTGGTTGCAGGCGCTGCAGGGCGCCCCGGCCTCCACCGGCCTGGCCGGCACCGCCGCGGCCAGTGACGATGCACTGCGCTGGGTGCAGCCGGTGGACCCCGCATTGCGCGAGCGCCTGCTGCAGGTCTCGGCATCGTGGCTGCAGCCGTGGCCGGATGTGCTTGCCGCGTTGGCCGCCGAGTATGTGCGTCGCATGAGTGCGTCCGAGGAAGTCGTGCTCGGGGTGCCGTACATGGCGCGGCTTGGCAACGCGGCGGCGCGGGTGCCGGCGATGGTGATGAACGTGCTGCCGCTGCGGGTAGCGGGCGGCGAGGGCGGCGTCGAGGAATTCTGCCGGCGCATCGGGCGCCAGCTCAGCCAGAGCCGCAAGCATGGGCGCTACCGTGGCGAACAGCTGCGTCGTGACCTCGGCCTGGTCGGTGCACAGCACCGTCTGCATGGGCCGTTGATCAACGTACAGCCGTTCTACAAGCCGCTGGCGCTGCCGGGTGTGCAGGCCTCACTGGAAGTGCTGAGCACCGGCCCGGTTGACGACCTCACACTGGGCTTCCGTGGCGATGGACAGACCCTGCTGGATCTGGAGATTGAAGCAAACCCGGCCCTGTATGGCCTGGATGACATGAAGGCGCATGCCCGGCGGCTGCTGCATTTCGTGTCGGCCGCGCTGCTGGCCGAAGACATCGCGACGGTGCCACTGGCCACGCCGGAAGAAACGAAGCAGGTCGTGCATGGTTTCAATGCCGCCACGCATGCGCTGCCTGACACGACCCTGGTCGAACTGCTGCAGCAGGGCATGGACCGCGATCCGTCGGCAGCGGCGCTGGTGTTCGGCGATACGACGCTGGACCATGCTGCGCTGGAGGCGCGCAGCTTCGCCCTGGCCGCGCAGCTACGCTCGCTGGGCGTGGGCCCGGGCACGGTCGTTGCCGTAGCGCTGCCGCGTTCGCTGGAACTGGTGATTGCGTTGCTGGCGGTGCTGCGTGCAGGCGGCGCGTACCTGCCACTGGACCTTGCCCATCCCGCGGAGCGCCTGGCGCGCATCCTGGCGTCGGCGCAGCCGGTCTGCGTATTGGCAGAGGCCAGCGTGCAATCCCGTCTTTCAGATGTGCCGGTGCTGCCGCCGGAGCAGTGGACCGACGTGAGCTTTGCCGCACCCTGGCCGGGCCCGATGGGCGACGATGCGGCCTATGTGATCTATACCTCCGGTTCGACCGGCGAGCCCAAGGGCGTGGTGATCGAACACCGCGCCATCGTCAATCGCCTGCTGTGGATGCGCGAGCACTATGGCATTGGTGCCGACGACCGGATTCTGCAGAAGACCCCGGCAACGTTCGACGTATCGGTCTGGGAATTCTTCCTGCCACTGCTGTGCGGCGCGACGCTGGTGTTGGCCGGGCCGGACGCACACCGCGACCCGACCGAGCTGGCGCGATTGATCCGCGTCCATGGTGTCACCACCGCACATTTCGTACCGTCGATGCTGGATGCGTTCCTGGCTGCACCGGCCTCACAGGACCTGCGGCTGCGGCGCGTGTTCACCAGTGGCGAGGCGCTGGATGCCGCACTGCGCGACCGCTTCCATGCGCGGGTACATGCCGAACTGCACAACCTCTACGGGCCGACCGAAGCGGCAGTGGATGTGAGCTGGTGGCCGGCGTCGGCCGATGACCGCTCGCGCCCGGTGCCGATCGGTTTCCCGGTCTGGAACACCCGCCTGTATGTGCTGGACGCACGGATGCAGCCCGTGCCGGTGGGCGTGGCCGGTGACCTGTACCTCGGCGGTGTGCAGTTGGCACGCGGCTATCTCGGCCGCCACGACCTGACGGCCGAGCGCTTCCTGGCGGATCCGTTCCTGCCGGGTGAGCGCATCTATCGCACCGGCGACGTGGCACGCTGGCGGGGCGACGGTGCTGTCGAGTACCTGGGGCGCAGCGACCATCAGGTAAAGCTGCGCGGCCTGCGCATCGAACTTGGCGAGATTGAAGCAGCGTTGCGCGAGCTGCCTGGAATGGACCGGGTGGAAGTGCTGTTGCGCGATGATCTACCCGGCGAGGCGCGGCTGGTCGCCTATGTGCCGACGGCGCTGCTCGATGCAGCGGCGCTGCGCAGCCATCTGCTGGCGCGGGTGCCGGACTACATGGTGCCGTCTGCGTTCGTGGGCGTGGATCAGTGGCCGGTGACCGCCAATGGCAAACTGGACCGGTCTGCGCTGCCGAAACCACGGCAGCAAGAGGCCGCCGGGCAGGCGCCGCGCACGCCGCTGGAGCAGGAACTGGCCGGGCTGTTTGCACAGGCGCTGGGGCGTGAACTGCCGGTGGCGGTTGATGTGGATTTCTTCAGCATCGGAGGCGACTCCCTGTCAGCCGTGCACCTGCTGCTGGCCATCGAGCAGCGCTGGCGTTGCGAGCTGGGGCTGGGTGCGCTGTTCGCGCAACCGACCGTAGCCGCGCTGGCGGCACGCATTGCCGAGCCGCCCGCACGCGCCGATCACGCGCTGGGGCCGGTGATTGCGCTGTCGGCATCCGACGAGGCAACCGCAGCCCCCCTGTTCGTGCTGCACCCGGCAGGCGGCATTGCCTGGAACTATCGCGCACTGGCCCGGGCGCTGCAGCCAACGCGCGCGGTGTACGGGCTTCAGTCACCCGTGCTCGACCCCACGCAACCGCTGCCAGGCAGCATCGAGGCCATGGCCAACGACTATGTGCAGCGGGTGATCACGCTGCAGCCACAGGGGCCGATCCATCTGCTCGGCTGGTCGGTGGGGGGCATCCTCGCGCAGGCGATGGCCGTGCGCCTGCACGACATCGGTCGCGAGGTCGGCGAACTGGTGCTGCTCGATGCCTATCCCAGCGAATGCTGGCGTGCCGAACCGGAGCCCGACCCGATCGCGGCGCTGCGGGCGCTGTTGGCCATCGCCGGGCATGACCCGGACGCGCATCCGGAACTGGACGATCGCGAGCGCATCCTCGCCTTCCTGCGGCGCGGCGGCAGCGCGCTGGGCAGCCTGCCCGAGGTGGTGCTCGACGGCGTGGTACGGGCGGTGACCGGAACCAATCGACTGATCCGCGAACACCAGCACCGACCCTTCGTCGGAACGCTGGCGCATGTGCGGGCCGGACGCGATCATCAGGCACGGCCGCAGTTGCAGTCCGCGCTATGGAAGGCACATGCGCTGCAGGTGGATGCCATCGAGCTGCCGTTCCTGCACGCCGAACTGACCGGGCGTGATGCGGTGGCGCAGCTGGCACCGTGGTTGTCGGCGCGGCTGCAGCAGTGGGACAGGCAACAGGAGAGTGCAACATGCAGCTGACGGGTTTTGAAGGGAATGTGGCGCTGGTGACCGGCGCAGCCGGCGGTATCGGTGCGGCGCTGGTGGGGCAACTGCTGGACGCAGGGTGCCGGGTCGTGGCAACCGATCGCGAGCGACCTGCGCTGGCAGCCGACGATGGTCGCGTGCAGGCTTTCGCACTGGACGTCACCGACGGCGCGGCCGTGGACGCGCTGGTAAACCAGGTGGAAGCCACGGTGGGACCGATCATGTTGGCGGCCAGCGTGGCGGGCGTGCTGCATGTCGGTGAGGTCGTGGACACCCGTGACGCGGATTGGCGCAGGGTGTTCGCGGTCAATGCCGATGGTGTGTTCCATGTGGGCCGCGCACTGGCACGGGTGATGTCGCCGCGCCGGCAAGGTGCCATCGTGACCGTCAGTTCCAACGCGGCGGGCGTGCCACGGCATGGCATGGCCGCCTATGCCGCCTCGAAGGCGGCGGCGACGATGTTCACCCGCTGTCTGGGCCTGGAGCTTGCACCGTTGGGCATCCGCTGCAACATCGTTGCGCCGGGCTCCACGCTGACCCCGATGCAGACCGGCATGTGGGAAGACGAGCAGGGCGCGGCACGGGTGATCGCCGGCAATCCGGCCACCTACAAGGCGGGCATCCCCTTGCGCAAGCTGGCCACGCCGGAGGACATCGCACAGGCAGTGATGTTCCTGCTGTCCGAGCAGGCCGGGCACGTGGCGATGAGTGACCTGTACGTGGATGGTGGCGCCACGCTGCGCGGGTGACGGGGCCGGGCACACCGCCGGGCGGGGTTCATGGGTTGCCGGCCAGCGGCCGGCACTACCATGGGGCAGGCGCGATGGGCTTGTGCGTTGCCGTGGGTTGCCGGCCAGCGGCCGGCACTACCACCGGTCGGACGTGACGGGCTTTTGCGTTGGGTAGTGCCTGTCTCTTTTCCACATCTCCGAGCCCACGAGACTTATACAC
>NZ_JBYTEK010000063.1:0-14108 GCF_058783335.1 Stenotrophomonas sp. FW305-C-20-S1 | reverse complement strand
AGCTCGGTCGCGCCATCCATGGCGCTCACGCCCCCGCAACCGGACCCACCCCGCCTTCGACAGATTTCCGCGATCTGTCGGAATGGCATGGCGTGCTCTTGGTGGGTGTCGACCTTGGTCGACACGGTAGATCCACGCCGTGCGTGGATGAAGGTGACCGACGTGATGGTAAGGCTGGCGTTTAGAACAACGTGCCTTGCACGGTGGGTTCTTCACCGCGCGCCGGTTCCTCGGTCACCTCTTCCGCACCCAGTCGCCAGGCCAGGCCACCAAGGCGGCTGGCATGTCGTTTCAATGCCGCCTCCAGCACCTCGGCGCTGCCGGCCACCTGCAGGCGCTGGCGGGCGCGGGTCAGGCCGGTGTAGACCAGTTCGCGCGACAACACGCGGCTGTCCTGCCTCGGCAGCTGCAACCACACTTCATCGAACTCCGAACCCTGCGCCTTGTGCACGGTCATCGCGAACGCGCTCTCGTGTGCGGGCAACGCTGCCGGGTGGAAGGCGCGCGGCTGGTCGGCGGTCTCGCCGGGGAACCAGGCCACCATCGCACCGCTGCCATCGCGCAGGCAGATGCCGATATCGCCGTTGAACAGGCGGTGGCGGTAGCTGTTTTCGGTGATCAGCAGCAGCCGGCCCTGGAAGTAGCCCGGGGTGTTGCCAGCCAGCAGCTGTTCAATGCGGCTGTTGAGGCCACGCGCGCCCTGCGGGCCTTCGCGCAGTGCGGTCAACACGCGCAGGCGGCCGGCCTGCTGCAGTGCCTGCGCCGGGTCCACTGCGTCGGCCAGTGCGCGCCAGTGGTCGAGCAGATGCTCGCGCTGGCCACGCAACGGGTCCGCCTCGCCTTCATGGAAGCGGACACCAGCCAGCCCGCCACTGCGCAGCAGGCGCAGGGCGGTACCACTGTCACCGCCACGCACGGCCTGCGCCAGCGGCGCCAGGTCCAGCGCATCACTCTGCCGGTAGCCACGCTGCAACTGCACGCGGCGGCCTGCGAACGCGCGCGGCGGTGCCTGCGGCTGCAGCGTCGCCGCTGCCAGCAGTCCATGCAGCGCCTGCGCATCGTCGGCACGGGTGCCGATGCCATCGCCGCTGGCGCGCAGGATGGCGCTGAGCACATCACCGGCTTCCACCGACGGCAACTGGTCGGGATCGCCGAGCAGGATCAGGCGGGTACCACTGGCGATCGCGTCGACCAGCTTGGCCATCAGCGGCAGGTCGATCATCGAGGCTTCGTCGACCACCACCACGTCCACCGGCAACGGATTGTCGGCGTGATGGCGGAAGCGCGGTGAATCGGGAATCACCCCGAGCAGGCGATGCAGGGTGGTGCCTGTGCTGGGCAGCGCGGTGCACAGCGCCGGGTCCAGCCCCTGCTCCTGCAGCCGCTGGACGGCCAGGCGCAGGCTATCGGCCATGCGCTCGGCGGCGCGGCCGGTGGGTGCGGCCAACGCCACCTTCGGCAGGGGCAGGCCCTGGTGCTGCGCCTGTGCCGCCAACAGCAGCAGCAGGCGGGCGATGGTGGTGGTCTTGCCGGTACCGGGCCCACCGGTGACCAGGGCCAGCGGGTGGCGCAGGGTTACGCCAGCCGCACGGGCCTGGTGGTCCTCACCCGTTGCGGCGTGCGGGAACAGACGCGCGAACAGGGGCGCCACGGCGGCCATGTCCGGTGCAGGCAGCGGATGGCGGCCGATGCGTTGCAGGCCGACAGCCAACTGCCGCTCGTATTCGCGGTAGCGGCGCAGGTACAGCAGACCGTTCTCGAGCACCAGCGGCGCTTCCGCGGCGGCGGCGCTGGCATCCTGCGGGGTCGCCACCCAGGGTGAGGCCTGCAGCTGCGCCAGCCACTGCGCAGGTTCGGGCCATGCCGGGATGCCATCGATCACGCGCTGGGGCTGGCGCGGATCGAAGCCAGCGTGCCCCTGCGCCACGGCCAGCGAGGCCAGTGCGGCGGCCAGTGCCACGTCGTCCGGCGTGTCTTCGCGCAGGCGCTTGAGGCTGATGGCCAGGGCGTGGTCCAGGGTGCGCAGCTGGCCACTGCGATGCAGATCGCGCAGCAGGTTCATGCGGTTTCTCCGCGCGCGCGCGCCGCCATCTCGGCCTGGGCTGCTTCGCCGCCCGCAAACAAGGCATCCAGCGCGTCCACCAGCTCAGGCGCGAAGCGCTGCACGTGCACGCCGTTGCCGGCGATATCCAGGCCCCGGCAGAACAGATAGCGGATACCGCCCATGTCGCGCGCGTAGTCGTATGCCGCGCCCAGGCGGAAGCGCAGCCAGCGATGCAGGGCCACGGTATAGATCAGCGCCTGCAGGTCGTACTCGCTGTGGCGCATCGCGATCTCCAGCAGGTCCGGGCTGTAACCCGGCAGCCGGTTGGATTTGTAGTCCAGCACATACCAGCGGCCATCGCGCACGTAGGTCAGATCGATCTTGCCGGTCATCAGGCCTTCCAGCCTTCTGCGCAGGCCGAAACCGCGCCGTGCGCTGGAGATGCCGTGCTCGTGCAGCAGCTGCAGCAGCACCGGTACCGCGGTCGGCTCGATGGCGAAGTGGAACTCGATTTCGGCCCGGCGCTCATGCTCGGGCACGCTGCACAGCGCACCGCCTTCGGGCAGCGGTACGGTGAGGGTGTGGCCGACCAGCGGCACCAGCACCGCCACGCCATCGTCCAGATCCTCGTCGGCATAGCCTTCGTCGTGCAGCGAGCGGCGCAGCACGTCGGCCTGTCCCTCCGGTGCCGGTTGCTGCGGCTGCCAGTGCGACCACAGTGCGAAGTCGACGTTCTCCAGTGCATCGTGCAGCACATTGCCGAAGCGGCTGCCCATGAAGCGCGGATCCGGCGGCGCAGTGTCTTCTGCGGCAGCGTCCGGCAGCGCCGGTTCCAGCGGCAGCTCGGCACCGGCGGGTTCGTCGGCAGCCGGTGCCGGCAGTTCGGTGGCCGCCGCTTCGATATCGTCGCCGTTGCCAGCGTCGGCATGCGCCAGCTGGGTGAAGCTGTAGACCCACCAGTCATGTGGCACCCGGCGGGTCAAGGCACGCACCGCAGGCAGCTCACCTTCGGTTTCGGCCAGCAGCTGCGGCAGGCGGCCCGGCGGCGCACTGTCATCCAGGTCTACGTCCGCGTGCGTACGCAGCGCCTGCAGGTCGCCCAGCAACGGCGCCAGGCGGGTCTTCGCATGGCCTGCCAGATCGCCGGTGGCGATCCACAAGGCATGCTCGGCGCGGGTCAGGCCCACGTACAGCAGGCGCGCGTCTTCTGCACGCTGTTCGCGCTCGCGCTGGCTGCTGGCCGCGTCCCAGGCGTCGTCCCTGTCCAGCTTCCAATGCAGCTGGCGTTCACCCTGCAGGTGCACGGTGCAGTGCGTGGCGGTGTTCGGCGCGCCGCCATCGATGCCCACGAACGGCAGGAACACCAGCGGGTATTCCAGGCCTTTGCTCTTGTGCAGGGTGATGATCTGCACCCGTCGCGCGTCGGACTCCAGCCGCAGCAGCTGTTGCTCGTCATCCTGGTCGGCATTGGCCATCTGCCCCTGCAGCCAGTCCAGCAGGCCGTGCATGCCCAGTGCCTGCGCGGAGGCTTCCTGCAGCAGTTCGCCCAGCTGCAGGTAGTTGGTCAGGCGCCGCTCGCCGTCGATCAGTGCCAGCAGGCGCTCGCCCTGCGCGGCGCAGACATCGGCCACCACCGCGAACGGGCCGCCACGCTGCCAGCGCTCGCGCCAGTGCAGCAGCTGTGCCTGGAACCCGCGCTGCAGGTCCCCCTCACGCTCCATGCTGGCAATCGCGCTTGCGCGCTGCCCCAGCAGTACCGTTGCCAATGCAGTACGCAGTCGCCCTTCGTCGGCCGGTTGCAGCAACGCCAGCAGCAACGCACGCAGGTCACGGGCCTCGCTGGTGGCAAACAGGCTCTGCTTGCCGGCCGCCACCGCGGGAATGCCGACTGCGGCCAGTGCACGCTGCACCAGCGTGGCTTCGCGATGCGAGCGCACCAGCACGGCGATATCGCCGGGTTGCACCGGGCGCCCACGCAGCAGCACGGTGCCGGCACGCGCCTCCAGCAGGATCTGGTGGATCGCGGCCACACAGGCCTGGGTCGCCGCGTCGCGCGACGCATCGGCGCCAAGGGCCTTTTCACCGTCGCTGCGCAGCAGGCGCAGGGTCAGCGCCGGTGCGGCCCGGCCATCGCGCAGGTAGTCCTCATCGACACGCACGCCACCGGGCCGCACCGGCTCGAACCGGATGTCGCGTTCGAGGAAGGCATCTTCGCCAGCGTTGTCATACAGCGCCTGCAGCGCGCGCAGCACGGCCGGGCGCGAGCGGAAGTTCTGGTCCAGCGCCGGTGCCTGCTCGGCCACCTGCTTGGCTTTCAGGTAGGTATGGATGTCGCCGCCGCGGAAGCCATAGATGGCCTGTTTGGGGTCACCGATCAGGAACAGCGCCGGCTGCAGCCCCAGTTCGTCCACCTCCGGCGAGGCGCCGAACACGGTATGGAAGATGCCCCACTGGCGGTCATCGGTATCCTGGAATTCATCGACCAGGGCGATGCGGTACTGCGCCCGCAGCTGCTTGACCAGGGCCAGCCGCTGCGGGCCTTCCAACGCGCGGGCGACGCCGTCGATCAGATCGTCGTAGGTCTGCACGCGACGCATGCGCTTCAGCACGGACAGGCGCTGGGTGGCTTCCTCGCGCAGGGCGTGCAGGAAGTTCAGTGCCGTGGCACGCAGCCATTGTTCGCGCTGGGCCAGCAGTGCCACGTAGCGCTCAAGCGGTGCCTGCAGCGGTGAGGACGGTGTGCGGTCGGCGAACTTCTTGTTGGTCTTGGCCACCAGCGCATCGGGCAGCAGCGCCGGCAAGCGGTCGCTGGACAGCAGTTCGGCTGGGTCGCCGCGCTCGGCCCAGCCCAACAGCTGCCGGCCCAGCGGGTGCAGCCAGCCCAGCTTGTAGGAAACGCCGTTGATCCACTTGTTGTCGACCGCTTCGCACAGGTCCAGGAAGAAGCGCTCACCGTGCTCGCGCACGGCCATCGACAGTTCCGCCGCCGTGCCCTGCAGCGCCGGGCGCGGATCGCCCACGGCCGGCGGCTGCAGTGGCGGGTGCAGCGGTGGCGATGCCAGCAGCGCGCGCAGGTCAGCCGCCAGCGCATCCGGGTGGGACCACAACCAGGTCAGCGGTTCCAGCGTTGCCGGGTCGTTGGCATGCACACGCCAGAGATCGGCCGCCAGCTCTTCCAGCAGCTCGCGATCGCTGGCCAGCAGCTCGGGCGGGTCGAAGGTATGCCCGCTTTCGAGCGCATGTTCGCGCAGCACGCGGGTGCAGAAGCCGTGGATGGTGAAGATCGCAGCCAGATCGATCTCGTCGGCGGCTACCTGCAGGCGCCGCTTCAACGCTTTTGCGGTTTCCGTGCCGTCCTGCAGATGACGTTGCAGCACCTGCCGGGTCAGCAGCGCATCGGGTGTTTCATCGTCGCCGGGCGGCAGGTCGACCAGACGCGCAGCCAGGGCCAGTCGCTCGCGGATGCGCTTGCGCAGTTCCTGGGTGGCGGCGTCAGTGAAGGTCACCGCCAGGATCTGGCCGATACGCAGGCCCTGCTCGACCACCAGACGGGTGAACAGCGTCGCCAGGGTAAAGGTCTTGCCGGTGCCGGCACTGGCTTCGATCAGTCGCGTGCCGTGCAGCGGCAACGCCAGGTAAGGGTCGGGGCAATGCGTGTTGATGGAAGCGCCCTCGGCACCGCTGCTCATGCGTGGCCCGCCTGTGGATCATTGCCGAAGCTGCGCCCTTCGCGCACGGCGCTGAAGACCACCTGGCTGTTGCGCAGCAGGTCGGCGTAACTGGCGTCGTCGGCGAACGGGTCGGCGCCACGCAGCAGCAGCTGCCAGGCATCACTGTTGGCTTCACCCCAGCTGCGGTCGCTGCCATGCCATTGTTTCCAGCCTTCGCTGCGCTGCTTTTCCACCGGCGCGTTGAACAGCACCCAGCCGGTATAGGGCGCAAAGCGCAGTGGTTCGCGCAGCCCACGCTGGCGCAGCTGCAGCAGCGCGCGCAATGCCGCGCGTGCTGCGGGCACGGTCAAGGCAGGCAATGCATGCGGACCGGGGCCGGCATCACCGCCGTCGTAGAACTGCACCAGCGGCAAGGCATCGCCGGCGGCGTTGGCCAGCAGCCAGTCCAGCCCCTGGCGGATCACCGCGTTGCCGTTGAGCGCGCCGGCGCGCAGGCGCACCAGGCCTTCGGGATGGCGATCACCGACCCGGCCATGCAGGCGAACGCCGTCGATCTCCACTTCATAGCGGCGGCTCTCCAGCGGCGTGCCCTGCAACCAGCCCAGCATGGCCGTGGCATACGGTCGGGTCTTGAGCCGCTCCACTTCAAACTGGCGCTCGCCGAGGATGCCCGACGGCAGCAGCCCGCGTGCGCGCAGCCGCGGGTACAGCGGCTCGCTGTCACCGGCCAGGGTGGCCTGCACCACGGCCAGCTGCACACAGCGCTTCTCCGGCCCACGCGAGGACAGCACCAGCGGCTCCAGGTCGTCGACGTCCTCGACGTCGTCGGCCAGGCGCAGGCCCAGCGACTGTGCGAGGAACTGCCCGGCCGGATCACACAGGAAACGACGCAGGCGCTCCAGCGAGACCTCTTCTTCCACCGCGTCGTCCACCGGCGGCGGCAGTGCGGCGTCGAACCACGGCTGCAGGCCGCCGCGCTGCCCGCCCAGTCGCCCGGCGGCCGGGTGCCACTGCCGGCGGTAGCTGAAGCGGCGTGGATCGCCGTCACCGAAGGCGGCCGGCGAGAACGGCTGCAGCGCGTGGCGCACGGTGAAGTCCCGCGTGGCGGTCGACGGATCGAGGTGATAGGCCGCGGCGGCATCGATCAGTTCGCTGACCAGCACCGAGGGTTCGCGCACGCTGCCATCGCGTGGGTCCGCGCCGAGGTAGCTGAGGTAGAACACGTCCTGCGCAGCAGCAAACAACTGCAGGAACAGGAAACGATCGTCTTCGCGGGTGGAGCGGTCGCCGGGACGGCGGCGCGGCGTATCCAGTTCGGCGGTGAGCTGGTTGAGGCCGGCGGCCGGGTCGCGACGCGGGAAATCACCATCGTTGAGGCCGAGCACGCAGATCACCCGGAACGGCAGCAGGCGCATCGGCACCATGCGGCCGAAGCTGATGCCACCGGTCAGCAACGGCGCGCGCGTATCGGCCTCGGCAAGCGCACCGGCGAAGTGCGCACGCACCACCTCCGGTGGCACGCCATCGACGAACCCGGCCTTGTACGCATCTTCGGCGAACTGGTTGAGCAGCTTGCGCAGGCGCTCCAGCGCGCGCTGGCTGTTGGGCGAGCTGGGTGGTGTCGGCAGCAGGGCATCGAGCAGCGACAGCAGGCGCTGCCGCCACTGTGCCGGGGTCAACAGTTCGCCCAGCCGGCGCTGGTAGACGGCCAGCACGCGCAGCAGGCGCAGCAGCCGGTCCAGCGCATCCAGCGCCCCGCCTTCCAGTTCGATCCACGGAGCCACCCCGACCAGATCCACCTCGCTGCCGGTGGCGTGGCCCAGCAGCAGGCGATCCAGCGCGAACTGCCAGGTGTAGGCGTCATCGCTGGGGGCCTGCAGCTGGTCGCGATGCTGGGCATCCAGGCCCCAGCGTGCGCCTGCCTGCTGCAGCCAGCCATGCAGTCGGTCGAAGTCCACCGCTTCCAGGCCGGCGGCCTCGGCCAGGGGTGCACTGGCCAGCAGATCCAGCACCTCGTTCAGGCCGAAGCGCGAAATCGGCAGGCCAAGCAGGTGCACGAACACGTCGGCCAGCGGCTCGCCAGCCAACGGACTGCTGTCGGCCAGCGCGTAGGGAATGTGTTCGTCCTCGCCCCCCCGTCCGCCGAACACCGCTTCCAGATAGGGCACATACGGATCGATGTCCGGCGCCAGCACGGCGATCTCGCGCGCCTGCAACGGCGGGTCGAAGCGCGGGTCCTGCAGCAGGCTGCGCAGCTGGTCGTGCAGCACCTGCAGCTCGCGCAGGCGGGTGTGGCAGGCGTGCACCTGCAGGCTCGGGTCGTCGCTGCGCAGGCCATCGCGCAGTTCACCGGAAGGCAAGGCACGACGGTGGAACAGGTCGCGCTGCAGGCGATGCAGCAGGCTGTCGGACAGCCCGCCCTGGTCCATCGTCGGCCGCGTGTCTTGCTCGGGGTCGGAATAAGCCGCGATCTCGCCGGCCGGATGCACCACTTCATAGCTGCCCAGCACCGCCATGAAATCGCGGCCGGCCGCACCCCACGCTTCCAGCAGGCGGTTCTCGCCGGCGGCCTCGCCGAACGGGTCCGGCGCACCGCTGCGCAGGCGCTCTGCCAGGGTCTGCAGGTCGCCCCAGTAGGACTGCACCGGCGTGGGCAGATAGAAATGCAGTTCGCCCACCCGCGACTGGGTGGCCATCACCCGCAGTACGTCGGGCGAGATGTTGAGGGTGGCGAACGCTGACATCCGCGGCGGCAGGCCCTGCGGCAGCGGTTGGCCGGCGCCCTCGAAGCGGTCCAGGTACGCCTGGATGCGGCGCGCGCGGTAACCATGGCCGGCGGCGATGCTGCGCCACAGGATGGCCTGCGGATCGGCCGCGTCGGCGCCGGCTTCCCAGCGCAGCAGCCAGTCGCGGCGCCAGGCCTGGTACTTCTCGAACACCGAGGCCAGTTCGCCGGCCAGGGCCCAGGGTTTGAGCGCGTCGCCCCCAGCAAGATAGGACTGCAGCGCGCGCATCGGTGGCTGTGCCAGCAGCTGCGGATCGCGCAGGGCCTGGTACAGGCGCCAGTGCAGGGCGGCCGCGTCCAGGTCGTCGGCTTCGCCCTCGACATTGGCATTCAACGCACGGGCGACGAACTCACCGGGGGTCAGGAATTCCAGATTGGCGGCCACGCCATACTCGGCAGCCAGTGTCGCCTGCAGCCAGCGCCGCATCGCCACCTGCGGGATCAGCACCACCTCCGGCGCCAGCAGCGGCTGTCCCGGCACCGGCACACGCACGTTGCGCGCCAGCAGGGCAGCCAGCACGTCCAGCGAATTGGAATGGTAGAGGCGGAAGTCGCTGCCCGGGTCACTCATCGTGCACAGTGTGCAGCACACCCGCCCGTATTCAATCCCGGGGTACGGTGATCGCGACGGATTGTTCCGGTCGTTTTCGGAATTGTCCCGGTCTGGCGACGGTCCGACCGTGCAACAATACTGCACCGTCCAGTCTGCTTATGTTCAGCAGTCTGACCCGATGCTTCAATGTCGAAAAAACGTTAAGGGTGCCCATGTCGGCTTCCACTCCCAGTCTGGTGCAGTTGTCCAACGTCCGCATCGACCGGAGCGGGCGCACGATCCTGCGCGACGTTTCGCTGCAGGTGCCCAAGGGCAGCATCACCGCGGTGCTCGGTCCGTCCGGCAGCGGCAAGTCGACCCTGCTGGCGGCGCTGACCGGCGAACTGCGTCCGGTTGCAGGCGACGTCACCCTGTTCGGCAAACCCATCCCGCAGCGTACCGCCGAGCTTCTGGAGATGCGCAAGAGCGTCGGCGTACTGCTGCAGGGCAATGGCCTGCTGACCGACCTGACCGTGGCCGAGAACGTCGCCCTGCCGTTGCGCACCCACACCCGCCTGCCGGCACCGGTGCTGCGCCGGCTGGTGCAGATGAAGCTGCATTCGGTCGGCCTGCTGGCCGCCGCCGATGCCTGGCCGCGTGAGCTGTCCGGTGGCATGGCCCGGCGCGTGGCACTGGCCCGCGCGTTGGCCCTGGACCCGCCGCTGATGATCTACGACGAGCCGCTGACCGGGCTGGACCCGATCGCCTCGGGGGTGATCATGAGCCTGATCCAGCGCCTCAACCACAGCCTGGGCCTGACCAGCATCATCGTCAGCCACCACGTGCACGAGACCCTGCCGATCTGCGACCAGGTAATCGCGATCGCCAATGGCGGCATCGTGTTCCAAGGCACGCCGGAGGCGCTGCAGTCCAGCCAGGACCCGCTGCTGCAGCAGTTCCTGCATGGGCAGCCCGATGGTCCCATCCCGTTTGATGCCGCACCGCGCGCGAGGGTTGCCTGATGCCGTTCGTGCAAGCCACCCGCTCGCTGGGTCGTGCCGGCCTGTTCTCGCTGACCGTGCTGCGCGGTTCGCTGCCGACCCGTGATTTCCTGGCCGAGCTGACCCGCGAGATCTACAAGATCGGTGCGCGCTCGCTGCCGAT
Organism: Stenotrophomonas sp. FW305-C-20-S1; assembly: GCF_058783335.1. Lineage (NCBI taxonomy): Bacteria > Pseudomonadati > Pseudomonadota > Gammaproteobacteria > Lysobacterales > Lysobacteraceae > Stenotrophomonas > Stenotrophomonas sp. FW305-C-20-S1. The sequence continues at coordinate 3,912 of NZ_JBYTEK010000063.1, read as the reverse complement.
CATCGCCGTCGGCGGTGCCTTCGTCGGCCTGGTGCTGACCCTGCAGGGCTACCGCACGCTGACCACCTTCGGTGCGGCCGACGCGCTGTCCACCCTGCTCGGCCTGTCGCTGTACCGCGAACTGGCACCGGTGCTGACCGCGTTGTTGTTCATCGGCCGCGCCGGCAGTTCGATCGCCGCCGAGCTGGGCCTGATGCGCGCCACCGACCAGATCAAGGCGCTGGAACTGATGGCCATCGACCCGGTGGCCAAGGCCGTGGCGCCGCGCTTCTGGGCGGCGGTACTGACCGTGCCGCTGCTGACCGGCATCTTCTGTTCGCTGGCGATCAGTGCCAGCTATTTCGAAGCCGTGCACGTGCTGGGCCTGGACAACGGCGTGTTCTGGTCGGCGCTGCGTGGCAGCGTGGACTTCTGGGACGACTTCGGCGTGGCGATGCTGAAGTCGGCGATCTTCGGTGGTACCGCGGCCCTGGTGGCCGCCTATGTCGGTTTCCACGCCGAACCGACCATCGAAGGCACGTCCGTCGCCACCACCCGTGCGGTGGTCAACGCCTCGCTGCTGGTGCTGATGTTCAACTTCGTACTGTCGGCAATGTTGTTCACCTAACCCCTCCATCGGCGGTGCGCATCGGCGCGCGGCCACCACGACTGATCAGGTAATCCACATGGCCATCCGCGGTCCCAGACTCGAATTCTCCGTCGGCGCCTTCCTGCTGCTGGCCCTGGCCTCGCTGATGGTGCTGGCCGTCGCCTCGACCAACCAGCGCTGGAGCTGGGGTGGCGAAGGCTATGAACTCAAGGCACGCTTCTCCCAGGTCGGCCAGCTGCGCAAGCAGGCGCCGGTGAAGATCGGTGGTGTCACCGTCGGCCAGGTCGCAGCGATCGATCTGGACCCGGTGAAGTTCGAATCGATCGTGACCCTGCGCATGGACAGCAAGGTCAAGGATCTGCCGGCCGATACCTCGGCGGGCATCTTCACCAGTGGTTTGCTCGGCGAGAGCTATATCGGTCTGCAGCCCGGCGGCGATCCCGACGTGCTCAAGCCCGGCGAAGAGATCGTCTTCACCCAGCCGGCCGTGGACCTGATCCAGCTGGTCGGCAAATACATGTTCAGTGGCGGCGCCGGTGGCGGCGCTGCTCCGAAGCCCAACGATGGCGCGCAGGCGCCTGCAACGGAACCGCAACCATGAAGATGAAACTGATCCCGGCCCTGCTCGCCTCGTCGCTGCTGCTGGCCACTCCGTTCCTGGCCCAGGCCCAGGCTGCCGCCCCCGCTGCTGCCGCCCCCCAGGGCCAGGCCGGCAAGGTGGTGATCGACGCCAGCACGCGCATCCTCACCACCCTGCAGCAGCGCCGTGCCGAATTCAGCGGCAACCCGGCCAGCCTGCGCAGCTATATCGACAGCGAGCTCAACCGCACCTTCGACCGCGACTATGCCGCGCGCCTGGTGCTGGGCACGCACGCCCGCGGCGCTGCGGACGCTGACATCAAGCTGTTCGCCAATGCGATGGCCGACAACCTGATGCAGCGCTATGGCTCGACCCTGCTCAACATCCAGGGCAAGCCGAGCTTCCGCCTGAAGGGCGAAAGCCCGCTGCCGGGCAACCGCGGCGTGCGCGTGAGCACCGAGCTGGTGCGTGCCGGCAGCGAGCCGACGCCGGTCGAGTACTGGATGCGCAACGAAGGCGGCCAGTGGAAGATCTTCGACGTGAACATCGAAGGCATCTCCTACGTGCAGACCTTCCGCAACCAGTTCGATGCCCCGCTGCGACAGAAGGGCATCAAGCAGGTGGCCACCGAACTGCGCAGCGGCAGCATGCAGGCTGGGCCGGCCGGCAATGGCAAATAAGGCGCTGGCGCTGCTGGAAGGTGACACCCTGCGCCTGCGCGGGGTGCTCGACCGTGCAGCGGTGATCGCGCTGTGGCCGCAACTGCAGGCCCTGCCTGCGCAGCTGTCGCGGCTGGAACTGGCGGAGGTCGAGCGCGTGGACAGCGCCGGCCTGGCATTGTTGGCCGAGCTGGCCGCACGCGCGCGCCAGGGCGGCCATCCGCTGACAATCTCCGGCGCCCCCGCCGGCTACAACGAGCTGAGCGCGGCCTACCGGCTGTCGCCCGACCTGGACTTCAACGCTACTTCTGCTGCGAGCTGACATGAACGTCGTGCGCGTTTTCCCTCTGATCCTCCTGGCCGCCGCGCTCAGCGCCTGTGCCGGCAAGCCGGCGCGCAGCGACGCGCCGACCACCGACACCGTGGTGCCGGCGACGAACACCACCACGGTCGACAACGCTGCTGGTGCGGATGCGCCTGCAGCGAGCGTCGCAGCCGACGCCCCCGTACCTGCTGCGGCCGCGCCGGCACCGGCTACCGCCTCGCAGGGTGCAACCGGCAGTGATGCCACCGCCGCCGCACCGGGCGGCGATGACGACTTCGACGCGCTGTACGGCGCCAATGGCAGCACCACCAGCACTACCGCGTACGACCCGTGGGAACCCTTCAACCGCAAGGTGCACGGGTTCAACAACGCCGTCGACCGCGGTATCGCTCGCCCGCTGGCAACCGCCTATACCCACGTGGTGCCGCGCTTTGCCCGTACCGGCGTGAGCAACTTCTTCAGCAACCTGCGTGCGCCGCTGACCATCACCAACCAGCTGCTGCAGGGCCGCCCCGGCGACGCCTGGGACAGCCTGGGCCGGTTCCTGATGAACAGCACGCTGGGCATCGGTGGCCTGTTCGACCCGGCCAGCAAGGCGATGGTGCCGCGACGCAACGAGGACTTCGGGCAGACCCTGGGCGCCTGGGGCTGGCGTCGTTCGCGCTACGTGGAACTGCCGTTCTTCGGCCCGCGTACCGTGCGTGATGTGTTCGGCCTGGCCGGTGACATCCCGCTGTCGCCGATCCGCCGCATCGAAAGCGACAAGTACCGCATCGGTCTGCAGGGCCTGCAGCTGGTCGATACCCGCGCGCAGCTGCTGGCGATCGACGACCTGCGCGATACCGCGGTGGACGAATACGCCCTGGTCCGCGATGCCTGGATGCAGCGCCGCAACTACCAGATCGAGAACGACCTGCGTGGCAAGCGCGAGCGTGGCAGCGACGATGCGAACTCGCCGATCCCGGTCGATGCGATGCCGATGCCGCAGTGGACCAATTGACCGCTGCCGGCAACGCATGAAAAAACCCCGCCTCGGCGGGGTTTTTTGTTCTACCGGCAGGTGCCAACCTTGGTTGGCACGTCGTCTTCAGGCCGCCAGTGCCGCCTCGACCGCTTCGCGCAGGCGCGCGTCATCGGCGGCAACGTCCGGGGCAAAGCGGGCGATGACCTTGCCATCGCGGCCAACCAGGAACTTCTCGAAGTTCCACAGCACCGCCGGTGCCGGGTGGATCGGAATCTCCTTGCTGGCCAGGCGCTCGCGCAGCGGGCCTTCACCGATCGTCTGCGGCTGCGCGGCGGTCAGCTGCTGGTACAGCGGGTGGGTATCTTCACCGGCCACGCTGATCTTGGCGAACATCGGGAAGCTCACATCGTAGGTCAGCTGGCAGAACTGCTGGATCTCCGCCTCGCTGCCCGGCTCCTGGCCGAGGAAGTTGTTGGCCGGGAAGCCCAGTACTTCCAGCCCCTGCGCGTGCTTTTCCGCATACAGCGCCTGCAGGCCTTCGTACTGCGGGGTCAGGCCGCACTTGGACGCCACGTTGACCAGCAGCAGCACCTTGCCCTGGTAGTCGGCAAGAGAGGACGGCTGGCCGTCGATGGTGGTGAGGGAAATATCCTGGATCGAGGTGCTCACGCGGGCTCCGGCTACAGCGGGGAAAGGCCCACCAGCATACCGCCGCACGTGACCGGTAGTGGGGGGGGGGGGGGGGGGGGGGGGGGGGGGGGGGGGGGGGGGGGGGGGGGGGGGGGGGGGGGGGGG
>NZ_JBYTEK010000062.1:0-15419 GCF_058783335.1 Stenotrophomonas sp. FW305-C-20-S1 | reverse complement strand
CCCCCCCCCCCCCCCCTCCCCCCCCCCCCCCCCCCCCCCCCCCCCCCCCCCCCCCCCCCCCCCCCCCCCCCCCCCCCACCACCCGGCCGTCAGGCCTTCGGCGTGAGCTTCAGCAGCCGTGCCTTGCTGCCGTCTTCCAGCAGCCACAGCGCGCCGTCCGGGCCCTGTTCCACTTCGCGGATGCGCTCGCCCATGTTGAAGCGTTCGGCCTCGCGCGCGCTGTCGCCGTCGAAGGCAACCCGCACCAGCGAGGTGGACGACAGCCCGCCGATGAAGGCGCTGCCCTTCCACTGCGGGAACAGGCTGCCGCTGTAGAACATCAGGCCGGCCGGGGAAATCACCGGGTTCCAGGTCACCTTCGGTGCGGCGAACTCCGGGCGGGTGTCATGGTCGGGAATCGGACGGCCGTCGTAGTGGTCGCCGTTGGACACGATCGGGTAGCCGTAGTTGGCACCGCGCACGATCAGGTTCAGCTCATCGCCGCCGGCCGGGCCCATCTCCTGCGCCCACAGCTTGCCATTGGCATCGAAGGCGATGCCCAGCACGTTGCGGTGGCCGAGCGACCACACCTGCGCGGCCACACCGCCCTGCGAGGCGAACGGATTGTCGGCCGGCAGGCTGCCGTCGTCGTTGAGGCGGATGATCTTGCCCAGGTTGCCGCTCATGTCCTGCGCAGGATCGAACTTCTGCCGTTCGCTCGAACTGATCCACAGCTTGCCGTCCGGGCCGAAGGCCAGGCGGTGGCCGTAGTGGCCTTCGCCACTGACCTTCGGCGTCTGCCGCCAGATCACCTTCAGGTCCTTCAGCTGGCCGCCACCGTTGGCATCGAGGGCGAGGGTGGCACGGGCCACGGCCGCGCCGCGCGTGTCCAGCGTGCCTTCCTCTGCGTAGCTGACGTACACCACATGGTTGCGGGCGAAATCCGGATGCAGGATGACGTCACCGAACCCACCCTGGCCGCCGTAGGCGACCTTCGGCACACCGGTGATCTCATGTTTCTGGCCGCTGGCCAGGTCCAGGTGCTGCAGCTTGCCGCGCTTTTCGGTGACCAGCAGGCTGCCATCGGGCAGGAAGGTCATCGCCCACGGCTGGTCGAACCGGCTGACCTCGGTGGCGGTGAAGGGACGTTGGTCTGCGCTGGCCGCGGCGGTCGCCGGGGCCTTCTGGCCAGACGCATCAGGGCCGGCCGCGTTGCAGGCGGTGGTGGCGAGGATCGGCAGCAGGCCGAGGGCGAGCAGCAGGGGCGTGCGGGTCATGGGTATCTCCAGCGGAAGGGGATGCGGATGGCCAGGCTCTCCCTTGTATACCACCGGGGCGGTGACGGTCGTGGCCCGAAGGTCCTGCTCCCCCCTGTGCGGCATGGCGCGGATCGTCTAGGGTGTTGTCGCCCGGGCAAAGCATTGCCCGCCTGTCTGCCAAGGACCTGCAATGAACGCACCCCTCATCCATCGACCCTCGCCCGCCTTCATCGCCGCCTCGTGGGTGGCCCTGCTGCTGGGCGCGGTGGCCTACCTGGTCGGCCTGTTCAATGCCGAGATGCCGCTGAACGAGAAGGGCTATTACCTGACCCTGCTGCTGTTCGGCCTGTTTGCAGCGGTATCGCTGCAGAAGAGCGTGCGCGACCGCGTCGAGGCCATTCCGGTGAGCGGCCTGTACTACGCGCTGTGCTGGTTCGCACTGCTGTCGGCGCTGTTGCTGCTGCTGGTCGGCCTGTGGAACGCCACCCTGGTGCTGAGCGAAAAGGGCTTCTACGGCATGGCATTCGCGCTGTCGCTGTTTGGCGCGGTGGCGGTGCAGAAGAACACCCGCGACCTGATTGCCGCCAACGCGGCCGAGCCCAAGCGTGCTTCGTCGATCCCGCCGCTGCCGGAACAGGAATGACCGGCTGAGGTAGCGCCGAGCGCCTGCCCGGCCCAGGCCTGCAACGCAGAAGGCGCCGAGCAGGGGCTCGGCGCTACTGTGGCTGCATCAATCAACAGCTGTAGGGGTCAACCGTGGCGCGTCAGCCGCGGATCGGCCACATGGGCTTCATCCCAACCGCGGCGGATAGCGGCGCGGGCCTGATCCCATTCCAGGCGGCTCTTGCCGCGCTCCGTCGCCCAGCGGGACTGCAACTCCGCTTCGACCTGTTCGTAGGCGCGGATCACCTGATCGGCGCGGGTTTCGTTGAAGCGTGCTGCGTGGCCGATCTGATAGGCCGGCTCGTAGTCATCGAACAGCAGGCTGGCGTCGTAATACGGTTCGGCGCTGTAGCGGTCGCGCCAGTAGTCGGAAATGGCCTCGCGCGGGGTGCTGTCTTCCGGCACGCGACCGGGGATCTGGTAATCGGGGCTCATGGACAGAAGGCTCCGTAGTGGACGAAGCCTGATCGTGCCCATCGGCCGGTTAACGCGCCGGACCGGCAGCGTGATCGGCAGGTCAATCAGCAGCGGCATCCTTGCGCGGCAGCTTGTAGATCACCGCGCCAACGGCGAAGGCGACCAGCGCTGCGACGATGTTCTGCCAGCTGGCACTGGCAAACAGGGCCACGCACAGCAGCAGGGCCAGCACCGGAATCAACGGGCCGCCAGGCAGCTTCAACGCGCCGGGACGGTCGGCATAGCGCTTGGCCAGTACCAGCACTGCGGCGGCCGTGCCGATGTAGGCGAACAGGCGCGTGGTCATCGACAGCAGTGCCAGCTGCACGAACGACCCGGACAGCGCCAGGCCGAGGGCGATCAGGCCCTGGCAGAAGATCGCCGCGGCCGGGGTACGGAAGCGCGGGTGCACCTGCGCCAGCACCTTCGGGCCGTAGCCATCGCGGGCCAGGGCGAACAGGAAGCGCGGGCCCATCATCATCGTGTTGCTGTTGGTGCCGAGGATGGAGATGGTCGCGCCCACGGTGAGGATCAGCGCCAGCGCCTCGCCGCCGAAGCTGGAGGCCGCATCGGCCAGTGGCGTGGCCGAGTTGGCCAGGCCGGGCAGCGTGCCCTGCGCCACGATCTGCACCGCCGCGTAGATCACGGTGACGGTGACGATCATGGTGATCAGCGCGAACGGGATGTCGCGGCGTGGGTTGCGGTATTCACCGGCTGCGGCCGGAATGTTCTCGAACCCGGCGTAGGCATACAGCAACAGCAGCGCCGCCTCGCCCATGCGCTGCAGGTCGTGCGGGTCCGGGCGCTTGCCGGAGAAGGCCAGCTGTGGGTCGATGTAGAACGCGCCGATGGCCACGAACAACAGCAGCGGCAGCATCTTGCCGATCACCAGCACGATGCCGGTGCGGGCGGCCGAACGCACGCCGATGATGTTCACCCCGGTGAGGAAACCGAGCGAGACAACGATGATCGCGATACGGCCCATGCCTGCGCCTGCCCACGGCCAGAACCGCGCCACAGCGTCGGCCAGCGCATTGCTGAGCGCTGCGGCCGAGCTGATGCGGGTCAGCCAGATCATCCAGCCGATCTCGAAGCCGGCGAAGCGGCCGAAGGCTTCGCGCGCGTACAGGTAGCTGCCACCGGGTTCATCGAAATAGCTGGCCGCCTGCGCGTAGCACAGCACCAGCAGGGCGACGACGATGCCGGCGGCGACCACGCCCCACAGGCTGAAGGGGCCGAGCAGGGCGACCGTGGCCGCCGGCAGCAGGTAGATGCCGCTGCCGACCACATCGTTGATGGACAGGCCGACGATCTGCCAGCGGCTGACCGCGCGTTGCAGTTGGGGTTCGTCGGCGGCGCTCAACGTACGGCCCCTTCAAGCGCGGGCAGTTTCCACTGTGCCTGCAGGCGCTGGTATTCGGCCCTTGGCAACAGGACGAAGCGTGGCGTGTCCTGCGGGCGCAGCCAGTCCAGCAACGCCTGCATGCGCACCTCTGGCATCGCAGTGCAGCCAGCGGTGGCCTCGCCGGGCTGGCGCCACAGATGGGCGAAGATGCAGCTGCCCTTGCCGGGTTGGTTGTCCGGGTTGTGCGCGATCACGAAGCCTTCCCGGTAACGCACGTCGCCCTGGTTGTGCAGGTCCAGCCGCATCGGTTCGGTGGAACCGGCTATGGCGGCGCTGCCCACCTTCTTCGCATCGACGATGCGGTTGTAGAACGGCGATGCTGGCACGTCCATGCAGTAGCTGCTCTCGAGCATCGGCTGATAGGTCATTGCCGTGCCGGGCCGGGTGATGGCATAGCCGAACGCGCTGCCCAGCGCGAACACACCGGCCGGACTGCGGCCATCGCCTTCCTGTTTCTGCGGACCGTCGGTCTGGGCAGGATGCAGGCCCAGGCCCCAGGCACTGCCGGTGCGACCCAGCGCCACCGGGAAGGCCTGGCCGTGCCTGCGCCAGTGCTTGCCGTCGCGCACGAAGGCCTGCAGCTGGCCCTGCGTGCTGTCCCAGGTCTCGCTGGTGACCACGATCAGTTGGCGAGCGTTGTCCAGTGGGGCAGCGTGGAGAGCAGCTGCGGCAACGAGCAGCAGCGCGGCAGATGCAAGGCGGGCCAGCAGCAGGTTCATCGGGCGCTCCGGTCAGGAATCCAGCAGGTGGTCGATCCGTTCCAGGTTCACCGCCAGCTGCTGCTGGCGATCCGGATTGGCGTGGCAGAGCAGCACGAACAGGAAATCGAGCAGGGCATGCATGGCGCTACGGTACAGCAGCTGCGCCACCTGCGGCGCGCGGTCGTGTGCGCACACCACCAGTGCTGCATCGGCATGCGCACGCAGCGGGTTGGCGGTGTGGCGGGTGATCGACACCACCTTGCCGCTCATGTCCTGGAACTGGCGCGACAGCTGCGAAAGCTGTGGCAACTTGCCGAACTCGGAGAACATCAGCAGCACATCGCCCGGGCGCGCGGCGGACAGGTTGGCCAGCATCAGGATCGGATCGGTATGCGGCACCACCAGCAGGCCGAGCAGCGACAGCCGCATGGCGAATTCGCGCGCGTACAGGCCATCGTCACCGAGGCCATGCACAAACAGCTTGGGCGCGCCGTCGAGCAGCTGCACGATGCGCTCGATCTCCTCGCGTGGGTTGGCCTGGCGGGTTTCTTCCTCGGCCTGGGCCTTGCTGCGGCGCAGGGCGTCGCCCAGGCGCAGGTAGTCATCGCTGATGTCCGGTTCGGCGGGCGCCTGCTGTGGGTCGGCACCGGCGCGGGCGACGTCCTCGCCGATGGAATATTTCAGGTCCGGGTAGCCCTTGAAGCCGAGCTTCTGGCTGAACTTGACCACGCTGGACTGGCTGATGCCCAGCGCGCTGGCCAGCTGCTGCGAGGAGTAGTCGCGCAGCAGGTGCGCGTTGTCGAGGATGAAGTCGGCGATGTGGCGTTCGATGGCCGACATATGCCCGCGCTCGGTGCGGATTTTCAGCAGGGGCGGCATGCGGGGCGTCCGGGTATGTGTAGGCGCGTTGCGGTTGGCTGCGTAGAGCGGATTATGTGGTGGGTCGGGCGGGTGCCAGCCGCGAAGGGGGTACGGAGTGGGGCAAAAGCAGGAGCAAGGACATCCACGCATGGCGTGGATCTACCCGGAGCTGCAGTTGAGTCCGCCTTCAAGCGAGCCGAGCACCGCAGGTCCGGCGAGGGCGAAGAGGCGCGGGTGTCTGAGCGCAGCGAGTTCCGCGCCGTCCCTCGGCGGACCGAGGAGCGCAGGGCACCGGCGTGCGCAGCACGTCGGCTCGCGGCCGGCGGAGCGTTTCTTTTGGTTACTTTTCTTTTCGCGAAAAGAAAAGTAACGCCCGACCCAACGTCAGTTGTACGCCAAGCCAGCCGCAAGGCAGAAATCAACCCAGCATCTCCAACCCCCGCACTTCGGTGATGCCCAACCCCGGCACATCGCTGATGCTGATCTCCGACTCGTTGAAGCGCACCCCGCCGCTGACCGGATCGAACTGCCCCAGCGAGGGACCATCCAGGTCGACCTTGGTGATCACATCGCTCTTGGCTACCGCCAGGTGCACCGCTGCAGCCACGCTGATGCTGGATTCGATCATGCAGCCGATCATGCACGGCACGCCGTAGATGCCGGCGATGTCGGCAATGCGGATCGCGTTGGACAGGCCACCGGTTTTCATCAGTTTGATGTTGATGATGTCGGCGGCGCGCTGCTGGATCAGGTCCATCACCTGGCTCGGGCTGAACACGCTCTCGTCGGCCATCACCGGGGTGTTGACCCGATCGGTCACGTACTTCAGGCCGCTGATGTCGGCGGCCTTGACCGGCTGCTCCAGCAGTTCCAGCACCACACCTGCATCTTCCAGCGTGCGCATCGCATGCACCGCCTGCTTGGCGGTCCAGCCCTGGTTGGCATCCAGGCGCAGCAGCGCGCGGCCTTCGACGGCGGCATGGATCGCCTTGACCCGCTCGATGTCCACGCCGATGTCCTTGCCGACCTTGATCTTCAGCGACTCGAAGCCGCGTTCGATCGCCGACAGCGAATCGGCCACCATCTTGTCGATGTAGTCCACGCTGATGGTGATGTCGGTGGTGATCACCGGGTCGCCACCACCGAGCATCTGGTACAGCGGCGCGCCATGCAGCTGCGCCCACAGGTCGTACAGGGCGATCTCCACCGCCGCCTTGGCGCTGGTGTTGCGCTCCATCGCGGTCTGCACCAGTGTGCACAGGCGGTTGAGGTTGACCACCTCCTGGCCGATCAGGCGCGGGGCGATGAAGTGCCGGATCGCTTCGATGATCGAGCCGTGGGTATCACCGGTGATCACCGCGGTGGCAGGCGCCTCGCCGTAGCCGGTGTGGCCGCTGTCGGTGCGGATCAGCACCACCACGTCCTCCACGGTTTCCACCGTGCGCAGCGCGGTCTTGAAAGGGGTCTTCAGCGGCACGCGCAGCATGCCCAGTTCGATGGCGGTGATCTTCATTCAGGGGTTCTTGGCACGCAGGCGTTGGATGTTGGTGATGCGATCGATGTAGCGGACGCTGTCGCTGGCCATCATCGGCTCCAGCGGGGTGACCGATACGCCATTGAGGTGGGCCTGCACACGCTTGCCGTCGGCGCCGAACCAGCTGCCGCCCGCGGTATCGTGGATCACCCAGGTGCGGCCATCGACGTGGCCGATGGCCATCATCACGTGGCCGGGGATGTAGACCAGGTCACCCACCTGCAGATCGGTGACGGCGCGGTCGCGCACGGCCTTGCCGTCCTTGGCGGTGAACGGCAAGCGGTCCAGCGCGGGACTGACCGCCTGTGCGCTGGTATTGCGTGGCAGCAGCACGCCGAAGCTGCGGTAGATCTCCGATACGAATCCACTGCAGTCGCGGGTGTCGTAGTCGTGGCCCCAGCCATAGCGCTCGCCGAGGAACTTGAACGATTGCTGCAGCAGCAGGCGCGGGGTCAGCGGCAGGTAGTCGGCGGCGGTGTCCTGCGAGCGCGGCAGCAGCGCCGGCACCAGCTTCAGGCGGCCATCGGCCTCGCGCACCGGCAGCTGCACCACCCACGAGGCGTGCGCCTGTTGCCCGTTCACTGGCTCGGCGGCGGGCCAGTCGGCCAACACCGGCAGGCGCACGCCCATGTCCAGCTGCAGGCGCGATACGCGCGGTTCCTCGGGTGTGTAGGCGGTGTGCGCTGTGGCGGCGGTGACGACGCGGTACGGGCCCTTCGCGCCGTAGCCGAGCACCGTGGCCTTGTCACCGCTGGCCACCGCGTCGGCTTCGATCCATGCGCTGTAGCGCTCGCTGTGCACGAACAGCCAGCGGCCGTCGGTGCTGCGGTGGACGACGGCAACCTTGTCGCCGGGGAACAGTGCCGACTCCTGGAAGCGGTCGATGTCGGTATCGCCGACGGTGCTGAAGACACGCTGGCGGGTGGGGAAGGTGCGCAGCGCAGCGCGCTTCACCACCAGGGCGTAGTCCGGCGACACCTGCGACGGAACTGCGTCGAGACCGAGGTTGGCTTTGATCGCGCTGCGCACGTCCGGTGCGATGGCGCGGCCCTTGTCGTCATACAGCGCCCGCGTGGGCCAGCTCGACAGCGTGGTGATGCTGTCACGCACCTGTGCCGCGCTGAGCTGCGCAGGCAGGGTGGCGATGTCCTGGATGTGCTTGTCCTGCGCGCGCATCCGTGCGTTCTGCGCCTCGATCTGCGCGCGGTCCAGGATAGGTGCGTCGGCATTGTCCAGCCGTGCCGCCCAGTAGTCCGCGGTGAGGTAGGCCTCGTGCAGGCCGATCACGTAAGGCAGCGGGGCGCCGGGGTCGGGTACAGGCGTGGCCGCCTGGGTGAATGCGGGTGCGCCCAGCAGGCCCAGGGCCAGTGCCAAGGTCAACCGGTGCGGCCAGTGCCGACGCGGTTCGCGGGAAGCCAGGATCATGCGCTGAACACCCTCCTCGAATGCCTGTTGGAATATTTATTCCTTTCGGCCCCGAAAGCAAGAATAAATTATTGACCGGTCTTCCGGCCCGTGTTACACAGCCGTTACCACCCGCGCTTGGGAAGTGTCGCTGTGGATCCTGCCGTTCGCAAACCGTCTCTGCCTGCCGCTGCCGGCCTGTGTGCCGCGCTGCTGCTGTGGGCGTCGGCGGCACCGGCCGCGGATCCGCGCAGCGCCACTGAACGCGAACGGGAAACCCAGCTGATCGATCTGGTCGACAGCGGTCGTTTCAGCGATGCCGATGCGTTGCTGGCGACCGCAGGCGATGCTGCCGAAAGCGCGTTCCAGCGCGAGCGCATGCGCCGCATCAAACTGGATTTCTCCCTTGACCAAGCCGCTGCCAAAGCAGCGGTACGCCGCTGGATTCCCGACCTGACCGACGAGGAATTCGCGCGCTGGGACCAGCTTGGCCTGATCGAGCATCTCGACATCGATGGCACGCGCTGGTACTTCAAGCGCGCACCATCAAACCTGTTCCTGCTCAGCGATGAAGCGCGTGCACGCCGCCGCGCGGATGCGCCGATGCCGGCGCCGGGCCCCAACGAGGTGCTCAACGCGCATCACGCGCGCGTGGTTGCCGCCGCCGAACAGAGCGGCATGGCATCCGTGCTGCCGCAGCGCATCGAATTCACCCAATCGTTGACGGTCAAGGCGGATGCCGTACCGGCCGGCGAAACCGTACGTGCCTGGATTCCGTACCCGCGCGAGATTCCCGGCCAGCAGGAGCGCGTGCAGTGGATCGGCAGTGCACCAGGCAAGGCTCGAGTCGCCCCGGCCAGCACCCAGCAGCGCACCGCCTACCTGGAAGCCAAGGCGGTGGCCGGGCAGCCGACGCACTTTGAAATCCGCTATGCGGTGACAATCTTCGCGCGCCACGCGGCAATCGATGCGACGAAGGTGCAGGCCACGCCGGATGATCCAGCATTGAAGCCCTATCTGGCCGAGCAGCTGCCGCACGTGCGCTTCACCCCGGCGCTGAAGCTGTTCTCCGACCAGGTGCTGCAGGGCGAGACACGCCCGTATGAAGTGGTACGCAAGCTGTTCGCCGCGGTCGACCGCATTCCATGGGCCGGTGCGCGCGAGTACTCGACCCTCAGCAACATCAGCGACTACGCGTTGCGCGCCGGTCATGCCGATTGCGGGCAGCAGACACTGCTGTTGATCGCCCTGCTGCGCATGAACGGCATTCCCGCGCGCTGGCAATCGGGCATGGTGTTCTCCGACGATGGCAGCGGCTACAACAACCTGCACGACTGGGGCCAGGTCTACCTGGCGCCCTATGGCTGGCTGCCGATGGATGTGACCACCGGTGCGCTGGCCAGCGACACGCCCGCGCTGCGTGACTTCTACCTCGGTGGCCTTGATGGCTACCGCATCGCCTTCAACGACGATTTCGGCCAGGCGTTCGTGCCGGCCAAACAGCACTACCGCTCGGAAACGGTCGACTCGCAGCGCGGCGAGGCCGAGTGGTCAGGCGGCAACCTGTACTTCGACCAATGGAGCTACGACTTCCAGTGGCGGGTACTGCCAGCCGGGCAACGCTAGCGCGACACACCACCCCACCACCATTCAATTCTTGCAGGAGAGAGCAGGGGATGAAGGCTTACAACATCAAGCGGGCGGCCTTGTGCGTCGCCCTCGGCGCGTGTCTGGGCATCATGCTGCCCACCACGGCCATGGCCCAGAACGTGTCGGGTGCCGTTGCCGGCCGCGCCACCGCGGGCGACCAGATCACCGTCGTCAATGCCGGCACCGGCCTGACCCGGACGGTCACCGTCGGTGCCGACGGCAGCTACCGCCTCGGCCAGCTGCCGGTGGGTGACTATCGGCTGCAGCTCAGCCGCGATGGCCAGACCCTGGGCGAACAGGTGGCGGTAAGCGTCGCTGTCGGCGGCACCACGACCGTCAACCTGGCCAGTGGCGGCGGCGTCACCAACCTCGATGCACTGCAGGTGGTCGGTACCCGCGTGATCAACCGGGTGGACGTCTATTCCACCGAGACCTCATTCAACATCAACCGGCAGGAAATCTCACGGCTTCCGGTGGCACAGGATCTGTCCGCCGTGGCGCTGATGGCACCGGGCGTGGTCGGCGGCAACTCCTCGTTCGGCGGCCTGTCCTTCGCCGGTTCCTCGGTGGCCGAGAACGCAGTCTTCATCAACGGCCTCAACGTTACCGACATGTACACGCGTCGCGGCTTCAGCACGGCCCCGTTCGCGTTCTTCAATGAATTCCAGGTCAAGACCGGCGGCTACTCGGTCGAGTTTGGCCGTTCAACCGGCGGCGTGATCAACGCGGTCACCCGCTCGGGCAGCAACGAGTTCAAGGGCGGCGTGGAAGTCACTGCCGAGCCCAGCGCAGGGCGCTCAAGCGGCGGTGACCATTTCCATCGCGACGGTACGCCGCATTCCTATGGCAGCCGCGACAACAACTCGTTCCTGAAGACCAATGTCTGGGGCTCTGGGCCGATCATCAAGGACAAGCTGTTCCTGTTCGCCATGTACGAGGACCGCAACGACCGCGGCCACAACACCTCGTCCGATGGCAGCACCTGGTTCAAGAACAAGTCCGGCAATGGGTTCTGGGGCACCAAGCTGGACTGGAACATCAATGACAACCACAGCCTGGCGCTGCTGGCATTCTCCGATGAAGGCGATGTCACCAATGCGTCCTACGCCTACGACTGGGATGACAACCGCCTCGGCGACTGGGGCGGTGATTCGATCACCGAGACTGGCGGCAAGAACTGGTCAGCCACCTACACCGGTCACTTCGGACAGAACTTCACCGCGCGCGCGATGGTCGGCCAGAACAACCAGCGCGCCTTCACCAACTCGTCGCTGGACCAGGCCTGCAGCCCGGTGTTCACCGACAGCACCTATGGCACCCGTCTGTCCAAGCTGCAGGGCCTGCGCGCCGGCTGCCATCCGACCGGGACCGCCGTGGCCGAGCGTGATGACACACGCGACGTGGCGCGCCTGGACTTCGAATGGCAGCTGGGAGACCACCTGCTGCGCTTCGGCGTTGACCGCGAGCTGATGACCACCGACCAGACCACCCGCTATCCCGGGCCGACCGCCTTGAGCTACACCGCCTACGTGGCGCGTCCCGGGGATGAAGTGTGGGACGGCGCCAATGCCTACGTGCCGGCCGGTGTCACCGAGATGCTGCGTGCGCGCAACCGGCAATCCGGCGGCAAGTTCGAGACCGAAGCCAATGCCTTCTACCTGGAAGACATCTGGAACATCACTCCGAACCTGATGCTGAACCTTGGCGTGCGTTGGGACCGCTTCGAAAACCGCACCGCCGCCGGCAAGGCGTTCATCAAGATGGACGATCTGATTGCGCCGCGGGTGGGCTTCTCGTGGGACATGAAGGGCGATGGCAGCACCAAGCTGTTCGGCAACGCGGGTCGTTACTACCTGCCGGTGACCAACAACATCAACGTCAACTTCGCCGGCGGCCTGACCGACGAGTACAGCTACTACGTGCTTGAGGGCTGGGAACGGAAGACCTCGCCTACCGGTTCGGCGTACATGGCGCCGGTCATCGGACAGCAGATCGGGCCGACCGACACCCGCATGAACACCGGCGGTGCCGACCTGCGGCAGAGCGTGGACAAGGACCTGAAAGCGGTCTACCAGGACGAGTACATCCTCGGTTTCCAGAACATGATCAACCAGGCCTGGTCGTGGGGCGTCAACGCCACCTACCGGCGCATGACCCGCGCACTGGATGACATCCGCATCAACTACACCCCGTGCGGACCGACGCCGAGCACGTTGTGGCCGATCGCGAACCCGGGCGAGAGCCTGACCATCTGGGGCGACAAGAGCATCGGCTGCGCCAACGAAGGCTGGATCACCATCGATACCGCCAACAGCGGCTATCGCAAGGGCGGCAGCGGCGAGGTGATCGGTTATTCCAAGCCGAAGCGTACCTACAAGGCGCTGGAATTCCAGATCGATCGCGCATGGGACGAGAAGTGGATGCTCAACGCGTCCTACCTGTGGTCCAAGAGCGAGGGCAATTTCGAAGGGCCGGTGAACTCCGATACCAACTACGGCGACACCGGCATGGTCCAGTTCTGGGATCACCCGGCTACCAATGAACGTTATGGCGTGCTGTTCAATGATTTCCGTCACCAGTTCAAGCTGCGCGCGGCGTATGCGCTGAACAAGCAGTGGTCGTTCGGCACCACGTTGCAGGTGCAGTCCGGCGGCCCGATCACCGCTTATGGCGTCATGTGGCCGAACGATTCGATCGCAGGTGGCAGCACCTCCAGTGAGGGCAGCGGTGGTGGCACCGGCTGGCTGTGCGTGGCCAACTGCTCCGGCCCCTATGACAAACGCCAGTTCGAATACAGCCCGCGTGGTGCCTTCGGTCGCCTGCCGTGGACTTGGACCATGGGCGCGAACGTGACCTGGCGCCTGCCGGTGGAGGGCATCGACCTGAGTGCCCGGCTGTCGGTGTACAACATCTTCAACAACCAGAAGACCATCAACGTGCACCAGCGTTACGAAGCCCAGCCTGGCCAGTACCGCGAGAACACCTTCGCTACCGGTACCCGCTGGCAGGCGCCGCGCTACACCCAGCTGGTGGTGACCTGGAACTTCTGATCGACGAGGATGCGCAGGGCCGGGCGTCGCCCGGCCCTGCCAATGGAGACCGGCCGTGTATCGCCTGCTGACCTTGGCCGCGTTGCTTGCCGCCACCGCCCCAGCAGGGGCGGTGGACACCGCACGCCTGGACGCCGACATCGCCTTCGTGGGCCAGCACGAGCACCTGCCGGGGCTGGCGATGGCGGTGGTCGAGGATGGCCAGGTGGTCTATCGCCACACCGAAGGCGCGCGCGGTGACGGCGGCCGCATCGACGAAGACACGCTGTTCAAGATCGCCTCCAACAGCAAGGCGATGACCGCCGCGCTGCTGGCCACGCTGGTGGAGCAGGGCAAGCTGCGCTGGGACGACCCGGTACGCCGCCATCTGCCGGCGTTCCGCATGCATGACCCGTGGGTGGGCGAACACCTGCAGGTGCGCGATCTGCTGATTCACAACAGCGGCCTCGGCCTGGGTGCCGGTGACCTGATGCTGTGGCCTGAGCCCAATGCCTTCACCCGCAGCGATGTCATCGCCGGGCTGGCACACCTGAAGCCAGTCACCAGTTTCCGCAGCGGCTACGCCTACGACAACCTGATGTACGTCGTTGCCGGTGAGGTGGCTGCGGCCGCCGGTGGCAAGCCGTATGACCAGCTGATGCGCGAGCGGGTGTTTGAACCGCTGGGGATGACCCGTTGCCAGGTGGGCGCATGGTCGGTGAAGCAGGTCGGCAATGTCGCCCAACCGCATGTGCGTCGCGATGGCCGCAATGTGGTGGCCGGTGCCGATGGAACGCTCAGCCCCGATCTGACGTCGATGGCGGCCGGTGGCATCCGCTGTTCGCTGCGCGACATGACGCGCTGGATGCAGGTGCTGCTGGACCCGGCGCTGGCACCGGCGTGGTTGAGCGCCGAGCAACGCCGCATGCTGTGGACGCTGCACATGCCGATGCCGTTAGGCGAACGCCAACGCAAGTGGGACAACGCCCACTTCTATGGCTATGGGCTGGGCTGGCGGGTGTCGGACATGGATGGGCAGTGGAAGGTCGCGCACACCGGTACGCTGTCGGGCATGTATTCCTCGCTGGCGCTGCTGCCGGATCGCAAGGTCGGCGTGGTGATGCTGATCAACGGCGAGGCCGAAGAAGCCCGCACCGCGTTGATGCAGTCGACGCTGAAACAGTTCACCGCGCCGGATGACGCGCAACCTGTGGGGTACTACCTGGCCGAGCTGAAGGCCGATCAGGCCGCGCGTGCCGCCACGGGAAGTCGTGCACCCTCTACCCGGGCTGCCCGACCGGCTGCAACCACCGATCTGGCGCATTGGCAGGGGCGTTACCGCGATCCCTGGCTTGGCCCCGCGTCGCTATGCCCCACCAGCAATGGCCTGCGCTTCAGCGTGGACAAATCGCCCGCGCTGCAGGCAACAGTGAAGCAGTTGGAAGGGCGCTGGCTGTTGCAGTGGGATACGCTGGAACCCTCGGCACAGGCGTGGCTGAATCCCGATGCAGGCACGCCGACGCTGGAGCTGCGCGCCATCGATCCGGAGATCGACTTCAGCTATGACTTCCAGGACCTGCATTTCACTCGTACTGGCGATTGCCCTGGCAGCGGCGGCGCACGCCGCTGAGCCGCCGCGCATCTCGCCCGCCACCGACGTCACTGCGGCGGGACTGGTGGAGATCCGCACGCTGTCGCCGCGCATCGAGATGGACATCCGCTACGCCGGTGCCAACAACTTCACCGCTGCGCGTGTGCCCGGCTATGAGGCGCCCGCGTGTTATCTGCTGGCGCCGGTGGCAAAGGCGTTGGCTGCTGTGGAAGCCGACCTGCGCGCGCAGGGTTTTGGCTTGCGTCTCTACGATTGCTATCGCCCGGTGCGCGCGGTGCAGGCGTTCATGGCCTGGGTAAGTGATCCGCAGGAACAGTCGCGCAAGGCGCTGCAGTATCCGGATCTGGACAAGCCGCAGCTGCTGAGCGACGGCTACATCGCCGAGCGCTCCGGCCACAGCCGTGGTGCCACCGTGGATCTGGGCCTGCTGGATTGCCGCAGCGGGCGCTGTACGCCGATGGACATGGGCACCGACTTCGATTTCTTCGGCCCGCGCGCGCATACGCAGACGCCCGACCTGAATGACGCGCAGAAGGCCAACCGCCAGCAGCTGGTACAGGCGATGGCACGGCGTGGTTTCGCCAACTATGCGCAGGAGTGGTGGCACTACACGCTGCAGCCCGAGCCGGACCCCGGTACCGCCTACGACGTGCCAGTGCGGTAAGGGGGGTGTCGGCAGGGCTGCGCCCTGCACCCGCCGAATCGACGGCAAAAGCAAACAGCAAAAGCTACAGCAACAGCAGAAGCGGGCTATCCGTGGGATGGCGGGGTGGGTCCGGTTGCGGGGGCCGCTGCAAGTACGTCCCTGTAAGCTCGGTCGCGCCATCCATGGCGCTCACGCCCCCGCAACCGGACCCACCCCGCCT
>NZ_JBYTEK010000061.1:0-16211 GCF_058783335.1 Stenotrophomonas sp. FW305-C-20-S1 | reverse complement strand
TACGTCCCTGTAAGCTCGGTCGCGCCATCCATGGCGCTCACGCCCCCGCAACCGGACCCACCCCGCCTTCGACAGATTTCCGCGATCTGAGGTAGATCCACGCCATGCGTGGATGCTCTGCGGTAATGCCGGCCGCTGGCCGGCAACCAGGGAACATCAGAAATCAGGCATTGAAGAGCGAAGCGATCGGCGTTTGATTTTGATCTTTTGTTCGTCTTTCGTGGCTGGCGCCACAGGAACCTGTCGGGCGCCGGGCGGGTGGGCTGCGCAGGGGCGTGAGCCGCATGGATGCGGCGACCGAGCCTACAGGGACGTATTCACGGCGTCCCCTGCGCAGCCCACCCGCCCGGCCCACCCCCAGAAATCCGCTGTAAACGACCAA
Source organism: Stenotrophomonas sp. FW305-C-20-S1 (assembly GCF_058783335.1). Classification (NCBI taxonomy): domain Bacteria; kingdom Pseudomonadati; phylum Pseudomonadota; class Gammaproteobacteria; order Lysobacterales; family Lysobacteraceae; genus Stenotrophomonas; species Stenotrophomonas sp. FW305-C-20-S1. The sequence goes on along the minus strand of NZ_JBYTEK010000061.1, from coordinate 15,829 downwards.
ACCCCAGCCACGAGGGGGCTCCGCCGCTGGCCGCCGACCGCGCGCCAGCGCCGCTCTCCGCCAAATCCCCGAACCATGCACTCGCTCACGGATTGACCACGCAATTGATGACAACGTTGTCCCCACCTGGCGCCGGACTCTCTCCCCGGCCCACCAGGTACCTCCGTCCGCCCCCTCCGTCGCCTTCCCGGGCGACGTCCGGACCCTGCGTTACGTGCGGCGCCGTCTTGGCCCGCGCGCCAACCATCGATCGGAGACACACCATGTACGACCCGCTTGTGCAGAGTGCCGATGTACGCAGTGCCCACCCTTCCCTTCATCGCTGTCGCCCGCGCCGTCTGGCCTGGTTGCTGGCCCTGGCCGGGGCGGTCGCCCTGCCCGGCCTGGCCCAGGCCGCCAGTTGTGCCGGCGTGGCCGAGTGGGATCAGGCCAAGATCTACCGCAGTGGCGACACCCTGCAGAAAGGAGGGGTCCTCTACCGGGCGAACCAGGACATCTGGAATGCGCCGCCGGACCATCCGGCCGGGGCGCCCTACTACACCAACCTCGGCGCCTGCGACGGCGGCGGGGCCAACCAGCCGCCGGTGGTCAGCCTGACCTCGCCGGCCAACGGCGCCACCTTCAGCGCCGGCAGCACGGTCAACGTGACCGCCAACGCCAGTGATGCGGACGGCAGCGTCAGCAAGGTCGAGTTCTTCCGCGATGGCAGTTCGCTGGGCATCGACACCAGCGCGCCGTACAGCGCCAGCTGGGCCAACGCCAGCGCCGGCAGCCACACCCTGCGCGCGGTCGCCACCGACAACAACAACGCCACCGCCAGCACCGCGACCATCACCATCACCGTCAACGCAGCCAGTGGCGATACCACCGCGCCCAGCGTGCCCGGTGGCTTGGCCGTGGGCACCCGCACCGCCAACAGCATCGCCCTGAGCTGGAGCCCCTCCACCGACAACACCGGTGGCAGCGGCGTGGCCGGCTACGACGTGTACCGCAATGGCAGCCTGGTCGGCTCGCCGTCCAGCGCCAGCTATGTCGATGGCGGCCTGGCTGCATCCACCAGCTACAGCTACCGCGTGCGTGCCCGCGACAACGCCGGCAATGCGTCGGCACAGGGCACGGCAGTGACCGCCAGCACCCTGGCCGGCGACGGTGGCACCACCGGCAAGCGGGTCATCGGTTACTTCACCCAGTGGGGCATCTACGGCCGCAACTACAGGGTCAAGAACATCGACAGCAGCGGTTCGGCCGCGCGCCTGACCCACATCAACTACGCCTTCGGCAACGTGCGCAACAACCGCTGCGAAGTAGGCATCACCCAGGCGTCGGACCCGAACAGCGGAGCCGGTGGCGATGCCTTCGCCGACTACACCAAGGCCTTCGGTGCCGGCGAAAGCGTGAGCGGCAGCGCCGATACCTGGGACCAGCCGCTGCGCGGCAACTGGAACCAGCTCAAGCAGCTCAAGGCCAAGTACCCGGGCATGAAGGTGCTGATCTCGCTGGGTGGCTGGACCTGGTCGCGCGGCTTCTCCAGCGCGGCGCAACCGGCCAACCGCCAGGCCTTCGTCGCTTCGTGCATCGACGCCTACATCAAGGGCAATCTGCCGGTGACCGACGGTGCCGGTGGCCCCGGTGCGGCGCTGGGGGTGTTCGATGGCATCGACATCGACTGGGAATACCCGGTGGCCTGCGGTATCGCCTGCGGCACGCCCGAGGACAACGCCAACTTCACCGCGCTGATGGCCGAATTCCGCCGCCAGCTCGATGCGGTGCGCCCGGGCCTGCTGCTGACGGTGGCAGTCGGCGCCGGCATCGACAAGATCCGCGTCACCGATCCGGCCGCGTACCACCCGTACCTGGACTACATCAACGTGATGACCTACGACTTCCACGGCGCGTGGGATGCGAAGACCAATCACCAGTCGGCGCTGTTCGATTCGCCGAATGATCCGTCCACCGGCGACCAGAAGCTGTACAACAGCAACGACGCCATCGAGGCCTTCATCAGCCGTGGTGTTCCCGCCGCCAAGCTCAACCTGGGCATCGGTTACTACGGGCGCGGCTGGACCGGGGTGACCAACGCCAACAATGGCCTGTACCAGAGCGCCACCGGTGCGGCACCGGGTACCTACGAGGCTGGCATTGAAGACTGGAAGGTGCTGAAGAACCTGGCGTGGCCGAGCTACACCGACAACACCGCCGGTGCCACCTGGATCTACAACGGCAGCACACTGTGGAGCTTCGATACCCCGGCCAACATCACCCGCAAGATGGGCTACGTGAAGACCCAGGGACTGGGCGGTGCGTTCGTCTGGGAGTTCAGCGGCGACGATGCGCAGGGCACGCTGACCAAGGCGGTCAGTGATGGGTTGAAGTAAAAAAAAAGCCGGGGGCGCACTGCGTCCCCGGCTTTCTGTCTGATGCATCCGCCGGGCATGGCCCGGCGCTACCCGCCCATCCACGGTAGCGCGGGGCCATGCCCGGCGGCGTTTCAATCAGCGCTTGGCCGACAGCTTCTCCAGCGCGGCACGCAGCTGCGCCGGCGGCAGGTAGCCGCCGAGCTGGGTGCCATCGGGCGCGAAGATCGCCGGCGTGCCATTCACGCCCAACTGCTGGCCCAGGGCGTACTGCATCGCCACCGGGTTGGTGCAGTTCTTCGCTGCCACCGTGCCACCACGCTTGGCATTGGTCAGCGCCTGGCGGCGATCGGCCGCGCACCAGACCGAGATCATGTCGGTGTAATCCTTGCTGCCCAGCCCCATGCGCGGGAAGGCCAGGTATTCGACGGTGATGCCGTTGCGGTTGAGCTCGGCGATGTCCTGGTGCAGCTTGCGGCAGTAGCCGCATTCGATGTCGGTGAACACGCTGATGGTGTACTTCGCGTTCGGCGCGGCGAACACGATGCGGTCGCCATGGTTGGCCTTGGCCAGCAGGTCGCGACGATAGCCCAGCAGGCCTTCGCTGTTGGCCGGGCTCTTGGCGCGGGTGTCGTAGGGCTGCGACTGGAACAGGTAGCGGCCGTCGTCGGAGACGTACAGCAGCTGGCCGGAGACCACCACTTCACGGAAGCCCGGGAAGGGCGCGGCACCGATGTAGTCCACCTGGAAGCCGGGGTTGAGCTCGGTCAGCGCCTTGCGCACGGCCTGCTCGGCCGGAGCATTGGCCGTGGCGGCAGGGCCGGCCTTGGCTGCCGCTGCAGCGGGGGCCTTTGCGGCGGGCGGGGCGGGCTGGGCGCAGGCACTCAGGCTGAGCGCGCCGAACACGGCGGCGATGGCGAATCGGAGCATGGAGCAGTCCGCAGCAGAAAGAAGACCCCGGATTCTGACACAGCCATCCTGAGCGGTCCGCGATGCCGCGCACAGGCCCGGCAGGGGTTCAGCGGCGGGCTCAGCCGCGTGGATGATGGCGGGCGTGCAGTTTCTGCAGGTGTTCGCGTGCGACCAGCGTGTAGATCTGCGTGGTGGACAGCGAGCTGTGGCCCAGCAGCATCTGCAGCGCGCGCAGGTCGGCGCCACGGTTCAGCAGGTGGGTGGCGAAACTGTGCCGCAGGCCATGCGGACTGATCCGCGCCGGGTCAATACCGGCCACCGCCGCATAGCGCTTGACCAGGTGCCAGAACGCCTGGCGGGTCAAGCCATGCAGCGCCGGTTCGATGAACAGCGGCGTCTGCCCGTCGGCCAGCGCCTGCACCTTGCCCTTCCCCACCAGCTGCGGTCGCGACTGCTGCAGGTAGCGTTCCAGCCAGTACTGCGACTCCTCGCCCAGCGGCACCAGGCGTTCCTTGCTGCCCTTGCCGGTCACCCGCAGCACACCCTGGCGCAGGTTCACCGCGGTGGCGGGCAACAGCACCAGCTCGCTCACCCGCAGCCCGGCGGCATACATCAGCTCCAGCATGGCGCGGTCGCGCAGGCCGAGCGGACTGTCGATATCCGGTGCCGCCAGCAGCGCGTCGATCTGGCTCTCTGCCAGTGCCTTGGGCAGCAGCCGTGGCAGCTTCGGCGGGTCCAGCAGTGCGCTGGGATCCTCGCTGCGTTCGCCACGCCGCACGGCATCGGCGAAGAATGCACGCAGCGCCGACAGCAACCGCGCGTTGCTGCGCGGTGACCAGTTGTGGCGGGTGCGCCAGGCCAGGTAATCGAACAGACCGGCACGTTCAATACCGGCCAGACCACCGTCGCGCCCGTCACACCAGCGCGCCAGGCCTTCAAGGTCGCGGCGATAGCTGTCCAGGGTGGCGCGGGCCAGACCGTGCTCGGCCCAGATCGCATCGAGGAAACGCTGGATGCGCTGGCTGTCCTCGCCGCGCAGCTCGGGCAATTGCTGGACCAGCTGACGACGTTCGGCGGGGGTGGAAGTGACGGCCATGCGCGCAGGATACGAGGCCAACTGCGGGCACGGCCAGCATTGCGTATGCTCGGCACATGTCGAGCCCCGCCACCGATGCGGCCCACGTCGCCGCTGATACGCCCCGCCCGCGCGCGCTGCTGCTGTGGCGCCTGCTGGCGATGATCTATGACGCGCTGCCGGTGCTGGCCTTGTGGATGCTGGCCGGCACGGCCTTCACCCTGGCCTATACGTTCAGCGGCCATGCGCAGCGCGACAACATCGCGCCTTTCAGTGCCTGGCAATGGCTGTTGTGGGCGGTGTGCTGGGCCATGACCGGGTGGTATGCCACCGCCAGCTGGCGGCGCGGTGGGCAGACGCTGGGCATGCGCCCGTGGCGCTTGAAGCTGGAATCACGCGATGGCACGCCGTTGCGACGCGGCCAGCTGTGGCTGCGCTTCGCGGTGGCCACGCTGTCGTTGCTGCTGGGCGGATTGGGCTTCTGGTGGGCCTTGGTGGATCGCCAGCGGCTGACCTGGCACGACCGCGCGAGTGCCACGCAGCTGTTGCGGATGCCGAAGCGCTGACCTGTCCTGGCAGCGCCGGGCCATGCCCGGCGGGCGCGGGATATCGCACACCTTCGCCGGGCATGGCCCGGCGCTACCGGAATCAGCCCGATTTGCGCCGGAACAACAACCCGGACACGGCCAGCATCACGATCGGCGGCAGCGCGTAGGCAATGCGGTAGTCGAACTTGAGCGCACCGGCCATGCGGCCGAAGAACAGCTGCAGCAGCCAGAACGCCAGCGCGAACAGGATGCCCAGGAACAAGCGCTTGCCCATGCCGCCACTGCGCAGCGAACCGAACGCGAACGGCACCGCCGCCAGGCACAGCGCCAGCACATTCAACGGATAGAACCAGCGGCTCCAGTACACATCCTCGTAATCGCGTGCATCCAGCCCGTTGCGCTCGCGGTAGGCGATGCTGGTGCTCAGCTCGGACACGCTGAGGTTGCGCGGCTTGGCGATGCCGGTGGCCAGGGCGCCGGCATCCAGCTTGGAATTCCACGGCTCACGGGCCGCTTCCTGGCGCGTTGCCGAGCGCTCGCCGAAGGTGTCACGGCGCACGCCGGTCAACACCCAGCCATCCTTGTCATGCTCGGCGGTGGCCGCATGGGTCAGCGTACCGATCCGACCCTCTTCGTCGATCTTGTACAGGCGCACGTCACGCAGAATCAGCCGGGTGCCCTTGTCGCCGACCAGCTGTTCTTCGCCACTCTGTGCATTGAGGAACGTGTCACCTTCGCGCGCCCACAGGCCGGAGTAACGCGCCACCGCCATGTCGGTGCCCCACTTGGCACTCATCTTCAGCGAATCGGCGCGGTTCTGGCCCCACGGCCCCAGGGTCTCGGCGCTGATCACCATCAGCCCGGTCAGCAGCGACAGGGCGATCGCCACCGATACGCTCAGGCGCTTGCGCGACAGGCCCAGCGCGCGCAGCGCCGTCAGCTCCGAGGTCGCGGCCAGCTGGCCCAGGCCCATCAGCGCGCCGATCACCGCCGCGGTCGGGAACATCGTGTAGGCCCGGCGCGGCACGGTGTACAGCACCCAGGCGGCCGCATGGCCCAACGAATAGCCGTTCTTGCCGATGTCCTTGAACTCGCCGGAGAAGGCCATCAGCACGTCCAGGCCCACCAGCACCGCCCAGGTCAGCAGCACGGTACCCAGCACTGCCCGGCCCAGGTACAGATCGAAACGCATCGGTCGCAGCATCATGCGCGGGCTCCCTTCGGGCGGGCCATGCGGCCGTCACGCGCGTACATCCAGATCGCCAGTGCCAGCAGCGGCAGGGTCAGCCACCACAGGCCAAGCGCCGGCGGAATCTGGCCATTGGCGATCCAGCCACTGCCGATGAACATCAGGTTGGTACCGACCATGTAGGCCATCAGGGCCAGCATCATCCGCCCATAGCGCTGCTGGCGCGGCGAACTGCGTCCCAGCGGCACGGTCAGCAGGGCAAAGGCCAGTGCGATCAGCGGCGGCGCCAGACGGCGGTGCAGCTGTGCCTGGGCCTCGGGGCGCTTGTCACCGAACAACGCGGTGGTCGGCATCAGTTCGGGGTCATCACTCTTGCGGGCCTCACTGCCGTCGGGCAGCGCCACGTCGTTGCGGGCGAAGGTCGCCAGGCGGTAGTCCAGTGCGCCGGCCGCCGGCCCTTCCAGCTGGTGGCCATCATCCAGTTCGAGGAAACGCTGGCGGGCGCCTTCGAAGTACATGCGGCCGCTGGCGGCGGACACCACTTCAAGGCGATCCTCCTTCTGCCGCTGCAGGAACACCCGGCCCAGCTGGCTGCCATCGGGCGAGATCGAGGCGACATAGACCACCCCGCCATTGGGCAGCGGGGTGAAACGGCCCGGCTCCAGGCCGGCCATCAGCACGCTGCGGTTGGCGTCCTGGACCATCTGTTCGGCGGTGCGCCCGGCCCAGGGGCCGAGCCACAGCGAACAGGCACCGACCACCGCGATCACCGGCAGCACCAGCATCAGCAGGGGCTTGAGCAGGCGCCGGGGGCCGACACCGATGGCGGTGATGACCGCCATTTCCGAGTCGCGGTAGAGGCGGGCGATGGCCAGCAGCAGGCCCAGCATCAGTGCCAGCGGCAGGATCAGCGGCATGTAGACGATGAACTGCAGGCCCAGCTGCGAGAACAGCAGCTTGGCCGGCAGCCGCCCGTCGGCGATGTTGCCGAGGATGTCCACCAGCACGCCGCCCACGCTGACCACCAGCAGGACGATCAGGGTAGCCAGGAAACTCTGGACGAAATCGCCCAATAGATAGCGGTCGAGCTTCAACATGGGGCGGTGGTTTAAACTCTCAGGTTCGTTCGCGGTGCCGCCCAGTCTAGCGTCTGGGCGTAAACGGTCCGCGATTGTACGGACTTGCCAATGGAATCTGCTCAATGGCTCTCGAATTCACCCTGAACCACCTCGCTGCGGCTTCGGCCGCCGTTGACTGCATCGTCGTCGGCGCCTATGCCGACCATACCCTGACTGCGTCCGCGCAGGCACTGGATGCTGCAAGCGGTGGCCGCCTGGCCGCCCTGGCCCAGCGCGGCGACCTGTCCGGCAAGACCGGCGCCACCGCCCTGCTGCACGACCTGCCGGGCGTCACCGCCCCGCGCGTGCTGGTGGTCGGCCTCGGCGATGCCGCCCGCTTCGGCGTGCCGCAGTACCTGAAGGCGGTCGGCGATGCCGTGCGCGCGCTGAAGGCCGGCGCTGCCCGCAGCGCACTGTTCACCCTGTCCGAAGTGGCAGTGAAGGACCGCGACGCGGCCTGGGCGATCCGCCAGGCGGTGATCGCCGCCGACCACGCTGCCTACCGCTACACCGCCACCCTGGGCAAGAAGAAGGCCGACGATGCCGGCCTGGCCCAGCTGGCCATCGCCGGTGATGACGCGCAGGCCCTGGCCCAGGGCCAGGCCATCGCCGCCGGTGTCGAGTTCGCCCGCGAGCTGGGCAACCTGCCGCCGAACTACTGCACCCCGGCCTATCTGGCTGAAGTGGGCGTGAAATTCGCCGGCGAGCATGACGGTGCCGAAGCCGAGATCCTCGACGAGACCCAGATGGAAGCGCTGGGCATGGGCTCGCTGCTGGCCGTGGCCCGTGGCTCGGCCAACCGCCCGCGCCTGGTCGTGCTGAAGTGGAGCAATGGCGGCGACGCCAAGCCCTACGTGCTGGTCGGCAAGGGCATCACCTTCGATACCGGTGGCGTCAACCTGAAGACCCAGGGCGGCATCGAAGAGATGAAGTACGACATGTGCGGTGGCGCCAACGTCATCGGCACCTTCGTCGCTGCGGTCAAGGCCAAGCTGCCGTTGAATCTTGTGGTGGTGGTCCCGGCGGTGGAAAACGCCATCGACGGCAATGCCTACCGTCCGTCCGACGTCATCACCTCGATGTCGGGCAAGACCATCGAAGTGGGCAACACCGACGCCGAAGGCCGCCTGATCCTGTGCGACGCACTGACCTACGCGCAGCGCTTCGAACCGCAGGCGCTGGTCGATGTGGCCACCCTGACCGGTGCCTGCATGGTCGCCCTCGGCCACCAGACCGCAGGCCTGATGAGCAAGCACGACGACCTGGCCAACGAGCTGCTGGCTGCTGGCGAGCAGGTCTTCGACCGCGCCTGGCGCCTGCCGCTGTGGGACGAGTACCAGCCGATGCTGGATTCCAGCTTCGCCGACGTCTACAACATCGGCGGCCGCTGGGCCGGTGCCATCACCGCCGGCTGCTTCCTGTCGCGCTTCGCCGAAGGCCAGCGCTGGGCCCATCTGGACATCGCCGGCGTGGCCAGCGATGAAGGCAAGCGTGGCATGGCCACCGGCCGTCCGGTCGGCCTGCTGAGCCAGTGGTTGCTGGACCAGGTCGCCCGCGCCTGACGCTGTACCTGACCCTGGCCGGCAACCGCCGGCCGGGGCCTCGCCGGTCCAGCCGCCACCCGGCATGGACCGGCACCTGCCTCACCTGGATGCCGCCATGCCCCGCGCCGACTTCTACCTGATCGCCAAGCCCCGTTTCCTGACCGAGCCGTTGCGCCTGGTCTGCGAGCTGGCGCGCAAGGCCAACGACGCCGGGTTGTTCACCCTGGTCCTCGCCCGCGACCAGGCCCAGGCCGAAGAACTTGACGAACTTCTCTGGTCGTTCGACGACGATGCCTACATTCCGCACCAGATCGTGGGTGAGGACGTGGACGAGGAAGAAGCCCTGGTGCTGATCGCCCCGCCCGGCGGCGAGGCGCCCGTGCGGCCGCTGGTGATCAACCTGCGCGACGAACCCTGGCTGGGCCAGTGCGAGCGCGTGCTGGAAGTGGTCCCGGCCGATCCGGAAGCGCGCGAACCACTGCGCGAGCGCTGGCGCCAGTACAAGACCGCCGGCTACGACCTGAACAAGCACGACATGTAAGCCCTGCGAGGACCCCTTGATGCGCCTGCTGATCGCCCTGATTCTTCCCTGGCTGTCCTTTTTCACCATCGGCCGGCCGTTTGCCGGCATCGTCTGCCTGATCCTGCAGATCACCCTGATCGGCTGGCTGCCCGCCGCGATCTGGGCTGCCTATTCGGTCAGCCAGTACCACACCGACCAGAAGATCCGGCGCACCCTCGGGTCGCGCTGATCTCCCTTCCCGCCTTGATGACTGGTTCCCCCGCATGACCCAACTCGCCTCCAGCTACGACCCGAAGTCCTTCGAGACCGACCTCTACGAGGCCTGGGAGAAGGCCGGCCATTTCAAGCCGTCCGGCAAGGGCGAGCCGTACACCATCCTGCTGCCGCCGCCGAACGTGACCGGCACCCTGCACATGGGCCATGCCTTCCAGCAGACCCTGATGGATGCGCTGGTGCGCTACCACCGCATGCGCGGCTACGACACGTTGTGGCAGGTCGGTACCGACCACGCCGGCATCGCCACCGAGATGGTGGTCAGCCGCAACCTTGCGCTGGAAGGCAACGGCGAGACCCGCGATTCGCTGGGCCGCGAGGGCTTCATCGGCAAGGTGTGGGAGTGGAAGCAGCAGTCCGGTGACATCATCGAACGGCAGATGCGCCGCCTGGGCACCTCGGCCGACTGGTCGCGCAGCACCTTCACCATGGACCCGCAGCCGTCCGAAGCGGTGATCGAAGCCTTCGTGCGCTGGCACGAACAGGGCCTGATCTACCGTGGCCAGCGCCTGGTCAACTGGGATCCGGTGCTGAAGACGGCGATCTCGGACCTGGAAGTGGAGAGCGCCGAGGAAGAGGGTTTCCTGTGGTCGATCGCCTACCAGTTGGATGAAGGCCTGAGCTACGAGCACGTCGAGCGCGATGCCGACGGCGTCGAGACCCTGCGCGAAACCCGCGATTACCTGGTGGTCGCCACCACCCGCCCGGAAACCCTGCTGGGCGACACCGCGGTGATGGTGCATCCGGAAGACGAGCGTTACCTGCACCTGATCGGCAAGAGCGTGGTGCTGCCGCTGACCGGCCGCCGCGTGCCGGTGATCGCTGATGACTACGTGGACCGTGCGTTCGGTACCGGCGTGGTCAAGGTCACCCCGGCGCATGACTTCAACGATTACCAGGTGGGCGTGCGCCACAGCCTGCCGATGATCAACCTGTTCACGCCGGTGGCCGCGATCAACGACAACGCGCCGGAACGTTTCCAGGGGCTGGACCGTTACGACGCGCGCAAGGCCGTGCTGGCTGAACTGGAAGACCTGGGCATCCTGGTCGAGACCAAGGCACACAAGCTGCAGGTGCCGCGCGGCGACCGTACCGGCCAGGTGATCGAGCCGTACCTGACCGACCAGTGGTTCGTGAAGATGGACGAACTGGCCAAGCGTGGCCTGGAGCTGGTCGAAGGTACCGATGGAAAGCCGGGCAGCATCTCCTTCGTGCCGCCGAACTGGATCAACACCTACCGCCACTGGATGACCAACATCCAGGATTGGTGCATCAGCCGCCAGCTGTGGTGGGGCCACCGCATTCCCGCATGGTTCGATGCCGCCACCGGCAGCTGCTACGTCGGCCGCAGCGAAGACGAGGTGCGGGCGAAAAACAATCTCGGCAGCGACGTCGTGCTGAGCCAGGAAAGCGACGTGCTGGAGACCTGGTTCTCCTCGCAGCTGTGGCCGTTCTCCACCCTGGGCTGGCCGAACGAGCAGGCGATGGCCGAGCGCGGTTTCGACCGCTACCTGCCGTCGTCGGTGCTGATCACCGGCTTCGACATCATCTTCTTCTGGGTGGCGCGCATGATCATGGCCACCGACAACCTGACCGGGAAGATCCCGTTCAAGGACGTCTACTTCACCGGCCTGATCCGCGACGGCCAGGGCCAGAAGATGTCCAAGAGCAAGGGCAACGTGCTCGACCCGCTGGACATCATCGACGGCATCACCATCGATGATCTGGTGGCCAAGCGCACCGGCGGGCTGATGCAGCCGCGCATGGTCGAGAAGATCGAGAAGGCCACGCGCAAGGAGTTCCCGGACGGCATCGCCGCCCATGGTGCCGATGCGCTGCGTTTCACCATCGCCGCGCTGGCCACCCATGGCCGCGACATCAAGTTCGACATGAACCGCGCCGAGGGCTACAAGAATTTCTGCAACAAGCTGTGGAACGCCAGCCGCTTCACTCTTATGAACACCGAAGGTGCGGCGTTCACCGGCGTGCCGACGCCGCGTACCGATGCCGAGCGCTGGATCCTCTCGCGCCTGGCCGCTACCACCGCCGAAGCGCAGGGTCATTTCGCCGCCTATCGCTTCGACCTGTTGGCGCAGTGCCTGTACGAATTCGCCTGGAACGCGTTCTGCGATTGGTTCCTGGAGCTGAGCAAGCCGGCATTGAACGGCGCCGATGCCGCCGACGCCGACAGCACCCGCCACACCCTGCTGTACGTGCTGGAAGCGCTGCTGCGCCTGCTGCACCCGTTGACCCCGTTCATCACCGAACAGCTGTGGCAGCAGCTGGCACCGCGCCTGGGCCTGGCCGAAACCACGCTGTCGCTGCGGCCGTACCCGACCGCCGCCGAATTCGAGGGCGACTTCACCCAGGCCGAGGCCGACGTGGAATGGTTGAAGGCGGTGATCAGTGCGGTGCGCCGCGTGCGCAGCGAACTGAACGTTGCCCCGTCCAAGCTGGTGCCGCTGCGCCTGCTGGCCGGCCAGGAACATGCCGGGCAGAGCCAGGACCGCGAGCGCATCGAGCGCTTCAGCGCTTCGCTGTCGTTCCTGCTGAAGCTGGACAGCATCCAGTGGCTGGCCGACGCACAGAGTGCGCCGCCGGCCGCCGCCGCGATCGTCGGTGAGCTGAAGCTGCTGGTGCCGCTGGAAGGCCTGGTTGATCTCGATGCCGAGCGCGCGCGCCTGGACAAGGAGATCAAACGCGTGGAAGGCGAACAGGAGAAGAGCGAGACCAAGCTGGCCAAGTTCTCCGACAAGGTTCCGCCGGCGGTGATCGAGCAGGAACGCGTGCGCCTGGTCGACTGGAACAACCAGCTGGCCGGCCTGCGCGAACAGCGCGCGAAGCTGTAGCGCCGCCCGGGTAGGTGCGGACCTTGGTCCGCACCGCTGTGATGTGCCAACCCAGGTTGGCACCTGCCAAAGCACCAACCCTGGTTGGCACATTCTCGAGGTCGACGCCGGGCAATGCCCGGCGTTTCCTTTTGCCACGCGTGGCATCATCGCTTGATGCCGCTTTCCATCTTCCTGCTGGTCCTCGCCGCCGCCGCACTGCACGCCAGCTGGAACGCGATCGTCAAACGCGGGCCGGACAAGTTCCTCGGCACGGTGCTCGTCACCGGCAGCGCTGCGCTGTTGTCTGCGCTCGTCTTGCCGTGGCTACCCTTCCCCGCCGCGGAAAGCTGGCCGTGGCTGGGCGCTTCGGTGCTGCTGCAGGTGACGTATTACGCGTTGGTCGCACGCTGCTACCAACAGGTCGACATGAGCCTGGCGTATCCGATGATGCGTGGTTGCGCGCCCATCCTCGTTGCGCTGGCCGGCGCCGTGCTCGGCGAACGCCTGCCGCCGTCGGCCTGGCTCGGTGTCCTCCTGGTGAGTGGCGGCATCCTGTGCATGGCCCGCGGCGCACGTGGCGGCCAGCTGCGGCTGCCGTTGCTGACGGCGGCGATGATCGCCACCTACACCCTGGTCGATGCGCAGGGCGCGCGACTGTCCGGCAATGCGCTGAGCTACACGTTGTGGCTGTTCCTGCTGTCGGGCATTCCGTTGCCGTTGTGGGCGCTGCATCGGCAGCGCGGCAAGCTGCTGGCGTATGCGCGCCGGCACTGGCCGCTGGGCGTGGCCGGCGGCATCGGTACCACCGCCTCGTATGCGATGGCGCTGTGGGCGATGACCCAGGTGCCGGTGGCAATGGTGTCGGCGCTGCGCGAATCGTCGATCCTGTTCGCGCTGCTGATCTCGGTGTTCCTGCTGCGCGAGCGGGTACCGCGTGCACGCTGGGTGGCGGCCGCGCTGATCGTGGCTGGCGTGCTGGCGCTGCGGCTGGCGTAAACAACGCATCGGTAGCGCCGGGCCATGCCCGGCGAGCGCAGCGGCCACGCGACGCCGATTACAGCGGCGGCATTGTCTCCAGCTCGCCGTCCACCAGCTCGATCGCCATCACCAGCGCATCTTCGCGCCCCTGCGCAGCAGGGTAGTAGCGGGGACGCCGGCCGATCTCGTTGAAGCCTTCGCTGTGATACAGCGCCAGGGCCGGGGTGTTGGACGGACGCACTTCCAGGAACACCCGCTGCGCGCCTCGATCACCGGCCAGGCGGACCAGCGCACGCAGCAACTGTCGGCCGAGCCCACGCGACTGCACCAGCGGATCGATGCAGATGTTCAGCACATGTGCTTCATCGGCAGCGAGGCTGAGCACGCCATAGCCGATCAACAGGCCATCGCGCTCCATGGCCAGGCCGGGGTAACCGGCACGCAGGCAATCCAGGAAAATGCCGCGGGTCCAGGGATAGGGGTAGCCACGCACTTCGATGGCCATCACCGCGTTGAGATCGCTCTCGCGCAGCGCACGCAACGCCACCGGTCCGGGCTGGCTGACCGCGCTCATGCGGTTCCGCCCTTGCGCAGCGCGCGCAGCTGCGGCCACAACGCGCGCTTGGCTGCGGGGTCGCGACGCAGTTGCTCCAGCGGCCAGTTGTCCATCAGTGCCTGGGTGGCGGGGTCGTTGGGATTGCAGCCCGAGGCACGCAACAGCGCGATCTGCAGGCGGTCAGGCAGGCGCACCAGCGGCTGGCGCGCGTTGCCGGTGGGCAGCGGACGGGCCGCAGCCGGTACGGTGTCCGGCGCCACCACCGGCACGGCAGTGCGTGGTGGCGCGCGCTCGAGCCGAGGCTCCGGCGCCGCACCGCGCTGGCTGGGTGCGTGCTGCATCGAAGGTGGAGCCGCGCGCGTCGCCTCGACCGGCACGGGTGCCGATGCTGCGGCTTCAGCCACGCTCAGCTGCAGTGCCGCGTCCATTTCGGCGGCCAACTGGCCGTCGTGATAGACGGTGTAGCCCATGGCCTGCAGCCAGGCCTGCTGGGCCGGGGACCACAACACGGGCAGGTCCTGGCTCACGCCGCCTCGGGCTTCTTGCGCAGGCGCTGCACGCCCCACATCACCGGGCCTGACAGGGCGTACAGGATGCCGACGACGAACAGCACGCGGGGCAGGTCGATCACCGCGATGGCGATGGCGATTGGCACCAGAGCCAGCACCAGGAACGGAACACGGTCCGAGCGTGCGCCCTGCTTGGCCGCGCCGCCCTTGAAGCTCCAGAAGCGGATGCGGCTGACCATCAACAGTGCGGCGACCAGGGTCACCGCCAACGCCACGAAGCGCAGCTCGTTGCCGTTCCAGCCCAGCGTGCCATCGGCAAAGGCCCAGACGAAGGACATCATCAGGCCGGCGGCAGCCGGGCTGGCCAGGCCAACGAACCAGCGCTTGTCGACAACGGCCACCTGGGTATTGAAGCGCGCCAGGCGCAGCGCCGCGCAGGCGGCGTACAGGAACGCCACCGCCCAGCCCAGGCGACCGACCAGCTCACCGTCGTATTTCAGTTCCGACAGGGACCAGTGATACATCACCAGGGCCGGTGCCATGCCGAAGCTGACCAGATCGGCCAGCGAGTCGTACTGCACGCCGAACTCGCTGCTGGTACCGGTCAGGCGCGCGACACGGCCATCGAGGCCGTCCATCACCGCCGCCACGAACACGGCGATGCTGGCGTTGACGAAATCCCCGTTGGCCGCAGCGATGATGGCGTAGAAGCCAGAGAACAGCCCAGCCGTGGTGAACAGGTTGGGCAGCAGGTAAATCGTGCGCGAGCGCGGCGGCGGTGTGATCGGGTCCATGGAATCCAGTTTAATCGACTTGCCAGCGGTCGGCGCCAATGCTGCAATCGGCGTTCTACGCCCATTCTGCGGAGTTTGCCATGCGTGCCCTGTCCTGCCTGGGTTGCCTGCTGCTGTTGGCCAGTACCACTGCGCTGGCCGGCCCTGTCTACAAGTGGAAGGATGCCAAGGGCGTGACCCAGTATTCGGAAACGCCGCCGGCCGGGGCAAAGTATGAGACGCGTGCCCAAGCCAGGACAGCGGCGACGGACGCGGCCCCCGAGCCTGCCGCCGCGCCGGTGCCGGAACAATGCAGCACCGCCCGCGCCAACGTGACGCTGCTGGAAGGCACCGGCCCGGTGATGCAGGACACCGATGGCGATGGCAAGGCCGATACCGCGCTTACCCCGGAACAGCGCAGCGCGCAGAAGGGCCTGGCCGAGGCGGCGATCAAGGCGTACTGCCCTCCGGCGGGTTGAGGGGGATCGGCCGGGCGGCGCCCGGCACCCGCAGAGGCAACGGCCGAAGCAACGGCAACAGCAACAGCCGGCTCTGGGTTTTCCTTTGATTTGGCGGGGCGGTGTGGGTGGGCAGGACACGCCGTAAACCCATCCCTGGGGGCTCGATGGCGCCATCCATGGCGCCA
>NZ_JBYTEK010000006.1:133195-156581 GCF_058783335.1 Stenotrophomonas sp. FW305-C-20-S1 | reverse complement strand
GGCATGGATGCCGCGGCCAAGCCCCCATGGACGGGTTTACGGCGTCCCCCGCAACCGGACCCACCCCGCCATCCCACAGGAACCCCGCTTTTGCTTCGGCTGTTGCTGTTGAGGTTGCCGGCCAGCGGCCGGCACTACCGCGGGGCGCGGGGTGCAACCCCGCAAAGCAATACCCCCCTCACTTCACTGAACCGATCAGCCATTTCGGCACGGCACTTGCACTAGCTCCAGCAGACACCCCCATCCCTGTTTCTGGAACCGTTGCAGATGTCCCACTCCGTCACTTCGATCCTTTCCCAGATCCGCTCCTACCAGACCCAGGTGGGACAGCCCGCGCTCAACCCGCTGGCCGAAGCGCCGCGTAGCAATGCCCTGCCGGGCACGGTGCTGGATGCGCCGCAGGTCCAGCCTGCCAGCTTCACTGAAACCCTGCGCGGCGCCATCGCCGGCGTCAACGATGCGCAACAGAAATCCGGCGCGCTGGCCAAGGCCTTCGAACTGGGTGAACCCGGTGCCGACCTGGCCAAGGTGATGGTCGCCTCGCAGCAGTCCCAGATCGCCTTCCGCGCCACCGTGGAAGTCCGCAACCGTCTCGTCCAGGCCTACCAGGACGTGATGAACATGCCGCTGTAAGGATAGAACCGCATGGCCCTGTCGCTCTCCAAGGAATCCCTGAACGCCGAAAAGGCGGGCCAGTGGTTCGATCGGCTGCAAAGCCTGCAGATCACCCGTCGGCTCGGACTGATGGCGATGATCGCCGTGGCCGTCGCGGCCGGGCTGTTCGTGTTCTTCTGGTCGCAGAAGCCGGGCATGGTGCCGCTGTACACCGGCCTGGACCAGAAGGCCACCGCTGAAGCGACCGATCTGCTGCGTGCCGCACAGATTCCGTTCCAGCTGGACCCGGCCACCGGCGGCATCACCGTGCCGGAGAAGAACCTGCATGATGCCCGCCTGAAACTGGCGGGCTCGGGCCTGACCGACAGCGGCAAGCTCGGCTTCGAGCTGATGGAGCGCGACCCCGGTTTTGGTGTCAGCCAGTTCGTGGAAAGTGCGCGCTACCAGCACGCGCTGGAAACCGAGCTGTCGCGCACCATCAATACGCTGCGCCCGGTGCGCGATTCGCGCGTGCACCTGGCCATTCCCAAGCCCAGTGCGTTCACCCGCCAGCGTGATGTGGCCAGTGCCTCGGTTACCCTTGAACTGCGTGGCGGCCAGCAGCTGGAACGCAGCCAGGTTGATGCGATCGTGCACATGGTTGCTGCAGCCATTCCCGATCTGGCGCCGGAACGGGTGACCGTGGTCGACCAGAGCGGTCGCATGCTCAGTGTCAGCGACCCCAACAGCGAAGCGGCCGTCAACGCCGCCCAGTTCGAACAGGTGCGCCGCCAGGAAACCTCGTTCAACCAGCGTATCCGCGAGTTGCTGGAACCGATGACCGGCCCCGGCCGGGTCAACCCCGAAGTCAGTGTCGACATGGACTTCTCGGTGACCGAGGAAGCGCGCGAGCTGTACAACGGCGAGCCGCAGAAGCTGCGCAGCGAGCAGATGAGCGAGAACACCAGCAGCACGCCGGGCCCGCAGGGCGTACCGGGTGCCACCAGCAACAGCCCGCCGGGCCAGGCCGCCGCACCGGCCACCGCGCAGGCACCGACCGAAAGCAGCAAGAACGCGACCCGCAACTACGAGCTGGACCGTACCCTGCAGCACACCCGCCAGCCGGCCGGCCGCATCAAGCGCGTGTCGGTGGCGGTGCTGGTGGACAACGTGCCGCGCGCCGGCGCCAACGGCAAGGTTGCACCGCAGCCGCTGTCGGCGGCCGAACTGACCCGGGTCGAGGCACTGGTCAAGCAGGCCGTCGGTTTCAGTGCCGAGCGTGGCGACACCGTGTCGGTGATGAATGCCCCGTTCGTGCGTGACACCACGCCGGTGGAAGGCCCGGCCTGGTGGGAACTGCCGTGGGTGCACGATGCCGGCCGCATGCTGCTGGGTGCGCTGGTGGTGATGGCGTTGCTGTTCGGCGTGCTGCGCCCGGCACTGCGCGGCATCACCGGGCAGAACCGCAAGAACGAAGAACTGGCGCTGGAACCGCACACCGCGGACGTGCAGCTGGTCGATGACGATGGCACCCCGCTGCCGGCGCTGGGCGCCGACCGGGTCAGCCTGGGCGGGCCGGAAGCGCTGGCCCTGCCGGTGGATTCTTATGAGGAACGATTGCGGATGGCCCGTGAAGCCGTGAAGACCGACTCCAAGCGCGTGGCCCAGGTGGTCAAGGGCTGGGTGGCCAATGACTGAGGTCGCGCCCCTGACCGGCGTGCAGCGCGCCGCCGTCCTGTTGCTGTCGCTGGGTGAACTGGACGCGGCCGAAGTGCTGCGCCACATGGAGCCGAAGGAGGTGCAGAAGATCGGCATCGCCATGGCCACCATGTCCGACATCACCCGCGAACAGGTGGAACGGGTGATGGACCAGTTCAGCCAGGAACTGGGCTCGAAGACCTCGCTGGGCGTGGGCTCGGACGACTACATCCGCAACATGCTGGTGCAGGCGCTGGGCAGCGAGAAGGCCGGCAACCTGATCGACCGCATCCTGCTGGGCCGCAACACCACCGGCCTGGACGCACTGAAGTGGATGGACCCGCGTGCGGTGGCCGACCTGGTGCGCAACGAGCATCCGCAGATCATCGCCATCGTGATGGCGCACTTGGAAACCGACCAGGCTGCCGACGCGCTGAAGCTGCTGCCCGAGCGCACCCGCGTGGACGTGCTGCTGCGCATCGCCACCCTCGACGGCATTCCGCCCAATGCGCTGAACGAACTCAACGAGATCATGGAACGCCAGTTCGCCGGCAACCAGAACCTGAAGTCGTCCAACATCGGCGGCGTGCAGTGCGCGGCCAACATCCTCAACTTCATGGACAGCGGCCAGGACCAGGCGATCCTGGGCGAGATCGCGCGCATCGACGCCCCGCTGAGTGGCCGCATCCAGGACCTGATGTTCGTGTTCGACGACCTGGTGGACCTGGACGACCGCGAGATGCAGCTGGTGCTGCGCGAAGTCAGCGGCGAACGACTGGGTCTGGCCCTGCGCGGCGCCGACATCAAGGTGCGCGACAAGATCACCCGCAACATGTCCCAGCGTGCAGCCGAGATCCTGCTGGAAGACATGGAAGCGCGCGGCCCGGTCCGCCTGTCCGACGTGGAAGTGGCGCAGCGCGAGATCCTCGCCATCGTCAAGCGCATGGCCGATGAGGGCACTGTCACCATCGGCGGCAGCGCGGAGGCGATGCTGTGAGCAACGTCGTGCGCTGGCTTGCCCCGGACCTGCTGGCCCAGCCCGAACCGGTGCTGGACCAGGACGAGGCCTTCGAACTCACCGAGCCGGACCCGGAGCATGAGCCCGAGCCGCCGCTGCAGCTGCCGACCCTGGAGGAAATCCAGGCGATCCAGGACAGCGCCGAGAAGGAAGGTTTCGACCAGGGCCATGCCGATGGCTTCAGCCAGGGCCAGGCCGAAGTGCGCCGCTTGGTCGCGCAGATCGAGGGCATCCTCGACAACTTCGGCCGGCCGCTGGCACGCCTGGAAAATGAAGTGGTCGGCGCCCTCGGCGAACTGGCGGTACGCATCGCCGGTGCGCTGGTAGGCCGTGCCTACGAGGCCGATCCGGCGCTGTTGGGACAACTGGTCGGCGAGGCGATTGACGCCGTCGGCGGCAGCAACCGCGAGGTGGAAGTACGCCTGCACCCCGATGACATCAACGCCCTCGCCCCGTTGCTGACCCTGTCGCCGCAGCAGCGCCTGGTGCCTGATACCAGCCTGAGCCGTGGCGACCTGCGCGTGCATGCCGAAGCGGTACGCATCGACGGCACCCTGGAAGCCCGCCTGCGCGGCGCGCTGGACGCCGTGATCCGCCAGACCGGAGCCATCGCATGAATACCAATACCGCTTCGCAGCCGTCGCCGCCGGCCGACTGGGCCGTGGCCCGCAACCTGCGCCTGGCCAACCGCCTCGACGGCCTGAAGGTCGACACCGCGCACGGTCGCGGGCTGATCCGCGAAGGCGTGCTGCGGCGGGCGGTCGGCCTGACCCTGGAAGCGGTCGGCTGCGAAGCGCCGCTCGGCGCCAGCTGCAAGGTGGAAGTGGTTGACGGCGGCTGGGTCGATGCCGAAGTGGTCGGCTTCGCCGGCGAACGCACCTACCTGATGCCCAGCGCCGAACTGCACGGGCTGCTACCGAATGCGCGAGTGGTGCCCTCGGCGCGTCGTGGCGGCGTGGAAGTGGGCGAAGGCCTGCTCGGCCGTGTCATCGACAGCGATGGCGTACCGCTGGATGGCAAGGGCCCGATCCGCGCTGAAGGCCACGTCGGCATGGCCGGCGTGTCGATCAATCCGCTGGCGCGCGAACCGATCACCCAGCCGCTGGACGTGGGCGTGCGCGCGATCAATGCGCTGCTGCCGATCGGCCGCGGCCAGCGTGTGGGCCTGTTCGCCGGCTCCGGCGTCGGCAAGTCGACGCTGCTGGGCATGATGACCCGCTACACCGCCGCCGACGTGATCGTGGTCGGCCTGATCGGTGAGCGTGGCCGCGAAGTGCGCGATTTCGTTGAAAGCACGCTGGGCGAGGAAGGCCTGCGCCGCGCGGTGGTAGTGGCCAGCCCGGCCGACCGGCCGCCGCTGGCCCGCCTGCATGGCGCCTACCGTGCCACGGCCATCGCCGAGTGGTTCCGCGACCAGGGCCTGAACGTCCTGCTGCTGATGGATTCGCTGACCCGCTTCGCGCAGGCGCAGCGCGAGATCGGCCTGTCGGTGGGCGAGCCGCCCACCACGCGCGGCTATCCGCCATCGGTGTTCGCCAAGCTGCCGGCACTGGTGGAACGTGCAGGCAACGGCGCCAAGGGGCGCGGTTCGATCACCGCCTTCTACACCGTGCTGACCGAAGGCGACGATCCGCAGGATCCGATCGCCGATGCAGCGCGCGCGATTCTTGACGGCCACATCCTGCTCTCGCGCCGGGTGGCCGACAGCGGCCTGTACCCGGCCATCGATGTGGAATCGTCGGTCAGCCGCGTGGTCACGGAAATCGCCGACGAACCGTGGCGCCTGCGCATCCGCAAGCTGAAACGGCTGGTCTCGGCCTACTCGGCCAACCGCGACCTGATCGCCATCGGCGCCTATCAGCGCGGCAACGACGCGGCGACCGATGAAGCCCTTGAGCGCTGGCCGGAAATCATGGAATTCCTCGGCCAGGATGTGGCCAAGGCCGCAGATCTACCGCACAGCCAGGCGGCGTTGCAGCGCCTGGTGGAACAAGAGAACGAGAGGCTGACATGATCCAGTCCAAGCGCATCGACCCCCTGCTGAAGCGGGCCCAGGAACACGAGGACGCGGTCGCCCGCGACCTGGCCGAACGCCAGAACGTGCTCGACACCCATCTGTCGCGCCTGGACGAACTGCGGCGCTACGCCGAGGAGTACGCCAACGCGCAGATGGCCGCGACCAGCCCGGCGCAGCTGTTGAACCGGCGCGCATTCCTGGACCGGCTGGACAGCGCGGTGGAACAGCAGCAGCAGACCGTCAACGGCAACCTCGAAAAAGTGGAGGCCGAACGCGCGCGCCTGATCCTGGCCAGCCGTGACAAGGCCGTGCTGGAGCAGCTGGCCGCCAGCTACCGCGCGCAGGAAAAAGTGGTGACCGACCGCCGCGACCAGCGCGAGATGGATGACATCGGCGCACGCCGCGCGCGCCTGGCACAGACCGAAGACCAGGACGATGGCGAGCAGGGAGGCCGGTCGTGATGCCCTCCCCGTTGAGCAGCAACGCCAGCGCACCGACGCCCGGCGGCAGTGGCAATGCCGGCAGCGCACGCGCCTCGCGCAGCGATTCCGGCAAGGATTTCGGCCAGATGCTGCAGGGCGGCAGCGCCTCGACCGGCACGCCCGGTACCGCCACAAACGCCAGCAATCCGGCAACACCGGCCAACGCTGCAACACCACCCGACGGCAACCCGGGCAAGGCGACGCCGCGGCCGACCGACGGCGAAGCAGCCGCCACGGACGCCAGCACATCGACACCTGCCGTACCGGCGACGTCGGCAGCCAGCGACGACAAGGACACCCCGGCCAACGCGGGCGACGCGCCTTGGCCGCCACTCGGATTGGCCGGCCTGATGCTGGCCGTGCCCACCGGCGTCGATCCGGCGCCTGTGCTGCCGCCGCCAGCGGCCAGCGATGCCGAAGGTGGCGCGCTGCCCTCCGCTGCACTGGCACCCGCGGCCGCCGCAGTGGCGACCAACGCGAGCCAGGGCGCGGCAGCGCCGGCCGCCAGCGCTCCGGCATCCGCTGCCGGCGATGATGAGGCCAGTGGCCTGCCGCTGCCGGAGCTGGTGATGAGTGGCAAGGCATTGGATCGTGCCGACGACGGTGACAGCCTGCAGATCGGCGACCGCGCACCTCCGGCACCGCTGCAGCCCCCCCTGCCCGCCGCCCTGCAGGACCTGAAGGCCGCACTGGCCAGCAATGCCGTCTTCAATGGCGAACCGACTCCGAAGCCGGTGCTGGGCGATGATGGTTTCGACCAGGCCATCGGCGCGCGCATCGGCTGGCTGGCCGACCAGAAGATCGGCCATGCCCACATCCGCCTCAATCCGGAAGACCTGGGGCCGGTGGACGTGCGCCTGCAGATGAACGGTGACAAGGTCCATGCCAGCTTCAGCAGCCCGCATGTGGATGTACGCCAGGCGCTGGAAAGCAGCCTGCCGCGCCTGCGTGAACTGCTGGGCGAGCAGGGCTTCCAGCTGGCCCATGCCGATGTCGGCCAGCAGCACAGTGGCGACGGCACTCCGGGCAGCCCGGCGGGCGGCGGCGGTCGTGGTGGTGACGGAGAACCGTCACTGGGCGACACCACGGTGTCGGCGTCGCAGCTGATCCGCCAGCGCGGGTTGTTGGACGCGTACGCCTGACAGGCGTGCCAACCAAGGTTGGCACCCACCAGAGCGGGACGGTCGGCACCTGGCAGTACACGGGTAGCGCGGGCCATGCCCGGCGGATTCCCGACATTCCGCCGGGCATGGCCCGGCGCTGCCGATATGAACACCCGACGGAATTCCGTCACCGTCCTCCCCGGCCGCTCCGGCACACCCCTTGCATATCCCGGTGAAGCAACCCTCAGGAGCTTCACCCCGTGGCCGCAGCCGCTGACAAAACCAAGAAGACCGCCGACAAGGACAAGACCGCCAAGCCGCGCAGTCCGATCCTGATCACCGCCCTGGTCGCCGTACTGGCCGCCGGTGCCGCCGGTGGCGGCGTCTGGTTCTTCACCCAGTCCAAGCACGAAGACAAGGCCGCGCAGGCGCCGAAGAAGACCACCACCCCGGCCCCGGCCCAGTACTTCGCGCTGGAACCGGCATTCGTGGTCAACCTCAACGGCTCGATCGACGGCCCGCGCTACCTGCAGGTGGAAGTGCAGCTGATGACCCGCGATCCGGTCGCGCTGGAAGCGATCAAGACCCATGCCCCGGCCATCCGCGCGCGCCTGCTGATGCTGTTCTCGCAGGTCAGCCCGCAGCAGATCGCCGACATCGCCGGCAAGCAGAAGCTGCAGGCCGATTCGCTGGCCGAAGTGCAGAAGGTGCTGAAGGCCGAGACCGGCAGCAACGGTGCCGACGACCTGCTGTTCACCAGCTTCGTGACCCAGTAAGGGCTCCCCGATGAATGACCTGCTGTCCCAGGATGAGATCGATGCCCTGTTGCATGGCGTGGACAGTGGCGCGGTCGAAACCGAGCCGGACGCCCCCAGTGGCGAAGCACGCTCCTACGATTTCGCCAGCCAGGACCGCATCATCCGCGGTCGCATGCCGACCCTGGAAATGGTCCACGAGCGCTTTGCGCGCCTGTGGCGGATCGGCCTGTTCAACCTGATCCGGCGTTCGGCCGAACTGTCCGTGCGCGGCATCGAGCTGATCAAGTTCAACGACTACATGCACTCGCTGTATGTGCCGACCAACCTGAACCTGATCCGCTTCAAGCCACTGCGCGGTACCGGCCTGATCGTGTTCGAACCGACCCTGGTGTTCGCCATCGTCGACAACTTCTTCGGTGGTGACGGGCGCTACCCGACGCGTATCGAAGGCCGCGAGTTCACCGCCACCGAAATGCGGGTGATCCACCTGCTGCTGAAGCAGACCTTCGCCGACCTGCGTGAAGCGTGGGCACCGGTGATGGACGTGGAATTCGAGTACATCAACTCGGAGATCAACCCGCACTTCGCCAACATCGTGACGCCGCGCGAATACGTGGTGGTGTGCCGCCTGCATGTCGAACTCGACGGCGGTGGCGGTGACATCCACGTGACCCTGCCCTACTCGATGCTGGAGCCGATCCGCGAACTGCTCGACGCCGGCATCCAGAGCGACCGCAACGACCGCGACGAGAGCTGGGGACGCACCCTGCGCGAGCAGCTCAACGTGGCCGAAGTGACCCTGTCCAGCGTACTGGCCAGCAAGCGCATGACCCTGCGCGACCTGACCCGGCTGAAGGTCGGCGACATCCTGCCGATCGACCTGAGCCCGCAGGTGCCGCTGTGCGTGGAGAACATCCCGGTGTTCACCGGTGAGTTCGGCGTCGCCAACGGCATGAACGCCGTAAAGATCACCGCTACCCATCCGCCGGGCACCCGTCCGCGCGTACCCGTCATCCAGGAAGACCCGCAATGAACGATATCGACGCCCTCGAACCGACCCCGGCCCAGTTCAGCAACCTGCAGGCCGATGAAGCGACCGGCCCGGATTTGAACCTGGACGTGATCCTCGATGTGCCGGTGACGCTGTCGCTGGAAGTCGGCCGCGCCCGCCTGCCGATCCGCAACCTGCTGCAGCTCAACCAGGGTTCGGTGGTTGAGCTGGAACGGGGTGCCGGCGAATCGCTGGACGTGTTCGTCAACGGCACGCTGATCGCCCATGGCGAAGTGGTCGTGATCAACGACCGCTTCGGCGTGCGCCTGACCGATGTGGTCAGCCCCAGCGAGCGGATCCGGAGACTGCGTTGAGCCTGCTCGCCACCACTCTGGCCGTCGCCAAGACGGCCCCGCAGATCGGCCAGCATGCGCCGGCCGCACCGAGCCTGTTCGGTGCGGTGCTGGCCCTGCTGGCAGTGCTGGCCCTGGTCATCGGCCTGGGCTGGCTGCTCAAGCGCCTGCCCGGCAGCGGCTTCCGCCCGGCCGAGGGCATGAAGCTGGTGGCGAGCCTGAATGTCGGCGCCAAGGAACGCGTGGTGGTGGTCGAGGTCAATGGTCAGCAACTGCTGTTGGGCGTCACCGCCGGCGGCATCAACGCCCTGCACACCCTGCCCGAACCGCTGTCACCGCCTGCGCCGGTACGCGTACCCGACCTGAAGAACCTGCCGAATTTCGCCCAGCTGCTACAACAGCGGCTGCGCAAGGACCCCTGACATGCGTGTGACCCGTTCCCGTCTTGCCACCTTGCTGCCGTGGCTGAGCCTGATCGCCCTGTGCCTGCTGCCTGCGTTGGCGTTCGCCGCCCCGGGCGCGCCGACCACGCCGCTGCCGGACATCAACGTCGGCAAGATCGGCGGTGCGCCGGTCAGCCTGCCGTTGCAGACACTGCTGTTGATGACGGCGATCACCCTGATCCCGTCGATGCTGCTGGTGCTGACCTCCTTCACCCGCATCATCATCGTGCTGGGCCTGCTGCGGCAGGCGCTGGGCACCGGCCAGACGCCGTCCAACCAGGTCCTGCTGGGCCTGGCCTTGTTCCTCACCGCGATGATCATGCTGCCGACCTGGGACAAGGCCTGGAGCACCGGCATGGCGCCGTACCTCAATGGCGAGATCGACTTCCAGACTGCCTGGACGCTGACCACCACGCCGCTGCGCGCCTTCATGCTGGCGCAGATCCGCGAGACCGACCTGATGACCTTCGCCGGCATCGCCGGTCACGGCACCTACGCCAGCCCTGATGCGATTCCGTTCCCGGTACTGGTTGCGTCGTTCGTCACCAGCGAACTGAAGACCGCCTTCGAGATCGGCTTCCTGATCTTCATCCCGTTCGTGATCATCGACCTGGTCGTGGCCAGCGTGCTGATGTCGATGGGCATGATGATGCTGTCGCCGATGCTGGTCTCTGCGCCGTTCAAGATCCTGCTGTTCGTGCTGGTCGATGGTTGGGTGCTGACCGTCGGCACGCTGGCGGCCAGCTTCAATCCGGCCTGATCCGAAGGTCAGCCGAGCATGGCTCGGCTCTACAGAGGCGACGCCGGGCAGTGCCGGCTGCCGCATTGACCACCGCCGGGCATGGCCCGGCGCTACCGATGGAACCATGATGTCTCCCGAACTTGCCTTGACCGAACTGCGTGGTGGCCTGATTACCGTGCTCTGGGTGGCCGGCCCGCTGCTGCTGACCGTACTGGTGGTCGGCGTGGTGGTGGGCGTGGTGCAGGCGGCGACCCAGCTCAACGAGCCGACCATCGCCTTCGTTGCCAAGGCTGCGGCCCTCACAGCGGTGTTGTTTGCACTGGGCAGCCTGCTGATCGGCCATCTGGTCGAATTCACCACGCTGCTGTTCCAGCGCATCCCGCACCTGATCGGCTAGACGGACGCGCACGCAGATGGACGCCGCCACCCAGATGGCTGCCGACGGCCTGAATGCCTTCGGCATGATCGGCACCGTGCTGTGGACCATGCTGCGCATCGGCGCAGTGGCCATGGCAATGCCGATGATCGGTACCCGCGCGGTGCCCGGCCGGGTGCGGGTGATGCTGGCCGGCACGCTGGCCATTGCGTTGGCGCCGCTGCTGCCGCCGGTACCGGACTGGACCGGTTTCGACGCCGCTACCGTGCTGACCATCGCCCGCGAGCTGGCGATCGGCGTGGCCATCGGTTTCATGCTGCGGCTGGTGTTCGAGGCTGGCGCCATGGCCGGCGAACTGGTCGCCCAGGGCACCGGCCTGGCGTTTGCGCAGATGAGCGACCCGCTGCGCGGCGGCACCTCCGGTGTCATCGGCCAGTGGTTCTATCTGCTGTTCGGCCTGCTGTTCTTCACCGCCAACGGCCACCTGGCGCTGATCTCGCTGGTGGTGGACAGCTACCGCGCCCTGCCCATCGGCGCGCCCCTGCCCGACCCGCACGCGTTCTTCAGCATCGCCCCGACCTTCCTGCTGACCGTGCTGCGCGGTGCGTTGACCCTGGCCATCCCGCTGACCGTGGCGATGCTGGCGGTCAACCTGGCCTTCGGCGTGCTGGCCCGCGCCGCACCGGCGTTGAATCCGATCCAGCTGGGCCTGCCGGTCTCGCTGCTGCTGGGCCTGTTCCTGCTGACCCTGCTGGTCGGTGAAATGGGGCCGCCGGTGCAGCGCCTGTTCGATGCTGCCTTCCAGGCGGCCGGTGCGGTGACCCGCTGACGTGGTCGTCACGTTCTGCTGCTTGCCGTCCCCCCCGGTGCCCGCGTTAGAGTGAATGCGCAGCGACCGGGGGGACGCTGCAACCGGCGGCTCTGGTCGCCCGCCTTGCGCATGCCCCACCGTAGTTTTTCCGTTGACAGGCAGGTCCGGGAGACTGACGAATGCTGGTAGGCACGTACAACCCGTGGCTGGTGGCGACCTCATTGCTGGTTGCAGTGATGGCGTCCTACACCGCACTGGCGATGGCCGGGCGCACCGTCACCGCGCCCGGCAAGGGCGCGACCTGGTGGTGGCGCCTGGGCGGCGGCTTTGCGATGGGGCTGGGCATCTGGTCGATGCACTTCATCGGCATGCTCGCCTTCGACCTGCCCATTCCACTGGGCTACGACCTGCCCATCACCCTGCTGTCGCTGGCACTGGCGATCGGCTCGTCGGTGTTCGCGCTCTGGCTGGTATCGCTGCGCACCCTGCCCCATCCCCGCCTGGCCGGCGGTGCGCTGCTGATGGGCAGCGGCATCGCCAGCATGCACTACGTGGGCATGGCCGCGATGCGCATGCAACCGGGCATCGACTACCAGCCGGTGTGGCTGCTGCTGTCGCTGCTGGTCGCCGTGGCCGCGTCGTGGACTGCCTTGTACGTGGCCTTCCGCCTGCGCGCACAGCACACCCGCATCGGCGACCGCCTGGCCGCCGCCGGCCTGCTCGGCCTGGCCATCGTCGGCATGCACTACACCGGCATGGCCGCCGCCCGCTTCCCGGAAGGCAGCGTCTGCGGCGCAGCGGTGGGCGATGGCCTGCAGAACAACTGGCTGGCGATGCTGGTGGTGGTGCTGACCGTGGCGATCCTGGCGGTGGTGCTGGTGGTGTCCTGGCTGGACCAGCGGGTGGAGGCGCAGCTGTTGCGCCTGCGCAATTCGCTGCTCAGCACCTCCTTGACCGACGCCCAGCAGGAACTGACCCAGGCCGCGCTGCACGACCCGCTCACCCGCCTGCCGAACCGGCTGCTGCTGCAGCGGCGCATCCTGCAGGCCCTGGCCGAGGCCGAACAGGGCGGCAGCCGCTTCGCGGTGATGTTCATGGATCTGGATGGCTTCAAGCAGGTCAACGATGCCTATGGCCACCAGGCCGGCGATGCGCTGCTGGTGGCCGTGGCAGAACGCACCCGCCAGCTGCTGCGGCCGCACGACATGCTGGCACGGCTGGGCGGCGACGAAT
Source organism: Stenotrophomonas sp. FW305-C-20-S1 (assembly GCF_058783335.1). NCBI lineage: Bacteria > Pseudomonadati > Pseudomonadota > Gammaproteobacteria > Lysobacterales > Lysobacteraceae > Stenotrophomonas > Stenotrophomonas sp. FW305-C-20-S1. The sequence goes on along the minus strand of NZ_JBYTEK010000006.1, from coordinate 143,962 downwards.
TCGTGCTGGTGGTGCGCATCGAACAGGACGAGGACCTGCCGACCCTGGCCCGGCGCATCCTGCAGGCGGTGGGCAGCGGCCCGCTGCTGCCGGACCACGAGCTGCAGGTGAGCGCCAGCATCGGCATCGCGATCTGCCCCGACCATGCCGCCAGCGAACGCCAGCTGATGGCCTTCGCCGATGCCGCGATGTACCAGGCCAAGGAGTCGGGCCGCAATGCGTTCGTGCTGTTCGCCGACTGGATGAACGACAGCGCCGAGCAGCAGTTCCGCCTGCTGGCCGACCTGCGCCGCGCGATCGGCAGCGAGCAGCTGTTCCTGCATTACCAGCCGAAGATCCGCGTGGCTACGCAGAAGGTGGCTGGCGCCGAAGCGCTCATCCGCTGGCGTCATCCGGAACAGGGCCTGATTCCGCCGGACCGCTTCATCCGCCTGGCCGAGCGCAGTGGCGCGATCAACGAGATCGGCCGCTGGGCGCTGGACCAGGCCTGCCAGCAGCTGCGCCACTGGCACGATGCCGGCCATGAAAGCTGGACGATGTCGGTGAACCTGTCACCGGTGCAGTTCAGTTCGCCGCACCTGCTGCAGGACGTGCGCGAGGTGATCGAGCGCTACGCGATCGCCCCGCGCAACCTGGTGCTGGAGATCACCGAAAGTACGGTGATGCGCGATACCGATACCAGCCTGCGCCTGCTGCAGAGTTTCTCCGCCCTGGGCGTGGGCATCTCGATCGATGATTTCGGCACCGGCTACTCCAGCCTGCTGTACCTCAAGCGCCTGCCGGCCACCGAAATCAAGATCGACCACGCATTCGTGCGCGACCTGGAACACAGCGCCGAAGACGTGGTGATCGTGTCGGCCATCGTTGCGCTGGGCCATGCGCTGGACATGGACATCGTGGCCGAGGGCGTGGAGACCGCCGCGCAGCGCGCCTACCTGGAGCGCCTCGGCTGCGACTACCTGCAGGGCTTCCTGCTGGGCCGGCCAGTGGACGCGGCCCGCTTCATGCAGCTGCACGACCTGCCGCGGCCACGGGTGGAACTGGCGCAGGGCCCGCAGGACCGGCCCCCGGTGTAGCGCCGGGCCATGCCCGGCTGATGCAATGATCCAGGCTGCCCGCTCGCCGGGCATGGCCCGGCGCTACCGGCACCTGCTCCGGCAGGCGCCCACTTCAGTTGGCACATGCACCCGTAACGGAACGATTCTTGCACGCACCCCGGCATCCCCTGCTGCAGTGCCTGTGATGTCCGAGAACGAATCCGCCGGCGAAAAAACCGAACAACCGACAGAAAAACGCCTGCGCGACGCCCGCGAACAGGGCAACCTGCCGCGCTCGCGTGAACTGGGCACGGCCGCCGTGTTCGGCGCCGGGGTGATCGCGGTGATGGCCATGAGCGGCTCGATGGCCAGCGGCGCCAGCGCCTGGATGCGCCATGCGCTCAGCCCCGAACAGAGCCTGCGCCAGCACCCGAAGGCGCTGTTCGGCCACTTCGGCGACCTGCTGCTGCAGCTGATGTGGGTGATCGCCCCGCTGGTGCTGGTCTGCCTGCTGGCCAGTTTCCTGGCGCCGGTGGTGATGGGCGGCCTGCGCTGGTCGGCCAAGGCGATGATGCCCGACATCAACCGCATGAACCCGATGAGCGGGCTCAAGCGCCTGTACGGCCCCGAAGCCATCGCCGAGTTCATCAAGTCGCTGCTGCGGGTAGCCTTCGTCGGCGTCGCCGCCGGCATGGTGGTCTGGACCAGCTTCAACACCCTGCGCGGGCTGATCCACCAGCCGCTGGAAACGGCCATCGGCGACGGCCTGGGCTTCACCCTGCGGCTGCTGCTGGCCACCGCCGGGGCGATGCTGGTGCTGGCCGCCATCGACGCGCCGTACCAGCGCTGGAACTGGATGCGCAAGCTGAAGATGACCCGCGAGGAGCTGCGCCGGGAAATGAAGGAAAGCGAAGGCAGCCCGGAAGTGAAGGGCCGCATCCGCCAGCTGCAGCAGCAGATGGCCAACCGCCGGATGATGGAGGCGGTCCCCACTGCCGACGTGGTGGTGGTCAACCCCACCCACTACGCGGTGGCCCTGAAATACGAAGGCGGGGCCATGAACGCACCCACCGTGGTCGCCCTGGGCGTGGACGAAACCGCCCTGCGCATCCGTGAAGTGGCCGACGGCAACAAGGTCGCCATCGTCTCTGCCCCGCCTTTGGCACGCGCCTTGTATCGGGAAGGCCAACTCGGCAAGGAAATCCCCGTGAGACTGTATTCAGCCGTCGCCCAGGTCCTCTCTTACGTCTACCAGCTGCGCAGCTGGCGGACCGGCCCGATGCCGTCCACGCCGCACATCCAGGTTGATGAGTTCGGCAACGGGGGCCGTCCATGAGCGCCCAGGCATCCAGCTTCAGTACCCGCCGCGCGCTTGAAATGATCCGCCAGGGCCTTGGCGCGCCGCTGATCGTGCTGGCCCTGCTGGCCATGGTCGTGGTGCCGCTGGCCGCGCCGGTGCTCGATGCGCTGTTCACCTTCAACATCGCCATCTCGCTGATGGTGCTGCTGGCGGTGGTCTACGTGAAGCGCCCGCTGGACTTCACCATCTTCCCGATCGTGCTGCTGATCACCACCATGCTGCGGCTGGCGCTGAACGTGGCCTCCACCCGTGTGATCCTGCTCAACGGCCAGAACGGCCACGAAGCGGCCGGCAAGGTGATCGCCGCATTCGGTGAGTTCGTGATCGGCGGCAACTACGCTGTCGGCATCGTGGTGTTCGCGATCCTGACCATCATCAATTTCGTGGTCATCACCAAGGGCGCCGGCCGCGTCTCGGAAGTGACCGCGCGCTTCATCCTCGACGCCATGCCCGGCAAGCAGATGGCGATCGACGCCGACCTCAACGCCGGTTTGCTGACGCGCGAGGAAGCCAAGCTGCGCCGCGAGGAAGTACGCGAGGAAGCCGACTTCTACGGTGCGATGGACGGTGCCAGCAAGTTCATCCGCGGCGATGCGATCGCCGGCATCCTGATCCTGTTCATCAACATGCTGGGCGGCCTGGCCGTGGGCGTGCTGCAGCATGGCATGCCCTTCGGCGATGCCGCCGCCACCTACACCCTGCTGTCGATCGGTGACGGCCTGGTGGCGCAGCTGCCGGCGCTGCTGGTCTCCAGCGCGGTGGCGATGCTGGTTACCCGTGCCTCGCGCTCGCAGGACATGGCGCAGGCGATGACCGGCCAGGTGTTTGGCCAGTACCGTGCGCTGGCCATCACCGCCGGCATCCTCGGCGTGGTCGGCCTGGTGCCGGGCATGCCCAACGTCGCTTTCCTGACGCTGGCGGCCATCCTCGGCTTCATCGCCTGGAAGGTGTACCGCAAGGGCCTGGTGCCGGCGCAGGCCGACACCGCTGCAGGCGACGCCAACGCACTGAACGCGCTGGGCCGCCCCGCTGGCCCCGCACCCACCGCGGAACTGAGCTGGGACGAGCTGCGCCCGGTCGATCCGCTGGGCCTGGAAGTGGGCTATCGATTGATTTCGCTGGTGGACAGCAACCAGGGCGGCGAGCTGATGCCGCGCATCAAGGGCGTGCGCCGCAAGCTGACCCAGGACGTCGGCTTCCTGATTCCCTCGGTCCACATCCGCGACAACCTGGAACTGCCGGCCAACGGCTACCGGGTACTGGTGCATGGCGTGCCGGTGGCCACTGCCGAGATCCATCCCGACCGCGAACTGGCGCTGGACCCGGGCAGTGCCCTCGGTCCGCTGGAAGGCATCGCCGGCAAGGACCCGGCCTTCGGACTGGACGCGACCTGGATCCAGCCACACCAGCGCGCCCAGGCCGAAACCCTGGGCTATACCGTGGTCGACCCGGCCACGGTGGTGGCCACCCACCTTTCGCACCTGATCCGCGAGCACGCACCGGAACTGCTCGGCCACGAGGAAGTGCAGCACCTGCTGGCCAACCTGGCCAAGAGCGCGCCCAAGCTCGTCGAAGATCTGACGCCGAAGGCGCTGCCGCTGTCGGCGGTGGTGCGCGTGCTGCAGAACCTGCTGGTCGAGCGCATTCCGATCCGCCAGCTGCGCAAGATCGCCGAAGCACTGGTCGAACACGCCCCGCACAGCCAGGACCCGGCCACGCTGACCGCCGCCGTGCGCACCGCACTGGGCCGCTTCATCGTGCAGGAGATCGCCGGAATGTCGGCGGAGCTGCCGGTGTTCACCCTCAACCCGCAATTGGAACGTGTCTTGCAGGAGTCCACGCAGGGCAACGGCGCCGCGCTGGAACCCGGACTCGCTGAGCGACTGCACCAGAGCCTGGCCGAATGTGTCAGCAAGCAGGAAGCCCGCAACGAGCCCGCGGTGGTGCTGGTACCTGGCCCGGTGCGTGCCGCGCTGGCCCGCCTGGTCCGCCACAGCGTTCCGTCGCTGTCGGTCCTGGCCTACAGCGAGGTGCCGGAGGACAAGCGCCTGAAGCTGGTCGGAACGATCAGCTGACGCCGCCCTGCAACGCGCCAGAAAACAGACACCACTTTCAAACACCCGCAACAGACAGATTCCAAGGGGAACCCGAACCGTGCAGACCACCGACCATCCGCGTTCTCCGACCGCCACTCCGCCGACTTCGTCCCGTGACCACAGCATGAAAATCAAACGATTCGTCGCCGCCGACATGCGCTCGGCCATGAACCTGGTGCGCAAGGAACATGGTCCTGATGCCGTGATCCTGTCCAACCGCCGGATCGAGGAAGGCATCGAGATCGTGGCCGCCGCCAACTACGATGAGAGCGCCGTGCAGCGCGCCCTGGAAGCGTCGCGCCGCGACGTTGCACCGCCGCCCGCGCCGAAGCCGCGCAGCGCCGCCGACGCAGTGATCGCCGCAGTCACCCGCCGTCGCAGCGGCACCCCGGCACCGGAGCCGGTGGCCGCCACCACCTCGGCCGTCGCCGCCCTCGCCCGCGCCGCCGTCGGCGCTACCGGCCGCACCCTGGACAGCGCCGACGAGATCGTGCCGACGCGTGGCAGCACCGGCTTTGCCGCCACTCTGGCGCGCGCCGCCGTCAATGAATCGACGCTGCCGGAACAGATCTTCGCCCCGTTCGCCGACGCCATCGTGGCGCCCTCGCCCTCGCCTGCGGCAGCCGCGCCGGTGAACCGCGCCCGCTTCCAGATCGACCCGCCGCTGGAAGACAGCGCGCAGATGCCGGCAGTGACGCCGCCGCCGTTGCCGGCTGCCCTCGAGGCCGCCACGGCACCCGAAGACCAAGCCTCACACGCGCCGGTTGCCGTGCAGCCGACCGAGGCTGCACCGGCACCGATGCCGACGCTGGCGCCAGCACCTGCGCTGACCCTGATCGCCGATGACGCCGAGATCCGCCACCTGCGCCAGGAAGTGGCCGGCATGCGCCAGGTGATCGAGCGCGAGATGAACCGCTTCACCGACGAGCGCCTGCGCGGCAGCCCGGTGCGTGCCACCGCGCTGGACCTGATGGACGAGTACGGCTTCGATGCCGGCATCGCCCGCGACGTGGCCATGCAGATCCCGCTGGAAACCGAAGCGCATCGCGGCCGCGGCCTGATGCTGGGGCTGATCTCGCGCAAGCTGCCGATCGCCCCGGTCGATCCGATGGAGGAAGGCGGTGTGATCGCCCTGGTCGGCCCGACCGGCGCCGGCAAGACCACCACCATCGCCAAGCTGGCCTCGCGCTTCGCCGAAGCCCATGCCGCCCGCGACGTCGCCCTGGTCACCACCGATACGATGCGCATCGGCGCCCGCGAACAGCTGTACGGCTACGGCCGCCAGCTCGGCATCGCCGTGCACGAGGCCAACAGCGGCACCGACCTGGACCAGCTGCTGGAACGCCTGAAGGACTACAAGCTGGTGCTGATCGACACCGCCGGCCTGGGCCCGCGCGACCGTGCGCTGGCCGCCCAGCTGCAGTGGCTGCGCGCTGCCCGCCAGGTCCGCACCCTGCTGGTACTGCCGGCCAACACCAGCTTCGGCGACATGGACGAGGTGGTCCGCCGCTTCGGCGCGGCCAACCTGCAGGGCCTGGTGCTGAGCAAGCTGGACGAGACCGGCCGCTTCGGCAACGCCCTGTCGGTGGCGGTGGACCACAAGCTGCCGATCACCTGGGTGACCGATGGCCAGGACGTCCCGGACGACCTGCACCGGGCCAGTGCAGCCAATCTTGTACTTCGCCTTGAAGATTTGCGCCGCGCGGCCGATATGCCCTGCAACCCGGAGTTGAACCATGCCGTCGCGTGAGTACGCCAAGCTGACCACCACCTTCCCGCTGACGGCGACCCGCAGCGAGCCGCTCGGCCCTGTGCGCACGATTGCCGTGACCGGCGGCAAGGGCGGCGTCGGCAAGACCAACGTATCGGCCAACCTGGCCGTGGCGCTTGCGGGAATGGGCAAACGCACCCTGTTGCTGGACGCCGACCTGGGCCTGGCCAACATCGACGTGATCCTGGGCCTGAGCCCCACCAACACCCTGGCCGACCTGGTCGCTGGCCGCTGCAGCCTGGATGACGTGATCATCGAAGGCCCGAACGGCGTGCTGGTGGTACCGGCTGCGTCGGGCCGCCGGCACATGGCCGAGCTGGCCCCGGCCGAGCATGTCGGCCTGGTCAACGTGTTCTCCGAACTGGAGCGCGAGCTGGACATCATGGTGGTGGACACCGCCGCCGGCATCACCGATGGCGTGCTGACCTTCTGCCAGGCCGCGCAGGACACCGTGGTGGTGGTCTGTGATGAACCGGCCTCGATCACCGACGCCTATGCGCTGATCAAGGTGCTGTCACGCGAACGTGGCGTGGACCGCATCCAGGTGGTGGCCAACATGGTGCGCGACCCCAACGAAGGCCGCGTGCTGTACGAGAAGCTGACCCGCGTCTGCGAGAAATTCCTCGCCGATGTCTCGCTGAACTACCTCGGCTGCGTGCCGCAGGACGACTGGCTGCGCCTGTCGGTGCAGCGCCAGCAGCCGGTGGTGAAGGCCTATCCGTCCAGCCCGTCGGCACTGGCGATCACCGAGATCGCCCGCCGCACCGCCCGCTGGCAGGCACCGACCGAGCCGCGCGGTGGCGTCGAGTTCTTCCTCGAACGCATCATCAAGCAGCGCGGGGTGGCAGCATGAAAGGCGCCGCCCAGTACAGAGAGGTCCAGCGCACGGCGGCCAACGAGGTCATCGCCCAGCACTCGGACCTGGTGCGGCGCATCGCCCACCATCTGGCCGCACGCCTGCCGGCCAGCGTTGAGGTGGACGACCTGATCCAGGCCGGCATGATGGGCCTGATCGAAGCCTCGCGCAGCTACGACGCCGACCAGGGTGCCTCGTTCGAGACCTACGCCTCGATCCGCATCCGCGGTTCGATGATCGATGAGATCCGTCGTGGCGACTGGGTACCGCGTTCGGTGCACCGCCGTGCACGTGACGCTGCAGCCACCATCCGCCGCCTGGAGCAGAGCACCGGCCGCGCCGCCAGTGCCACCGAAGTGGCCGCCGCGATGGAGATGCCGCTGCCCGAGTACCTGCGCCTGATGGAGGACGCCTCGCGCGGCCAGGTACTGAGCCTGGAGTCGCGCATTGAAGACCAGGGCGAGCTGGACACCGTCGCCCAGGGCGGCCCGACCCCGCAGCAGGTGCTGGAGCGCGGTGAATTCGGCCGCGAGCTGGGCAATGCCATCGGCCACCTGCCCGAGCGCGAACAGCTGGTGCTGTCGCTCTACTACGAGCAGGAACTGAACCTGAAAGAGATCGGCGCAGTGCTCGGCGTGAGCGAGTCGCGGGTCTGCCAGATCCACGGCCAGGCGGTCCTGCGCCTGCGTGGCCGACTGAAGATTTTCGAGGCGGCCGACGCCGGCCTCGAGAGCTGATCAACAAAGGAACTCTGCTTTGAACAAGAACATGCGCATCCTGATCGTCGACGACTTCTCGACCATGCGTCGTATCGTCAAGAACCTGCTGGGCGATCTGGGCTTCACCAATACCGCCGAAGCCGAGGACGGGCATGCCGCGCTGTCGCTGCTGCAGAGCCAGCCGTTCGACTTCGTGGTCACCGACTGGAACATGCCGGTGATGACCGGCATCGAACTGCTCAAGGCCATCCGTGCCGATGCCAAGCTGAAGACCCTGCCGGTGCTGATGGTGACTGCCGAAGCCAAGCGCGAGCAGATCATCGAAGCGGCGCAGAACGGCGTGAACGGTTACATCATCAAGCCGTTCACCGCACAGACGCTGGAAGAGAAGCTCGGCAAGATCTTCGAACGCCTGGCGGCCAGCGCTTGATGGATACCACGGTCGACAAGAGCGCCCTCGCCCTGCGCCTGCAGGAAGCCCTGGATGCACTGGAATCCGGCGACGAGGCGGCATGGCGCCAGCGCATCGACGGCCTGGTCGCGCTGCGCACCCAGCCGATGATGAGCGGCCTTTCGCGGCTGGCCCGCGAGCTGGGCCAGGCGCTGGGCGAACTGCCGACCGTGCCCGATGAAGCCGGCGAGCTGGACGATGCCTGCGCGCGCCTGGACCACGTGGTGGCGATGACCGAACAGGCCACCCACCGCACCCTGGACCTGGCCGAAGAGTGCCGCAGCCTGACCGAACAGCTGCGCGCCGACGGCCTGCAGCCGGGCCAGGACCTGCAGCTCGACCGCATCCGCCACAACCTCACCGAGATCGCCCTGACCCAGAGCTACCAGGACCTGACCGGGCAGATCATCCGTCGCGTGGTGGGCATCGTCCGCCGCGTGCACGAAGGCTTCGGCGCGCTCGGTCTGCCGCCGGAACAGCATCGCACCGATCCGGAACTGGCTGGGCCGGCACTGAAGGGACTGGACCGCCATGCGGTCTCGCAGAACGACGCCGACGACCTGTTGTCGGATCTGGGGCTGTAACCATGGGCGCAGTAGCCGACGACATCACTGCCGATTTCATCATCGAGGCCCAGGAGATCCTGGATCGCCTCGGCGAACAGCTGGTGTCGCTGGAACAGGCACCGCAGGACAATGAACAGCTCAACGCGGTGTTCCGTGGCTACCACACGCTGAAGGGCGGCGCAGGTTTCCTCGGCATCACCGCAATGGTCGAGCTGTGCCACGCCGCCGAGGAAGCGCTGGGCGCCGCACGCGCCGGCCAGGCCGTCCTGCAGGCGCATCACTTCGATGCCGCCCAGCAGTCACTGGACTACCTGCAATCGATGCTTGACGCGGTGTCTTCGGGCACCGAGCCGGGCTTTGCCCCGCCCGAACTGGTCGCCCAGTTCGACGTGCATGGCGGCGGCGCTGCCGCGCCTGCGGCCGCGACGCCGGGTGCGGGCGGCGGCGACCTGATCACCGACGACGAATTCGAGGCCCTGCTCGACCAGCTGCATGGCGGCAAGGCGCCGACAACCGTGGCGGCGGCGAAGAAGGCCGACGACATGATCAGCGAGGACGAGTTCGAGGCATTGCTCGACCAGCTGCATGGCGGCGCCGCCCCGGGCAGCAACACCACCGCAGCGGCTGTTGCGGTACCGGCACCGCGATCGGCGCCCTCGCCGGCCCCGCCCGCTGCCAAGCCCGCACCCAACAAGCCTGTCGCCGAAGCCGAACACACCGTGCGCGTGGACACCAAGCGCCTGGATGCCATCGTCAACCTGATCGGCGAACTGGTGCTGTCACGAAACCGGTTGAAGACGCTGCGCGCGCGCCTGCGCGATGAAGAGCTGGACCGCGCCGTGTCCACGCTGGATATCGCCACCGCGCGCCTGCAGTCGGCGGTGATGCGCACCCGCATGCAGCCGGTCGGCAAGGTGTTCTCGCGCTTCCCGAAGGTGGCGCGCGACGTTGCGCGTTCGCTGAAGAAGGAAGTGGACCTGGAACTGATCGGCGCCGAAACCGAGCTCGACCGCAACCTGGTCGAAGCGTTGGCCGACCCGCTGGTGCACCTGGTCCGCAACGCCATCGACCATGGCGTGGAAATGCCTGACCTGCGCGAAGCGCAGGGCAAGCCGCGGATGGGCCACGTGCGCCTGTCGGCACAGCAGGAAGGCGACTACGTCAGCATCGAAGTGCAGGACGATGGCGCCGGCATCGATCCGGAAAAACTGCGCGCCAAGGCGCGCGAGAAGGGCCTGATCGATCCGGAAGCCGCCGCCCGCCTGAGCAGCGAGGAATGCCTGCACCTGGTGTTCCTGCCAGGGTTCTCGACCAAGCAGCAGGTCACCGACATTTCCGGCCGCGGCGTCGGCATGGACGTGGTGCAGTCGCGCATCCGTGAGCTGAGCGGGCAGATCCAGATCCAGTCGGAACTGGGCCGCGGCAGCCGTTTCATGATCCGCGTACCGCTGACCCTGGCGATCCTGCCGACCCTGCTGGTGCAGGCCGGCGAAGACGTCTACGCACTGCCGCTGGCCCGTGTGATGGAAGTGCTGCATGCGCCGCGCACCTCGTTGGGCTGGTTCGACGGCCGCGCCGTGCTCGACCGCCGCTCGCACACGCTGGCGCTGGTCGACCTGCGGCAATGGCTGGATGTGACGCCGGCCACCTCGCCCCTGCTGACCATCGTCGTGCTGCAGGCCGGTGAAGCACGCTTCGGGCTGGTGGTGGACCAGGTGCGCGGGCGTGAGGAAGTGGTCATCAAGCCACTGCCCAAGGCCCTGCGCGGCCTGCGTGGTTATGCCGGTGCAACCTTGATCGGCGATGGTCGCATGGCGCTGATCCTGGACGTGGACGGGCTGCGCTGAAGCCCGCCGGGCATGGCCCGGCGCTACCGGAAACGGCCCCGCAGGGTAGCGCGGGGGGAGGGCC
>NZ_JBYTEK010000006.1:0-133185 GCF_058783335.1 Stenotrophomonas sp. FW305-C-20-S1 | reverse complement strand
ACGCCCCCCCGGGGGGGACCTCCGGCCCGTCCCCTGCGACCCGAAAACTGTGACTACCGTCTGTACACGACCTACCGGTGTCTCAAGTCCCATTCATACAAGCCGATACCGGACCCATGGATAGACTCAGCCTCATTGGACTTTTCCTCGCCCTGGCCTCGCTGGTCGGTGGCAGCATCCTCAAGGGCGCCGGCCTGGCGTCGTTGTGGTCGCCTGCGGCGTTCGTGATCGTCATCGTCGGCACCATCGCCGCCATCCTGCTGCACACCTCGCCAGCGGTGTTCAAGCACGCCTTCAAGATCGTGCGCTGGGTCGTGCGGCCGCCGCACAGCGACCGTCGTGAATTGATCCAGCAGATCGTGGAATGGAGCAACATCGCCCGCCGCCAGGGCCTGCTCGGCCTGGAATCGCAGGTGGAAGCGCAGCAGGACCCGTTCCTGCGCAAGGGCCTGCAGCTGCTGGTGGACGGCGTTGAACCCGAATCGATCCGGCACATGCTGGAGATCGAACTGGGCAGCCAGGAGCACCAGGACCAGGCCGCTGCCAAGGTGTTTGAAAGCATGGGCATCTATGCGCCCACGCTGGGCATCATCGGCGCCGTGCTCGGCCTGATCGCGGTGATGAAGAACCTCGCCGACCCGAGCAAGCTCGGCCACGGCATCGCCGCCGCGTTCACCGCCACCATCTACGGCATCGCCTCGGCCAACCTGCTGTTCCTGCCCATCGCCGCCAAGCTGAAGGGCGTCATCGCCCATTCCAGCCGCGACCGCGAAATGGTCATCGAAGGCCTGATCTCGATTGCCCAGGGCGAGAACCCGCGCAACATCGAAACCAACCTCTCCGGCTTCCTGCACTGACATGGCCCGCCGCAAGCACCACGAAGAGCACGCCAATCACGAGGCATGGGCCATCCCCTATGCCGACCTGATGACGCTGCTGCTCGCCTTCTTCGTGGTCATGTACGCGATCTCCTCGGTCAACGAGGGCAAGTACCGGATCATGGCCGACGCCCTCACCGATGCCTTCGGTGGTGCGCCGCGCACCATCAATCCGGTGCAGGTGGGCAACAAGCAGGTGCAGGGCGGCGGCTGGGACAGCCCGTCGGTGATCAAGTCCGGCACCAAGATCGGGCCGTCCGCTCCCGCGCCCTCGCACGACCCCACCCTGCTGCCGGCGATGGCCTCGCAGATGCGCATGCCGGTGTCGGTGCACAACCAGGAACAGATCGCGCGTGCCGAGCGCCAGCTCAACAGCATCGCCGACCGCCTGACCGCCGCGCTGGCGCCACTGATCGACCGCGGCATGATCAGCGTGCGCCGCACCGAGCTGTGGATCGAAGTGGAGATCAACAGCGACATCCTGTTCCCGACCGGCTCGGCGGCGCTGGACGTGCATGCGCGCGACACCCTGGCCAGCCTGGCCGGTGTGCTGCGCGACGTGCCCAACAGCGTGCGTGTGGAAGGCCACACCGACAACGTGCCGATTGCCACTGCCACCTTCCCGTCCAACTGGGAACTGTCGGCCGGGCGCGCGGCCAGCGTGGTGCATCTGTTTGCCGACCAGGGGCTGCAGCCATCGCGGCTGGCGATGGTCGGCTACGGCCAGTTCCGCCCCCGCGAAGACAACGACAGCGCACAGGGCCGCAATCGCAACCGGCGGGTGATGGTCATCATCCTGGCCGACACCAGTCATTCGGTGGACCCGCTCGGCGAACGCCTGAATGCCGCCACCGGCACTGCCCGCGGCGCCAGCGAACAGGCCACCGCAGCACCGGCCACCACCCCCACTTCCCCCATCGCACCGGTGCAGTTGCCACCGGTGCCGGCTGGCAGCCGTGTCGGCGCCGCCGTTCCCCCGGCAATGAAGGAGTAATCCGATGCGCATCTGGGCAGTCGCCAACCAGAAGGGCGGAGTCGGCAAGACCACCACCACCCTCGCCCTCGGTCGCGGCCTGGCCGCGCTCGGCCACCGCGTGCTGCTGATCGATCTCGATCCGCATGCCTCGCTGACCCGCGCCTTCGGCGTGCCGATCGAGCCGGCACCGGCCGGCGTGCTGGAACTGTTCGGCGCACCGCCGGCCGACCTGTCCGCGCTCAGCCATGCCAGCAACATCGGTGGACTCGATTACGTGTGCGCGCAGGCCTCGCTGGCCACGCTGGAACGACGCAGCGCCAACCAGCCCGGCCTCGGCCTGGCCCTGCAGAACGCGCTTGCCCGCCACCAGGGCCAGCACGACTACATCCTGCTGGACTGCGCACCGACCCTGGGCCTGCTGATGATCAATGCGCTGGCCGCGGCCGATCGCCTGATCATTCCCACCCAGGCCGAGCCGTTGGCCCTGCACGGCCTGGATGGCATGGTCCGCACCGGTGAAATGGTCGAACGTTCGCGCCGCCGGCCGCTGCCGATCTCGATCCTGCCAACGCTGTTCGACCGCCGCACCCGCACCGGCAATGAATCGCTGCGCGCCATGCAGGACCGCCACGCGAGCCGCGTCTGGGAAGACGCGATTCCGATCGACACTCGCATCAGCAACGCGGCCGGCCTGACCCTGCCGAGCATCGGTGAGGACTACCCGGGACGCGGCCTGGCAGCCTATCGGCGTGCGTTGAACTGGATCCTCGGTGAGGACGCACGTGCCCTGGAGCAGGCGGCATGAACACCACCGGCATGCTGGACGACTATCTGGACGAACTGCTCGGCGACATTGCCGTCGCACCGGTCGCCGCTGATGCCGCGCCACGCCCGACGAGCGCAGCAGCCGACGGCGAGCGCGAGCCGACCTGGGACGATCTGCCGGCCGAAGTGATCTACGAAACCGACACCGTCGCAACCGCTCCGGCCAATGATGATGCGGCGCTGGAAGCCGCCTTCGACGCCGTTGCCACGCCTGCGGCCGATACCGGGCGCGAGCCGACCTGGGACGATCTGCCGGCAGAAGTGATCTACGAAACCGACGCCATCGCAGCCGCTCCGGCCAACGATGATGCGGCGCTGGAAGCCGCCTTCGACGCCGCTGCCGCACCTGCCGCCGACGCTGACCGCGAGCCCACCTGGGACGACCTGCCGGCCGAGGTCGTCCATGAAACCGCGCCCGTGGCCACTGCCGCGGTCGCACCGCCCGCGCCGGAACCCACCTGGGACGACCTGCCGGACGAAGTGATCTACGAAACCGACGCCGCCGACAGCCTGGCGCACACCGACAGCCCTGGATTGCAGGCCGCCTTCGAAGCCGCCGCCGACGGCGATGTGGTTCCTGCCATCACTGCGCCAGCCGTTGCCAAGGCCTCAGCGCGTCCCGCGCCGGCACCGATGCCGTCGATGGCCCGCGCCGCCGTCGCGCCGCCGCCACGGCTCGCGGTGGACACCCCCTCCGGCAACCGCCCCGGCTCTTGGCAGGAGCTGCAAGCCCAGGCGCATCAGCCCGCCAGCAGCCCGCATCCGCAGAACCGCCGCGCCGGCGAACGCACATCGCGCTGGCTGCGGCTGCGCTGTGGCGCCCAGGCCTACGCGCTGGAACTGCTGAAGGTGCAGGAAGTGGTGCTGCCGGTGCCGTTGCTGCCATTGCGCGGCACTGCCCCGGAAATGCTCGGCATCATGAACCTGCGTGGCCAGGTGGTGCCGGTGATGGATCTCGGCCTGCACCTGGGTGCGGCCTCCGCCGAGGATGACGCGCAGACCCGCATTGTCGTGCTTGAAGAGAACGGCGAGACCCTGGGCCTGCGTGTGTCGGCCGTGGAGGACGTCGCCAACCTGACCGACTCGCAGATCGAACCGCCCGATACCGCCCGCATCTGCCAGATCTCCAATGAACTGTTCCGTGGCGTGGCCCGCATCAGCCAGCGGCCGATGATCCTGCTCGACGCCACGCAGCTGTTGGGGTGAATCCGTGCTCTGAATTGGCGCTTCGCGCCGATACCCCTAAAGAACCGCCCCACGGTGCCGTTATGAATGCTGGAACCGTTTGTCCGGAGCAATGATGAGCACTGTCGAACTGGGTGAGGATCTCGGCATCGAGAGCAGCACCGAGCTCAAGAACCGCCTTTCGCCCTTGGTGGCGGAAGCAGGCGAGCTGACCCTGGATGCAAGCCAGGTCGGCCGCATCCACACCGCCAGCATGCAGGTGCTGTGCGCCTTCGTGCAGGCCCGCCGCGAGGCAGGCCTGGGCACCGGCTTCCACGGTTGCACTGCAACCTTCCGTGACGCTGCACGCCTTTTGGGCGTCACCCAGGCCCTGGGCCTGGACGTACCCCATGACAACCTGAAATCTGTGGAGAACGCTGCATGAGCGCACGTATCTTGGTGGTGGACGATTCGGCGTCGATGCGCCAGATGGTTTCCTTCGCCCTCACCTCGGCCGGTTTTGCCGTCGAAGAAGCTGAAGACGGCGCGGTCGCGCTCGGACGTGCCAAGGGCCAGCGCTTCAATGCGGTGGTCACCGACGTCAACATGCCGAACATGGACGGCATCGCGCTGATCCGCGAACTGCGCCAGCTGCCGGACTACAAGTTCACGCCGATGCTGATGCTGACCACCGAGTCGGCAGCGGACAAGAAGTCCGAAGGCAAGGCCGCCGGTGCCACCGGCTGGCTGGTGAAGCCGTTCAATCCCGAACAGCTGGTCGCCACCGTGCAGAAAGTGCTGGGCTGATCGCCCCGCACTGCTCCCCCTCTTCGCTTCCGGATCGCCACTGCCATGAGCATGGACCTGCAACGCTTCCACGCCACCTTCTTCGAGGAGAGCCGCGAAGGCCTCGACGCCATGGAGGCTGGCCTGCTGGCCCTGGAATCGGGACAACAGGACCCGGAGATCATCAACTCGGTGTTCCGTGCCGCCCACTCCATCAAGGGTGGCGCAGGCACGTTCGGTTTCGATGCCATCGCGGGGCTGACCCATGTGCTGGAAACGCTGCTCGATGAGCTGCGGGCCGGCAAGCGCGCACTGGAAGGCAACGCCGTCGATGCGATGCTGTCGTCGGTGGACGTACTGCGCGCCCTGTTGCGCGAGGCCGAGCACGGCCAGCCCGCCGATCCTGCAGCGGTTGCTGCGGTGAAGGCGCGCCTGGAAGCGGTGCTGTCCGGCCAGGCGCCCGCCGCCGCTGCACCCGCTGCCGCCAGCAAGGTGGACGACACGCCGGAAGCCTGGCAGATCGGCTTCACCCCGGCGCCGTCACTGTTCATGAGTGGCAACGACCCGTTGCGCATCATCCGCGAACTGGAACACCTGGGTTCGCTGCAGGTGGCCGCGCGCATGGATCGCCTGCCCGGCTTCGCCCAGCTCGACCCGCTTGAAGCCCACCTGGCGTGGGACCTGGGCCTGGTCGGCAAGGTGCCGCGCAGCAAGATCGAAGACACCTTCGCCTGGGTGCTGGACGACTGCGAACTGGACATCCGTCCGGCCGCACCGCCAAGCCTGGCCACCCAGGCACCGGCCGCCGCGCCGGTCGCTGCCCCTGCGCCCGCCGCTGCCGCACCGACGGCCAGCACCGGGGCCAGCCAGGAAGCAGAAACCTCCATCCGTGTCAGCGTCGACAAGGTCGATGCACTGATCAACCTGGTCGGTGAACTGGTCATCACCCAGGCCATGCTCAAGCAGGTCTCGCACGCGCTGGACCCGGTGCATGCCGAGAGCCTGTTCGCCGGCCTGGACCTGCTTGAACGTAATACCCGTGACCTGCAGGAGGCTGTGATCGGCGTGCGCATGCTGCCGGTCGACGCAGTGTTCCGCCGCTTCCCGCGTCTGGTCCGCGACCTGTCCGGCCGCCTGGGCAAGCACGTGCGCCTGCGCACCATCGGCGAAGGCACCGAGCTGGACAAGGGCCTGATCGAGAAGATCGCCGATCCGCTGGTGCATCTGGTCCGCAATTCCATCGACCACGGCCTGGAAATGCCGGACGTGCGTCGCGATGCCGGCAAGGACGAGACCGGCACGATCACCCTGGCGGCATCGCACCAGGGCGGCCACATCGTCATCGAAGTCAGCGACGACGGCCGCGGCCTGAACCGCGAGAAGATCCTGGCCAAGGCGCAGGAACGCGGCCTGGCCGTACCGGACAACCCCACCGACTCGCAGGTCTGGGACCTGATCTTCCAGCCCGGATTCTCCACCGCCGATGCGGTCACCGACCTGTCCGGTCGTGGCGTGGGCATGGACGTGGTCCGCCGCAACATCCAGGCGCTCGGTGGCGAGGTGCAGATTGAAAGCGGCCTCGGCACCGGCACCCGTACGCTGATCCGGCTGCCGTTGACCTTGGCCATCCTCGACGGCATGACCGTGGCGGTGGCCGGCGAAACCCTGATCCTGCCGCTGGCCTACGTGCTTGAAGCACTGCAGCCGCAGCCTGACGACATCCGCAGCATGGCCGGCGAAGGCCGCGTGCTGCGCGTGCGTGGCGAATACCTGCCGATCCTGTCGCTGAGCGAGTACTACGGCTATGGCCAGCGTGCACCCGGCAGTGAATCGCTGGTGGTGGTGGTTGAAGGCGATGGCCAGAAGATCGCGCTGGAAGTGGACGAACTGGTCGGCCAGCAGCAGGTCGTGGTGAAGAACATCGAGAACAACTACCGCCGCATCGGCGGGGTCTCCGGTGCCACCATCCTCGGCGATGGCCGCGTCGCCCTGATCGTCGACATTGGCGGCCTGGTGCGTTCGCTGCGGGTGCCGCAGGCCGCCTGAGCTGCGCTACACGTTGTACCTGACCGCCGCCCTCCGGGGCGGCGGTTTTCGTTTGCGCGCGGGCGCAGGCAGCAATCGTACCCACGCGCAACGCGGCGGCGCCCGCAACTGTGAACTCCGTCGTCCTGCGCCGTGAACCTGATCGGGCGCATGGTTTCGCCTGAAACCACGCCGCCACGGCGAAAGCCCCGCCACTGCTTGCTTTCCGTTGGTTTCCCCTACGCCAGCGAATGTGACATCGGTCCATAAAGTACGGCGCAGCTGCGCCGCTATCTCGGGTTGACGGCAGTCACCGATCCTTCACCCGGCACCACCGTTCCCTCCTGCAACGACCTTTTGCCCGCGGCGCCGCCGCCGGTATTCTGCCCACCTTGGAGCACCCTGCATGAAGTGGTTCCACGATCTGCCCATCGCCCGCAAGCTGGCTGTGGGATTCACCCTGACCACCCTGATGACCGTCGTGCTGGGTGCGTTCGCCCTAGTCCGCCTGTCCGAAGCCAACGCCAAGCTGACCTCGATGGCGACCAACGACATTCCATCGGTGCAGTACCTCGGTGAAGTGCGCTCGCAGCTGGGTGAGTTCCGCACCTATGAACTGGCCCAGATCAGCATGCTGGACCAGCCGGAGAAGGTCGCCGACTACAACAAGCGCATGAACGACACCGCTGCAGTGGTGCGCGAGCAGCTGGCGGCCTATGCCAAGCTGCCGTCCGGCGACAAGGAGCGCACGCTGTACCAGGCCGTGCAGGCTGACGTCGATGGCTACTTCGCCGCCAATACCAAGCTGCGCGAAGCGGCCACCGCCGGTGATGGCGAAGCGGCCCGGCAGATTTCCGATGAGCAGTCGCGCCCCCTGCGCCGCAAAGCCTTCGAAGACCTGAAGGCGCTGGGTGCGCTGCTGGGAACCCAGATGCAGGGCAAGATCGACGACGCCAACGCGACCCACCGCAACAGCATGCTGGCCATCATCGCCGCCATCGTGCTGCTGGTCGTGGTCGCCGCCACCCTGGCCGTGATCATCTCGCGCGCCGTGGTCGGCCCACTGGGCAAGGCAGTGCATGCCATCCAGGCCGTCGCCCGCGGCGATCTCAGCGTCACTACCCAGGCCACCGGCAAGGATGAGGCGGGTCGCATGTTGGCGGCCACCGCGGAGATGACCGCGATGCTGCGTCGCTTCTCCGAGCAGACCCAGCTGATGGCACAGATGCATGCCGGCCCCGATATCAGCCACCGCATTCCGGAAGACTTCCCGGGCGTCTATGGCCAGCTCGCCGGCGGCATCAACACGGTCATCTTCGAACACCTCGATGCGATCCGTGATGCCATCGATGTGCTCAACCAGTACGCCACCGGCAACCTCGCCCCCGATGCGCGCCGGTTGCCGGGCAGCCGCGCGATCCTGCACGAATCGATGGATGCGGCCAAGGCCAGCCTGCTGGCCATCAACACGCAGATCCAGCAGCTGGCATCGGCCGCCGCCGCCGGCGACTTCAGCCAGCGCGGCGATGCGCAGCGCTTCGATCACGATTTCCGCGTGATGATCGAGCAGCTCAACAGCATGATGGAGGTCGCCGACGGCAATCTTGGCCAGCTGTCGCAGCTGCTGCAGTCCATCGCCGCGGGCGACCTGACCGCACGCATGGACGGCCAGTTCCACGGCGTGTTCGCCCGCATGCGTGACGATGCCAACACCACCGTCGCCCAGTTGACCCAGATCGTCAGCCAGATCCAGGCCAGCACCTCGAGCATCACCCTGGCCTCGGGCGAAATCGCCTCCGGCAACAGCGACCTGTCGCGCCGTACCGAACAGCAGGCCGCCAATCTGGAAGAAACCGCCGCCTCGATGGAGGAACTGACCTCCACCGTGCGCCAGAACGCCGAACATGCGCGCCAGGCCAACCAGCTCGCCATCGGTGCGCACGGCGTGGCCTCGCAGGGCGGTGAAGTGGTCGGCCAGGTGGTTACCACCATGTCGGCCATCGAAGCCTCCTCGAAGAAGATCGCCGAGATCATCTCGGTCATCGATGGCATCGCCTTCCAGACCAACATCCTGGCGCTGAATGCCGCAGTGGAAGCGGCCCGTGCCGGCGAACAGGGCCGTGGCTTCGCCGTGGTCGCCAGCGAGGTGCGTACCCTCGCCCAGCGCTCGGCCGCCGCCGCCAAGGAGATCAAGGGGCTGATCGACGAATCGGTCGGCAAGGTCGCCGAGGGTTCCAGCCTGGTCCACCAGGCCGGCAGCACCATGGGCGAGATCGTCGCGTCGGTGCAGCGCGTGACCGACATCATGGCCGAGATCTCCGCCGCCTCGCAGGAACAGTCGGCCGGCATCGAGCAGGTCAACCAGACCGTGGTGCAGATGGACGAAACCACCCAGCAGAACGCCGCGCTGGTGGAAGAAGCCACCGCCGCAGCGCGGGCGATGGAAGACCAGGCCGCACAGCTGGGCGAGGCCGTCGCACGCTTCCGCCTGGCCGCACCGAGCGCGGGCAATGCGATACCGCGCGCAGCCATGGCCGTGGCCAGCAGTGCTCCGCGCAAGGCGGCGCCCGCATCCATCGCCGCACCCGCGCGCGTGCGCAAGCCCGTTGCGCAGCCGGCCCTGGCCGGTGACGGCGACTGGCAGGAGTTCTGATCGCAGCATCGGGGTGGCCGCGCGCCACCCCGTCAGCGGAAAGGCAGCGCCGGGCCATGCCCGGCCCGGGCACCACGCTTGCCCGACCGCCGCGGGCATGGCACAACGGAGCAAACGAGTGCGTTCGGTGCTACATAAATCCGCAACACAGCCGATACCTCTTTCGAGCCACGCGCCCACACGCGTCGGCGCCCGCCCCTGACCACAGATTCCATGTCCGACGGCCACGACACTGCACTGCCCGAAGTCCATGCGGCCGACGCCGCGGATGATCGCTTTCTGGTCCGCAACCCCCGCCAGGTGCGGCAGCTGCTGCGTTCACTGATCGACCAGCGATCACTGATCAACGCCCATATCGACGGCCGCGATCGATCCTTCCCCACCGCCCTGCTTGAACTGGACGACGACGAGGATTTCCTGCTGCTCGATGGCAGCCCGCAGGAGGCTTCCAACCGCGCCGCCGAACAGTCCGACCACCTGCTCTGCTTCGCCCAGCTGGAACGGGTACTGGTGCGTTTCCGCCTGCATGACCTGCAGCGCGTGGACAACGAGGGCCATGTGGCGTTCCGTGCACCGCCGCCCGATGAACTGGTGCACCTGCAGCGGCGCGAACTGTACCGGCTGGAGACACCCATCACCGACTCACCGCAATTGCTGCTGCCACCGGGCGAGGCCCGCGCCGAAGCCTTGTCGATGCGCGTGGTGGACATCAGTGGCGGCGGCCTGGCGGTAACCGTGCCCACCGACTGCGCCATCTTCAGCCTGCAGCAGCGCTACCGGGCGCAGCTGTCGATGCCCGATGGCCCGGACCTGCAGATCGAACTGGTGGTCTGCAACCTGCTGCCGCAACGCCTGCCCAACGGCACCGAGGTCAAGCGCGTCGGGATGCGTTTCGACGACCTGCCGCGCGGCGGCGACAGCGCCATCCAGCGCTACATCTTCCGCATCGACCGCCAGCGCAAGGCACGCCGCAACGGCGAGCTCTGACACCCCCACGGCGGGCAGTGCCGGCCGCTGGCCGGCAACCTCGAAACCGCGTGGATGCAGGAGCCGGCGGATCCACGCCATCCGTGGATGCAGGAGCCAGTAGATCCACGCCATGCGCGGATGCAGGATTGCCGGCCAGCGGCCGGCACTACCCCTCCCCGGTAGATCCACGCCATGCGTGGATGCAGGAGCCAGTAGATCCACGCCATGCGTGGATGCAGGGAACTGCCGGCCAGCGGCCGCCACTACCAGATGCCTAAAGTCCCCCACCCAGGGGCCGATATCGAGCCTGACACCGGCACTTCCGGCAGAACCAGGACCCCTCGATGAACGACAAGAACAGCTCCGCCGCCGGCGCCGATGGCGAATTCCTCAGCTTCACCCTCGGTGCCGAGCACTACGGCGTGGACATCCTCAAGGTGCAGGAAATCCGCGGCTACGACGCCGTCACCCGCGTCCCCGATGCCCCGGACTACATCAAGGGCGTGATCAACCTGCGCGGCACCATCGTGCCGGTGATCGACCTGCGCCTGAAGCTGCGCCTGGAAGACGCCCGCTACGACGCCTTCACCGTGATGATCGTGCTCAACGTGGAAGACCGCGTGGTCGGCATCGTGGTCGACAGCGTCTCCGACGTGATCCCGCTGTCGGCCGAGCAGATCCGCCCGACCCCGGAATTCGGCGCCGCCGTCGACACCCGCTTCATCTCCGGCATCGGCACCCACGACGACCGCATGCTGATCCTGCTGGATATCGAAACCCTGCTGGACAGCGCCGACATGGGTCAGACCAACGTCGTCGAAGACGCTGCCGCCTGAGCAAACGGACCTTTTTCACGTTTCTGTTACGCAGCCCTTCAGTTCCCCTCATCCACGCCGATAGGGGGACAGAAGCCGGTCGCGCAGGAACGCGCCAAGGCCGGATCCACCATCACCATCCCCGGAGAATCACCCCGATGAAGTCCCTGCTTGCGTTCGTTTCGGCTGCCGTCCTGGCCACCACCGCTTCCTCCGCCTTCGCGCAGTCGGCCGAGATGATTCCGCCGGAGATGGCACCGCGCGCCGTCGGCAAGGACGGCATGGTCTGCGGCAAGGTCGAAAAGGCCCGCTTCGCAGAAGGTTCCGAAGGCCAGCCGACCTTCCTGTACATGGGCGGCGCCTTCCCGCGCCACACCTTCTCGGCACGCATCGCCGGCGAGAACCGCGGCAAGTTCTCCTTCCCGCTGGAAACCCTGGAAGGCAAGACCGTGTGCGTGATCGGCAAGATCCAGCGCGACGCCTCGCGCGCGGAAATCGAAGTCAGCTCGCCGTCCAGCCTGAAGCTGGCCAACATCAAGTAATCCGCTGTCCGTCAGACCGCGCCGGCCAGCGTGCCGGCGTGGCTGTTGCAACCGGGCCCCGCGCCCGGCCGCGTCTGCCTTAGGAGATCGCAACGCCCATGCCGTGGATCAACAACCTGAAACTGATGCCGAAGCTCATGCTGACCTTCGGTGTCCTCTTGCTGGTGATGCTGCTGCAGGGCATCGTCGCCTACCGTGGCCTGCATTCGCTGAACAACGTGACCACCGAACTGGCTGGTTCACGCATGGAGAGCATCCGCATGGCCGGCGAGATGCGCGGCATGCTCGGCGAGTACCGCAACAGCGCCTACCAGCAGCTGATCCGCGCCAGCGACGACGTCAAGGCCGACGCCCGCAAGCAGGCCGTCGAACTGCGCACCAGCATGGACAAGTCGATCAAGGACTATCCGAAGCTGGTCGACAACGCACAGCAGAAGAAGCTGTTCGACACCTTCGCCAAGGACTGGAAGGACGCGCTGGCCTCCTATGACAGCGTCACCGAAATGCTGGAGCTGGACCTGCCCGACGATGCGATCGACACCTTCGTCGGCGAGACCCGCACCAAACACCGCAAGGCCGGCGCCGCGCTTGAAGCGCTGATCGCCGAAGACAACCGCCTCGCCCGCGCCTCGCGCGACGAAGCCGCCTCCACCTACTCCGCCTCGGCCGTGCTGACCGTCATCGCCCTGCTCGGCGGCGCCGCGCTCGGCCTGGTGCTGGTGTGGCTGTTCGCCCGTGCCCTGGTCGGCAGCGTACGTGGCGCCGTCTCGGTGGCCAACGACGTCGCCGGTGGCAAGCTTGATGGCCATATCGACGTCAGCCGCCAGGACGAAGTGGGCGAACTGATGCAGGCCATGCAGCGCATGCAGCGCGACCTGCGCGAGCGCACCGAAACCGACCAGGCCATCGCCCGCGAGAACCTGCGCATCCGCACCGCGCTGGATTACAGCTCGACCGGTGTCTACCTGACCGACCCCAACAACACCATCGTCTACAGCAACCGCGCCCTGCAGCAGACCCTGGCCCAGTACCAGGACGAGCTGCGCCGCGACCTGCCCGACTTCGACGTCCACGCCTCGCTGGTCGGCAAGCCGGTCACCGTGCTCGAGCACCGTGGCGAGATGGACAACACCCTGCTGGCCAACCTCAAGCAGCATGGCGTTGCCCGCCGCCCGATGCAGTACGGCGATGCCCAGTTCGCCCAGGTCGTGTCGACCATCCGCAACGAAGACGGCGACACCGTCGGCTACGTGGTGGAATGGCGCGACCGCACCCAGGAAGCGCAGGTCGAGGCGGAAGTGGCACGGGTGATCGCCCAGGCCGCTGCCGGCGACCTGTCCGGCCGCATCGATGCCAACGACAAGGAAGGCTTCTTCCTGCAGCTGGCCCAGCAGATCAACGGCCTGCTGGACGCCAACTCGGGCAGCATCGAACAGATTTCCGGCCTGCTCGCCGCACTGTCGCAGGGCGACCTGACCGTGCGCATGCACGGCGACTACCAGGGCGTGTTCGCCCGCATGCGCGACGATGCCAATGCCACCGCCGCGCAGCTGAGCGAGATCGTCACCCGCATCAAGCAGTCCAGCCGTGCGATCAGCTCGGCCGCCGGTGAAATCGCCTCCGGCAACAGCGACCTGTCGCGCCGCACCGAACAGCAGGCCGCGAACCTGGAAGAAACCGCCGCCTCGATGGAGGAGCTGACTTCCACCGTGCGCCAGAATGCTGAGCACGCGCGCCAGGCCAACCAGCTCGCCATCGGCGCGCACGGCGTGGCATCGCAGGGCGGCGAAGTGGTCGGCCAGGTGGTCACCACCATGTCGGCCATCCAGGCCTCGTCGAAGAAGATCGCGGAAATCATCTCGGTCATCGACGGCATTGCCTTCCAGACCAACATCCTGGCGCTGAACGCCGCGGTGGAAGCGGCCCGTGCCGGCGAACAGGGCCGTGGTTTCGCCGTGGTCGCCAGCGAAGTGCGTACCCTTGCCCAGCGCTCGGCTGCCGCCGCCAAGGAAATCAAGGGACTGATCGACGACTCGGTCGGCAAGGTCAATGATGGTTCGGCGCTGGTGCACAAGGCCGGCGCCACCATGGGCGAGATCGTCGCCTCGGTGCAGCGCGTGACCGACATCATGTCCGAGATCTCTGCTGCCTCGCAGGAGCAGAGCGCCGGCATCGAACAGGTCAACCAGACCGTGGTGCAGATGGACGAAACCACCCAGCAGAACGCCGCGCTGGTGGAAGAAGCCACCGCCGCCGCACGTGCGATGGAAGAACAGGCGGGCCACCTCAGCGAGGCGGTCTCGATCTTCGTGGTCGACGAAGCCGAAGCCGTGGTCGCCACGCGCGCACCGGCACCGCGCGCGTCTGCACCGGCAGCCCCGGCTCCGGCAGCGGCCGTACCGCCAGCACGCCGCAGCACCGGCGGCCGATCCATGGCCACCGAACTGGCTGATGGAGACTGGCAGGAATTCTGATTCCCGCCTGACCTGAGGCACGAAAACGCCCCGGCCCTGCGCTGGGGCGTTTTCTTTTGCGGCCTCGCCAGGTGTTGTCCAGCCAACGGCGCAGTGCTTCCGGGGTCAGATCCGTTTTCCGCAGGAAAACGGATCTGACCCCTCTTTCCAATTGGAAACTCAACGCACTTGCCGTCCGACACCGGGATGCTAGATGAGTCGTGCGGGGATGGGCTGGCGGGACCGTTGGCGCCATGGATGGCGCCATCGAGCCCCCATGGACGGGTTTACGGCGTGTCCCGCCAGCCCATCACCGCACGGCTCCCCCTCAACATTGCAGGGCCGACCATCCGCTGTTGCTGTTGCTGTTGCTGTCGCTCCAAAAGCCTGCCGCCGGCAGCGCCGCAGCCGCCGCTGCAAACGAACCTGAATACGTTCGAACAGCCCACCTCAATCCCCCGCCCCCGCGGCCGATAACGGTCATGTCACCGCTGCTCCCGATCAGCACCGGCGCCTCCACCCACCACCACCCGGGTACTGCTCGATGAATCTCCTGCATCGCTGGCAACACTACTTCAGCAATCTCTCCGTCCGACGCAAGCTCAATCTGCTCACGCTGCTGATCGCACTCGGCGTGATCGCGCTCTCGGTGATCGCTGCCCGCATGCAGTACCTGGACCTCAATGAAACCCGCAAGTCGTCGTTGAAGACCCAGGTTGAACTGACCTACGGCATCCTCGACCACTACCACGGGCTGGCCGCCAGCGGCGAACTCACCGAGCCCGCCGCCCGCCAGGCCGCGCTCGATGCGCTGGCGCGCATGCGCGCCGACAGCGATACGTATTACTACAGCGTCTACGACACGAACTACCGCGTGCTGATGCATCCGTTCCGCAAGGACCTGATCGGCAAGGACATGAAGGACTTCCGCTCCGAGGACGGCGTACAGCTGTTCCACGACCTGGTGGAAGTGGCTCGCAAGGGCGGCGGGGTGGTCTCCTACAAGTGGGCCAAGGCCAACAGCGAAGGCCTGTACGACAAGGCGTCCTACGCCGGCCTGTTCAAGCCCTGGAACTGGGTGGTCAGCAGCGGCGTATACATGGATGACGTGCAGCAGCAGGCACTGGTCTTCACCGCCATCATGACCCTGGCCGGCGGCGTACTGGTGCTGATCGTGCTGGCATTGAGCTGGGTCATCGGCAACCGCATCGCACGCCCGCTGAAGCAGGCCACCGCCGTGGCCGAAGGCATTGCCGGCGGCAAGCTGGACAGCCACATCGGCCCGCAGCCGCATGACGAAACCGGTCGCCTGCTCGAAGCCATGTCGCGCATGCAGCAGCAGCTGCACGCGGTCATCAGCGGCCAGCGCGAGATGGCGCGCCGCCACGATGGCGGTGAACTCAGCTACCGCA
This sequence comes from Stenotrophomonas sp. FW305-C-20-S1, assembly GCF_058783335.1. NCBI lineage: Bacteria > Pseudomonadati > Pseudomonadota > Gammaproteobacteria > Lysobacterales > Lysobacteraceae > Stenotrophomonas > Stenotrophomonas sp. FW305-C-20-S1. The sequence continues at coordinate 117,687 of NZ_JBYTEK010000006.1, read as the reverse complement.
TCGACGCCAGCAGCTTCCCCGGCGAATACGGACTGATGGTGCAGGAAACCAACGTCCTGGTCGGCAGCCACGTGCAGACCCTGCACGATGTACTGAACGTCGTGCAGCAGTACGCCGTGGGCGACCTCAGCAGCGACATCGCGCGCTATCCGGGCGAAAAGGCGGCGATGACCACCACCGTCGACACGGTCAAGGCCAACCTCGGCCGCATCAACGCCGAGATCAAGCAACTGGCCAGTGCCGCCGCCGCGGGCGACTTCAGCCAGCGCGGCGATGCACAGCGCTTCGATCACGATTTCCGCACCATGCTGGAAAACCTCAATGCCATGATGGCAGTCAGCGATGACAACCTCGGCAAGCTCTCGCAGCTGCTGTCGTCCATTGCCGACGGCGACCTGACGGCACGCATGCACGGTGACTACCACGGCGTGTTCGCCCGCATGCGCGACGATGCAAACGCCACGGTCAGCCAGCTGACCCAGATCGTCGGCCAGATCCAGGCCAGTGCCTCGAGCATCACCCTGTCGGCCGGCGAAATCGCGTCGGGCAACAGCGATTTGTCGCGCCGTACCGAACAGCAGGCCGCCAATCTGGAAGAAACCGCCGCCTCGATGGAAGAACTGACCTCCACCGTGCGCCAGAACGCCGAACATGCGCGCCAGGCCAACCAGCTCGCCATCGGTGCGCACGGCGTGGCCTCGCAGGGTGGTGAAGTGGTCGGCCAGGTGGTCACCACCATGTCGGCCATCGAAGCCTCCTCGAAGAAGATCGCCGAGATCATCTCGGTCATCGATGGCATCGCCTTCCAGACCAACATCCTGGCGCTGAATGCCGCAGTCGAAGCGGCCCGTGCCGGCGAACAGGGCCGTGGCTTCGCCGTGGTCGCCAGCGAGGTGCGTACCCTCGCCCAGCGCTCGGCCGCCGCCGCCAAGGAGATCAAGGGGCTGATCGACGAATCGGTCGGCAAGGTCGCCGAGGGCTCCAGCCTGGTCCACCAGGCCGGCAGCACCATGGGCGAGATCGTCGCGTCGGTGCAGCGCGTGACCGACATCATGGCCGAGATCTCCGCCGCCTCGCAGGAACAGTCGGCTGGCATCGAGCAGGTCAACCAGACCGTGGTGCAGATGGACGAAACCACCCAGCAGAACGCCGCGCTGGTGGAAGAAGCCACCGCCGCAGCGCGGGCGATGGAAGACCAGGCCGCACAGCTGGCCGACGCCGTGGCGATCTTCCGCCTCGACAACCAGGTCGCTGTCGCAGTGAAGGCGGTGACCGCCAAGGTCGCGCCGAAGGCTGCCAGCCCTGCGCCTTCGCGACCGTTGTCGACGCCCACACCGATCCGCCGTACCCACTCCAGCACCGTCGTCTCCAACGACGGCGACTGGCAGGAATTCTGATCCTCGCGGCGGCTCCGGCCGCCGCCCCGCCGATGGACACGTCACCCGTGCAGAGCCCTACCCCCATCGTCAGCGGTACGCGCGAATTCGAATTCGCCGACCGTGATTTCCGCCGCGTCTGCGACCTGATCTACCAGCGCGTGGGCATCGCCCTCGCCCCGGCCAAGCGCGACATGGTGTACGGACGCCTGTCGCGCCGGCTGCGCACGCTGGGCATGCGCAGCTTCCAGCAGTACCTGGACCACCTGGAACAGGGTGATGGTGACGAGTGGCAGGCATTCACCAATGCGCTGACCACCAACCTCACTGCGTTCTTCCGCGAGCCGCACCATTTCGACAAGCTGCGCGAAGAGCTGCAGCAGCGCAACGGGCGCGGTCCGCTGCTGTTGTGGTCGTGCGCCGCCTCCACCGGCGAAGAGCCCTACTCGATGGCGATCACCGCCTGCGAAGCGTTCGGCACCCTGAAGCCGCCGGTACGCATCGTCGCCACCGACGTCGACACCCAGGTGCTGGCCACCGCCGGGCGCGGCGTCTACAACATCGACCGTGTCGCCGGCCTCGATCCGGACCTGCGTCGCCGCTATTTCCAGCGTGGCAGTGGTCCCAACGAAGGCCAGTGCCGCGTGCTGCCGGCGCTGCGCGAACTGATCGAATTCCGCCCGTTGAACCTGCTGGCACCGCGTTACGACGTCGGCGGCCCGTTCGATGCGCTGTTCTGCCGCAACGTGATGATCTACTTCGACAAGCCGACCCAGCGCGCGATTCTTGGCCGCCTGGTCAACCACCTGGCCGACGACGGCCTGCTCTATACCGGCCATTCGGAGAACTACCTGCACGCTGCCGATCTGATCCAGCCCTGCGGCCGTACCCTGTACCGTCGTGCGGCAAAGGCCGGCGCATGAACGCATCACTGCGTACCGACGATGTGATGCGCTACCAGGACGCACGCTTCAAGACCATCGCCGCCAAGCTGCTGCCAACCCAGTACCTGGTGGTGGATGACACCACCGCGCTGACCACTACGCTGGGCTCCTGCGTGGCAGCTTGCCTGCGCGACCCGGTACTGAAGATCGGCGGCATGAACCACTTCCTGCTGCCCGAAGGCAACGCCGGCGACGGCGCGCCCGCACGTTATGGCAGCTATGCGATGGAACTGCTGATCAACGACATGCTCAAGCGCGGCGCCCACCGCAAGCGCATCGAGGCGAAGGTGTTCGGCGGCGCCAACGTGCTGAAGGGCTTCACCAGCAATCCGGTAGGCACCCGCAACGCCGAGTTCGTGCGCCAGTACCTGCAGGCCGAACACATCCCGATCCTCGCCGAGGACCTGTGCGGCATCCATCCGCGCAAGATCTGGTTCTTCGCCGATACCGGCCGCGTGGTGGTGCAGCGCCTGCCACACGCCCACGAAGCCGAAGTGGCCGCGACCGAATCGGCCGTGCGCGCACGCCTGTCCAAGGCCCCGGTCACCGGTGGCGTGGAGCTGTTCGAATGACCCTGACCGGCAACGCCCCCTGCCGGGTCCTGATCGTCGACGACTCCGCGGTCGTCCGGCAGATGCTTACCGAGATCCTGTCCAGCGATCCGGCCATCGACGTGGTCGGCACCGCCGCCGACCCGCTGCTGGCCCGCGAGAAGATCAAGCGCCTGGCCCCGGACGTGATCACCCTGGACGTGGAAATGCCACGCATGGATGGCCTGGCGTTCCTGGAAAACCTGATGCGCCTGCACCCGCTGCCGGTGGTGATGATCTCTTCGCTGACCGAACGCGGCGCCGATACCACCCTGCAGGCACTGGGCCTGGGCGCGGTGGACTTCGTGTCCAAGCCCAAGCTCGACGTGGCCCGCGGCCTGCAGGGCTATGCCGATGAAATCATCGCCAAGGTGAAGATGGCTGCGCGTTCCCGGGTGCGCCCGCTGGTACGCGTGGCCACGCCGAAACTCACGCTGGACACCGCCCCTGCCGCACGCCCGGCAGCAACGCAGTTCCGCACCACCGACCGCCTGATCGCCATCGGCTCGTCGGCTGGCGGTACCGAAGCATTGCGCGTGGTGCTGGAAGGCATGCCCGCAGACGGTCCGGCCGTGGTGATGACCCAACACCTGCCCGCCAGCTTCAGCACCGCCTTCGCCGAACGACTGGACCGTCACTCGGCAATGGCCGTGCGCGAAGCCAGCGACGGTGAAGCGGTGCTGCCCGGCCACGCCTACCTCCCTCCGGGCGGCAAGCACCTGCGGATCATCCGCGACGGTGCACGCTGGCGTTGCCGTGTCGACGATGGTCCTGCGGTGAACCGGCACAAGCCGGCGGTGGACGTGCTGTTCCGCTCGGTGGCACAGAGCGCGGGCGGCAATGCCATCGGCGCGATCCTCACCGGCATGGGCGACGACGGCGCACGCGGCCTGCTGGAAATGCGCCAGGCCGGCGCGCCGACGCTGGTGCAGGACGAGGCGACCAGCGTGGTCTGGGGCATGCCCGGCGCGGCCTTCAAGCTCGGCGCCGCCGAAGAACAGGTGCCGCTGGAGCGCATTGCCGAACGACTGCTGGCGCTGGCCCGCGGCTGACCGACCACAGCGCCGCAGCGCTTCATCCCGTCCTTCAAACGCCGGCCCCGGAGGGGCCAGCTGTTTCGTTCTTCAAGGAGCTTCACCATGGCCCAGCGCCGCTTCCCCACCCGAACCTCGCTGCTGACTGCCGCGCTGCTGGCCCCGCTGGCGGCCACGTCTGCCGCACAATCAGCACCGCCGCACACAACACCCGTCGCTGCTACCGCCACCGCTGCCACCACCGACCACCCTGCCCCCTGGACTGATCGCGTACAGATCCAGAGCGGTCCGGCCGGCGCGCTGAAGCGTATGCACGCACCCGACGTGGCGCTGCGCATCGTCACTCCCGATGACAGCGAGGCGCTCACGCCTAAGGGGCTCGCGCTTCTCTTCAGCGGCAACGAGCCGGACTACTTCCAGCGTAACAACCTGCCCGGCAGCATCATCGAAGGACAAGCCAGTCCCGCCATCACACTGATGCCAAACGTGGCCAAGGCGCTGGTGGGCGGCTACTTCCGCTATGCACCCGACGCGCTGCCCGCGCAGACCAGTACCCTGCGCTTCAGTGCAGACACGTGGGCACTGGTGCACCAGGGCAACACGCGCAAGGATCCCCTCTACCGCCTCAACCACTCCAGCACCATCGAGCAGCGGCGTGCCGACGGTACGCTGGCGGAAATCATCAGCTGCAATGACAGCGACAACCGCGCAACCCTGGAAGCATGGCAGGCCGATGATTACGCGCGGCTCAAGGGGGCCGCGCAGATGATCACGATGAAATGCATCGAGAAGCTGGTCAAGAGGATCCCCGCAATGTACCCGCGCCCGTTGGCCGCTGAAGATGTCAGCGCCTATGCTGACGGCGCCGCTCCCCCGGCACGGGTGCGCGTCTACGCAGCCCTGGGGCGCACCACCACCCTGTACACCGATGCCGCCTGCCGCGAGGATTACCGCGACAGGATCGACGTCAAGTACAACAACGCCGGCGACAAAGGCGTGCTCGGCATCCCCGTCACGGAAACCCTGCGCAGCAAAGAAAACGAGCGGTTTTCCACGCTCAGCTACCAGGAATACGAAGTACCCGGTGGCAAGCCGCTGATCTTCGAGGCACGCTTCGACGCAAGCAGTCGCGTGTACTGCGACGGCAAGCTGTCGGGTCAGTTCGTGGCCAGGCCCGGTCAGGATTACGAAGTGGAATTTGAAGTGGCCGACAAGATCTGTCGGCTGCATATCCGCCAGGTGCATGCCGACGGCAGCATGACACCGCAGCAGGCGCGGGCCACCCCCACCATCTGTGAGCGCACCCGCGCACCGGTTCGCATCGAGCCGCGGCAGGAAATGCAGGTGCTGCTGTTCAGCCCGGGCGAGGTGCAGATCCAGGATGCCAGCCTGAGCAGCGCACCGCAGCGGCTGAGCGACGATGCAGGCAGCAGCCAGGCACTGCAGCAGATGCTGCAGCAGGCCAGCAGCACCCCCGGTACGCGGTTGTGCGTGGTGGTCCCGGCCGCGGATTACAGCAGCGTCCTGCACGATGCCGTGCGCGAACGCGTGCTGGATGCGCCGCAGGTGTTGCCCAGTCTGTGGGAGGAGACGTCCACGGTGAACCAGCGCCGCAATGCCGCCGCCGATGCTCCGGTCGACATCGCCGCGGCGGTCACGCGCTGCAAGGCGTTCCCGATCAAGGAATTCGCGGCGCAGTGAGTTGCAGCGCGCGCACCCATCACGTTTCCCCAAGGAGTACCACCGTGGCATTACGCCCAGCCTGCCTCACCGCCGCGATCGCGGCCAGCCTGCTGCTGGCTCCGTCGGCCTACGCCGTCGACGAAGCACCCATACCTGTCGCCGCCTCTGCGGTCACGTCCGGTGCATCACCCGATCCGGCAACGGACACCACGCCCGTAACCGATATCGCCGAGGCCGCACCGGCAGCTGCGGCCGTCGCCGGACCAGCCGTCGGGGACGTCACAGTGGCTGTGGCACCCGCACTGGATCTCAGCAGCCTGCAACGGGTAAAGGTCACTTCCGGCCTGGGCGTCGGGCCCAACGGCAATCGCGTGGGCGACCATGTGCTGCGCCTGGTGATGCGCGGTGACACCGCCGCGGTCACCGCAGCCAAGGTCGGTCTGTCTGCCTTGGCGTTCGTCACCGGCGTGGGTGACATCGGCACCAGCAACAGCTTCAGCAAGAACAACGTGCGCGGCGAGGACATCCAGTCCGTTCCCAGCCCGGCCTTCGGTGCGTTGCCCGGCATGATCCGCGAGCAGTTGGCGCTCTATTTCGCAGCGCATCCCGGCGCCATTCCCAGCGACGAGCGCACCGTGGAAGCCAGCGCCGGCCAGTGGTCGCTGGTGTACCAGAAGCTCAGCGACGCAGAGACCCCGTATGAGCTGCGCCACGATGTAACCATCGGCTTCCCGCTGGTGCGCAAGCTGTTCCGCAGCGCCAGTGGCGGCCAGGGCGTGCACTGCCAGGACGAAGCGCGGGTTGCTCCGCTGCAGGAATGGCAGGCTGACGACTACGCCAAGGCGAAAGCTGCATCGCGTGAGTTCGCCGAAGCCTGCATCGTCCGCTTCGTCGCCGAGCTGCCGCGCCTGTTCCCCGACCACGGTGCGTTGCCCGAAACGGCCGCGGAACCGGAGCTGCCGATGGACACGCCAGCGGTGACCGAGGAAGCGGCCGCCGCCGCCCAGGCCTGACCCCGGACGGACCTGAATCGCGACTAGTGCCGGCCGCTGGCCGGCAGCGCTCTTGACCTCGCACGGCTGCCGGCCAGCGGCCGGCACTACCAGGCATCATCGGCACCACAAAAAACCCCCGGCTTTCACCGGGGGTTTTTCGTTTCAACGGGCTGCCGGCCAGCGGCCGGCACTACCCTCAGGCAGCGACCGTGTTGGCCACGTCCTGGTATTCCTCGATCTGGTCGAAGTTCATGTAACGGTAGATCTCGCTGCCGCTGGCGGCGATCACACCGATATCGGCCATGTACTCTTCCTTGGTCGGGATGCGGCCCAGGCGCGAGCAGATCGCCGCCAGTTCCGCCGAACCCAGGTACACGTTGGTGTTGCGGCCCAGGCGGTTCGGGAAGTTGCGGGTCGAGGTCGACATCGCGGTGGAGCCTTCGCGGATCTGCGCCTGGTTGCCCATGCACAGCGAGCAGCCCGGCATTTCCATGCGTGCGCCGGTCGCGCCGAAGGTGCCGTACACGCCTTCCTTGGTCAGCTCGGACGCATCCATCTTGGTCGGCGGGGCCACCCACAGGCGGGTCGGCAGGTCACGCTTGCCTTCCAGCAGCTTCGCAGCCGCACGGAAGTGACCGATGTTGGTCATGCACGAACCGATGAACACTTCGTCGATCTTGGCGCCAGCGACTTCGGACAGGGTCTTCACGTCGTCCGGGTCGTTCGGGCAGGCCACGATCGGCTCGTGGATGTCGGCCAGGTCGATCTCGATGACGGCGGCGTACTCGGCGTCGGCATCCGGCTCCAGCAGCTCCGGGTTGGCCAGCCACGCTTCCATCTTCTCGATACGGCGCTGCAGCGAGCGCGGATCCTGGTACCCCTCGGCAATCATCCACTTCAGCAGCGTGATGTTGCTGGTGAGGTACTCGATGATCGGCTCCTTGTTCAGGCGCACCGAGCAGCCGGCCGCCGAACGCTCGGCCGAGGCATCGGACAGTTCGAACGCCTGTTCGACCTTCAGTTCCGGCAGGCCTTCGATTTCCAGGATGCGGCCGGAGAAGATGTTCTTCTTGCCAGCCTTGGCCACGGTCAGCAGGCCCGACTTGATCGCGTACAGCGGAATCGCGTTGACCAGGTCACGCAGGGTCACGCCCGGCTGCATCTTGCCCTTGAAGCGCACCAGCACCGACTCCGGCATGTCCAGCGGCATCACGCCGGTGGCAGCGGCGAAGGCGACCAGGCCCGAACCGGCCGGGAACGAAATGCCCACCGGGAAACGGGTGTGCGAGTCGCCACCGGTGCCGACGGTGTCCGGCAGCAGCATGCGGTTGAGCCAGCTGTGGATCACGCCATCGCCCGGACGCAGCGAGACGCCGCCGCGGGTGGAGATGAACTCCGGCAGGGTGTGATGAGTCTTGACGTCCACCGGCTTCGGGTAGGCCGCGGTGTGGCAGAACGACTGCATCACCAGGTCGGCCGAGAAGCCCAGGCAGGCCAGGTCCTTCAGCTCGTCGCGGGTCATCGGGCCGGTGGTGTCCTGCGAGCCCACCGAGGTCATCTTCGGTTCGCAGTAGGTGCCCGGGCGCATGCCCTTGCCTTCCGGCAGGCCACAGGCGCGGCCGACCATCTTCTGTGCCAGCGAGAAGCCCTTGCCGGTGTCGGCCGGCTGCACCGGCAGGCGGAACAGGTCGGTCGGGGCCAGGCCCAGCGCTTCACGCGCCTTGCCGGTCAGGCCACGGCCGATGATCAGCGGAATGCGGCCACCGGCACGCACTTCGTCGAACAGCACTTCGGACTTGACCTGGAACTCGGCGATCACTTCGCCGTTCTTCAGCGCCTTGCCATCGTACGGACGCAGCTCGACCACATCGCCGTGCTCCATCTTCGACACGTCCAGCTCGATCGGCAGCGCGCCGGCATCTTCCATGGTGTTGTAGAAGATCGGGGCGATCTTCGAACCCAGGCAGACGCCACCGGCGCGCTTGTTCGGGATGTACGGAATGTCATCGCCGGTCCACCACAGCACGCTGTTGGTGGCCGACTTGCGCGAGGAACCGGTGCCGACCACGTCGCCGACATAGGCGACCAGATGGCCCTTGTCCTTCAGCGACAGGATCTGCTGGATCGGGCCGCGCTTGCCGTCTTCTTCCGGGGTGAACGCGGCGTCGTCACGCTTGTTCTTCAGCATCGCCAGGGCGTGCATCGGAATGTCCGGGCGGGTGGTCGCGTCCGGTGCCGGCGACAGGTCGTCGGTGTTGGTTTCGCCCGGCACCTTGAACACGGTGACGGTCAGGCTCTGCGGCACTTCCGGGTTGCTGGTGAACCACTCGGCATCGGCCCAGCTCTGCAGTACGGCCTGGGCGTTGGCGTTGCCCGCCTTGGCCTTTTCCTGCACGTCGTGGAAGGCATCGAACACCAGCAGGGTCTTCTTCAGCGCGTCGGCAGCGATGGCGCCAACGCTGGCATCGTCCAGCAGCTGCACCAGCGGCGCGACGTTGTAACCGCCCAGCATGGTGCCCAGCAGTTCGGTGGCGCGCTCGCGGCTGATCAGCGGGTTCTGCTCGCTGCCCAGTGCGATCGCGGCCAGGTACGAGGCCTTGACCTTGGCAGCGTCATCGACGCCGGCCGGCACGCGGTGGGTCAGCAGGTCGAGCAGGAACTCGGCCTCGCCCTGCGGCGGGTTCTTCAGCAGTTCGATGACATCGGCCGTCTGCTGCGCGGTCAGCGGCAGGGGCGGGATGCCAAGCGCAGCGCGCTCGGCGACGTGGTGGCGGTAGGCTTCCAACATGACAACTCCCGGGTAATGCGTGAGGTGAATAAAAAGTGGGCTCAGGCTTGCGGCACGATCAGCTTCAGGCCCTTGAAGTAGTCGCGATAAAACGTGTCGTTCCAGGTGATCAGGCCATCGCACTGCAGCAGGGCGTGCGCGCCGATCATGAATTCGTCCAGGCCACGGCGCTGGCTGCCGCCGCGCTGGCGATGGCGGCGATGCATCTCACCCGCACGCAGTGCCGACTTGGCTTCCAGCGCGTTGAAGTGCACGCCCATTTCTTCCAGCGCTTCCAGCACCTCGGCACCGCCGCGCAGGGCGGCGCAGATCTCGGCCAGGGTCGCGCCGCAGACCACCACGCGGCCGCCGACCAGGCTCTGCCGCAGGCAGGCTTCCACCGCATCGGCCTGCGGGCCGTTGCTGAGCAGTTCGACCAGTACCGGTGAATCGACGGCGATCATCACCGCTTACTCCTCGTCGCGCAGGTCGCGCACGGCCGCGTCGGCCGATTCGAAGCCGTCCAGCGAGAACTTTCCGCGGGCGCGGGAGATCGCATCGTCCACGCTCTTGCGCAGGATGATCCGGCTGCCTTCCAGCTCCACCTTCAGCAAGGTGCCCTTGGTCAGGCCCAGCGCATCGCGCACTGCCTTGGGCAGGGTGATCTGTCCGCGTTCAGCAACGGTGGCTTCCATGGGGTACGCCTCAAAAAGTATGTATGAATTATACATACCCGTCGCATCCGGAACAAACCTCCCGATATGTGACCCTGATCCCGCGTCAGTCGCAGCCGGGGGTTAGACTCGCCCAGCAGCCCTGCTGCGCCCCGGCTGGACGCCCCGGCGTTCCAACCGCACCTATCCGCTCCATAAATAAGGAAGTTTCATGCGCGCGCTCGCCCTTGCCCTGATCCTCGCAGCCCCGCTGGCCGTTTCGACGACCTCCGCCCATGCCAACCCGTTCGGCGCCTACACCACCGGCATCGAGATCACCCAGCAGCAGATGGACACCCTGGAAGTGGGCAAGACCACCCAGGACAACATCCGTGAGAAGTTCGGCGCCCCCGGCCGCCGCGAACAGCTGGGCGACACCCAGGTCTGGTACTACGACTTCGTGAAGATCAAGAGCTTCGGCAAGAACATCCAGGAAGCGACCGTACTGGAGTTCAACAAGCAGGGCGTGCTGACGGCCAAGTCCAAGAGCAACGCTGTCGGCAAGACCGGCAATCCGCTGATCGATGCCGCCAACGGCAAGTAAGTCCTGAAGCCGATGCATTCCTGGACGGGGCGCCCATGAGCGCCCCGTCTGCGTGCGGGCCGGCGCAAAAACGATGCACACGCTGACACGAAGGCTACACACACCGCTGTAACCTTGCGTTCCAAGCCTGCCGGGTCATTGCCGGGCACTGGATCGCCGATACTGGGCAGGATCCGGGGCCGGAGTGCCACCGGCAAACGCAAGCAGGCCCGCCCATGCGGGCCACTGCAAGCCATCCGCAAGAGGAGTCATCCCGCATGAGCGATTCGTTCTCCACCCGCAGCCAGCTGGACGTCGGCGGCAAGACCTACGACTACTTCAGCCTGCCCAAGCTGGGCCAGCGCTTCGACATCTCCCACCTGCCCTACTCGATGAAGATCCTGCTGGAGAACCTGCTCCGGCACGAGGATGGCGGCGTCACCGTCGGCAAGGATCACATCGAGGCCGTCGCCCGCTGGCAGCCCAGCGCCGAACCGGATACCGAAATCGCCTTCATGCCCGCGCGCGTGGTCCTGCAGGACTTCACCGGCGTGCCCTGCGTGGTCGACCTGGCCGCGATGCGCGATGCGGTGGTCAAGCTCGGCGGCCGCCCCGAACAGATCAATCCGCTGATTCCCTCCGAACTGGTCATCGACCACTCGGTGCAGGTGGATGTGTTCGGCAAGCCCGACGCACTGGACCTCAACGGCAAGATTGAATTCCAGCGCAACCAGGAACGCTACGGCTTCCTGCGCTGGGGCCAGAAGGCCTTCGACAACTTCAAGGTGGTGCCGCCCAACACCGGCATCGTCCACCAGGTGAACCTGGAAAACCTGGCCCGCGTGGTGATGACCGCGGACAAGGACGGCAAGGCCGTTGCGTATCCGGATACCGTGTTCGGTACCGACAGCCACACCACGATGATCAACGGCATCGGCGTGCTCGGCTGGGGCGTGGGCGGCATCGAAGCCGAGGCGGCCATGCTCGGCCAACCTTCGTCGATGCTGATTCCGCAGGTGGTCGGCTTCAAGCTGACCGGCAAGCTGCCCGAAGGCGCCACCGCCACCGACCTGGTGCTGACCGTCACCCAGATGCTGCGCAAGCTCGGCGTGGTCGGCAAGTTCGTGGAGTTCTACGGTGATGGCCTGCAGCATCTGCCACTGGCCGACCGCGCGACGATCGGCAACATGGCCCCCGAATACGGCGCCACCTGCGGCATCTTCCCGATCGACAACGAATCGCTGACCTACCTGCGCCTGTCCGGCCGCAGCGAAGAGCAGATCGCCCTGGTCGAAGCCTACGCCAAGGCGCAGGGCCTGTGGCACGACGCCAACAGCCCGCATGCGCAGTACAGCACCACGCTGGAACTGGACATGGGCACGGTGAAGCCCTCGCTGGCCGGCCCCAAGCGCCCGCAGGACCGCGTGCTGCTGGAAGACGTGCAGAAGAACTACCGCGACGCGCTGGTCGGCATGACCGCCAACCGCGACAAGCGCAGCGAGGATGTCTCCACCTTCGTCAATGAAGGCGGCGGCGCCGCAGTGGGCAACGAGCAGCTGGCCAAGGGCTACGCCGACATCGAGATGGACGGCAGGAAGGTGCGGCTGAAGGATGGTGCGGTGGTCATCGCCGCCATCACCTCGTGCACCAACACCTCCAACCCGGCGGTGATGATCGGTGCCGGCCTGCTGGCCCGCAACGCGGCCGCCAAGGGGCTGGACCGCAAGCCGTGGGTCAAGACCTCGCTCGGCCCAGGCTCGCGTGTGGTCACCGACTATCTTGAAAAGGCCGGCGTTCTCACCGAGCTGGAGAAGATCGGCTTCTACGTGGTGGGCTATGGCTGCACCACCTGCATCGGCAACTCCGGCCCGCTGCCGACCGAAGTCAGTGCCGGCATCGCCAGTGGTGATCTGGTGGTGACCTCGGTGCTGTCGGGCAACCGCAACTTCGAGGGCCGCGTGCACCCCGAAGTGAAGATGAACTACCTGGCCAGCCCGCCGCTGGTGGTGGCCTACGCCATCGCCGGCACCACCGACATCGACCTGACCACCGAACCGCTGGGCACCGGCAGCGATGGTCAGCCGGTGTACCTGCGCGACATCTGGCCAAGCAACAAGGAGATCGGCGACGTCATCGCCGCCACCGTCGGCCCGGAGATGTTCAAGCAGAACTACGCCGACGTGTTCAAGGGCGATACCCGCTGGAACACCATCGCCTCGCCGGACGGTGACCTGTACGAATGGAGCGATGCGTCCACCTACATCAAGAACCCGCCCTACTTCGATGGCATGACCATGCAGGTCGGCACCATCGATGATGTGCACGGCGCGCGGGTGATGGGCCTGTTCGGCGATTCGATCACCACCGACCACATCTCCCCGGCCGGCAACATCAAGAAGGATTCGCCCGCAGGTCGCTTCCTGCAGGAGCGCGGCGTGCAGCCGGCCGACTTCAACAGCTACGGCAGCCGCCGCGGCAACGATGACGTGATGGTCCGCGGCACCTTCGCCAACATCCGCATCAAGAACCTGATGTTCGGTGGCGAAGAAGGCGGCAACACCCTGTACTACCCGGCCAACGGCGGCCAGCCGGAAAAGCTGGCGATCTACGATGCGGCGATGAAGTACAAGGCCGACAAGGTGCCGCTGGTGGTGCTGGCCGGCAAGGAATACGGCACCGGCTCGTCGCGTGACTGGGCCGCCAAGGGCACCCTGCTGCTGGGGGTGAAGGCGGTCATCGCCGAAAGCTTCGAACGCATCCACCGCTCCAACCTGGTCGGCATGGGCGTGCTGCCGCTGCAGTTCCGCAACGGCGAAAACGCACAGTCGCTGGGCCTGGATGGATCGGAAGTGATCGATGTCACCGGCCTGCAGGACGGCGCCAGCAAGCGCGCCACGGTCACCGCGACCAAGGCCGATGGCACGAAGAAGACCTTCGAAGTCTCGGTGATGCTGCTGACCCCGAAGGAAGTGGAGTACTTCCGCCACGGCGGCCTGCTGCAGTACGTGCTGCGCCAGCTGGCAGGTCGCTGAACCCTTCCGTGGACCCGATGGGCGGAAGCCCGGCCCCCGCGCCAGCGCGGGGGCGCTGCGGAGGCGCGCGAACCCGTGGTTCGCAAGCGCGCCTCCTCGCCCACCACGGTGGCCTGCTGCAGTACGTGCTGCGCCAGCTAGCTGCCAGGTAACGGGTAGCGCCGGGCCATGCCCGGCGGATCCCGGAAAAAAACGAAAAGGGCCGGATCCTCACAGATCCGGCCCTTTTCTTTGCTGCTCGCCGGGCGTGGCGGCCCGGCGACACCTATCGCCGCGGCGCGTCCGGGTCGGTACGCAGCGCCTTCAGCAGGCCCCACATGTAGAACGCCAGGATGAACGAGAACGGCAGGCCGCACAGCACCACCGCCGTCTGCATCGCGCTGAAGTTGCCGGCCAGCAACAGGCCGACACTGGCCACGGTGATGCCCGCCGCCCAGAACACGCGCAGCCAGATCGGCGCGTCATGCCCATCCTCCACGCCATCATCGACACGCCGGGTACACAGGTTGGCGATCATCAGCGTGCCCGAATCGACCGGGGTCAGGAACAACACGAAACCAATGACCACTGCCGCACCAGCGATGTACGGCGCTGCGGGCAAGTATTCCAGCAGCTTGAACAGGGTCATCGCCGCATCGTGCTGGGCCACTTGGCCCAGCACCGCCTGGCCGTGGTTCAGCACCAGGTCGATCGCGGTGTTGCCGAAGATCGACAGCCACGCCAGGGTGAAACCCAACGGGATCAGCAGCACGCCCATGATCACTTCGCGGATGGTGCGGCCGCGCGAGATGCGCGCCACGAACAGGCCCACGAACGGCGCCCAGGCAATCCACCACGCCCAGTAGAACAACGTCCACGAGCCCATCCACTCACGCCCCTTCGGGTCGTTGAGGTACATGTCGAAGCTCTTGCGCACGAACGCGCCCAGGTAGTCGCCGGTGTTCTGTACCAGGCCATCGAACAGGTGCAGGGTTGGCCCGGTCACCAGCACGAACAGCAGCAGCAGGCACAGCAGGCGCACGTTGAGGTTGGACAGCCAGGCGATGCCCTTCTCCACGCCGGCAACCACGCCGATGGTGGCCACGACCATCATCACCAGCACGATCGCCACCAGCACCTGCGGCGTATCCGGGATGTGGAACAGGTAGACCAGGCCGGACTGCACCACCAGTGCACCGATGCCGAGGTTGGTGACCATCGAGATCAGCGTCGCGAGGATGCCGAAGCCATCGACCATGTCGCCGATGCGGCCATGGATGCGCTCGCCGAAGATCGGGTACAGCGCCGAACGCAGGGCCAGCGGCAGGTTGCGGCGGTAGGCGAAGTAGCCCAGCGCCACGCCGACCAGCGCGTACAGCGCCCAGCCATGCAGGCCCCAGTGCAGGAAGGTCAGCACCATCGCTTCGCGGCCCGCGGCGACGGTGCCGCCGGGCTGCCCGGGCGGGTTGAGGAAATGATCGAGCGGCTCGTAGGCGCCGTAGTACAGCAGCGCGATGCCGATGCCGGCCGAGAACAGCATCGACACCCAGGCCACGTAGCCGAACGCCGGCGATTCCTCGTTATGGCCCAGGCGGATGCGCCCATACGGCGAAAACGCCAGCCACAGCACGAAGCCCAGGCAGGCCACGATCAGCAGCATGTACCACCAGCCGAACGCCGCCGAGACCTCGGCCTGTGCCCATTGCAGCCAGTGCTCGCTGGCCTCCGGGAAAAAGACGGTCAACGCACCGAGGATGCCGATGGAGACCGACGAACTGAAGAACACGAAACGGTTCAAGCGCAGGGGCGAGCGCTTGGGATGAGCCAGGGAAGACATGGGGTCGTCTCATCAGTCCAGGGGGGCACATGGGCGGGGCCGGACCGGAAACCGGGCCCATGGCGTGGGGGCGCGACCGGCATCGTAGGGTTTATTGATTGAACGTTCAATCAATAAAAAGTATGATCTTCACCAGCCCGGCATTCCGGGTCGCAATCCGTGGAGAGACAATGCCGAAGAAAGGCGTGGAACCGGTCCGTCGCGAGCAGCTGATCCGGGCCACTTTCCAGACCATCGACGAGATCGGCATGGCCGATGCCACCGTCGCCACCATCGCAAGGAAGGCCGGCCTGTCCAGCGGCATCGTCGCCCATTACTTCGGCGACAAGGACGGCCTGCTCAATGCGGCGATGCGGCAGATCCTGCGCGAGCTGAAGGCAGCCGTTGCCCGCTATCGCGACGCCGCCGCCGGCGACGCACGTTCACAGCTTCGCGCCATCGTCGATGGCAACTTCGACGACAGCCAGACCAACGGGACCGCCATGCGCGTATGGCTGACCTTCTGGGCCGCCAGCATGCATCAGCCGGAACTTGCGCGGCTGCAGCGCGCCAACGACCAGCGACTGTTCTCCAACCTCTGCCATCAGTTCAACCGCCAGTTGCCGCATGCACAGGCACGCCTGTCCGCACGCGGGCTGGCCGCGATGATCGACGGCCTGTGGCTGCGCGGCAGCCTGGTCGGTGGTGACTTCAACGCCGACAAGGCGCGCCGCATCGCCTACGGCTACATCGATTTCCAATTGCAGGCCAACGCGCCCTGAGCGCGCCACGACCCCGCCCCATCCCTTCCAGGAGCAAGCCGATGACCACCCTGCCCGTGCAACAGCTGTACATCCACGGCCGCCGCGTCGACGCCACCAGCGGCAAGACCTTCCAGACCGTCAACCCTGCCAATGGCCAGGTGCTGGCCGACGTGCAGATCGCCAGCCAGGCCGATGTCGAACGCGCCGTTGAAAGCGCCAGCGAAGGCCAGAAGGTGTGGGCAGCGATGACCGCCATGGAGCGCTCGCGCATCCTGCGCCGTGCCGTCGAGATCCTGCGCGAGCGCAACGACGAGCTGGCCCACCTGGAAACCCTGGATACCGGCAAGGCGCTGGCCGAAACCACCACGGTGGACATCGTCACCGGTGCCGACGTGCTGGAGTACTACGCTGGCCTGGCCACCGCCATCGAAGGCATCCAGCTGCCGCTGCGCGAATCGAGCTTCTTCTATACCCGCCGCGAGCCGCTGGGCGTGGTCGCCGGCATCGGCGCCTGGAACTACCCGATCCAGATCGCCATGTGGAAGTCGGCCCCGGCCCTGGCCGCCGGCAATGCAATGGTGTTCAAGCCGTCCGAAGTGACCCCGCTGACCGCGATCAAGCTGGCCGAGATCTACACCGAAGCCGGCGTGCCGGACGGCGTGTTCAACGTCGTGCAGGGCCCGGGCCGCGAGATCGGCAACTGGCTGACCGAGCACCCGGTGATCGAGAAGATCTCCTTCACCGGCGGCGTGGCCACCGGCAAGAAGGTCATGGCCAGCGCTGCATCGTCGTCGCTGAAGGAAGTGACGATGGAACTGGGCGGCAAGTCGCCGCTGGTGATCTGTGACGACGCCGATGTGGACCGTGCCGCCGACATCGCGGTGATGGCCAACTTCTTCAGCTCCGGCCAGGTCTGCACCAACGGTACCCGCGTGTTCGTGCCGCGCAGCATGCTGGCCGCGTTCGAAGCTGCCGTGGTGGAGCGCGTCAAGCGCATCCGCATCGGCGACCCGATGGCTGAAGAGACCAACTTCGGCCCGCTGACCAGCTTCCCGCACATGGAAAACGTGTTGCGCTTCATCGAAAGCGGCAAGAGCGAAGGCGCGCGCCTGCTGACCGGCGGCGGCCGTGCCACCGACGGTGCCCTGGCCGAGGGCGCCTATGTGCTGCCGACCGTGTTCTCCGACTGCCGCGACGACATGACGATTGTCCGCGAAGAGATCTTCGGGCCGGTGATGAGCATCCTCGCCTACGACGATGAGGACGAAGTGATCCGTCGCGCCAACGACACCACCTTCGGCCTGGCCGCAGGTGTGGTCAGCAAGGACATCAGCCGCGCACATCGCATCATCCATCGCCTGGAAGCCGGCATCTGCTGGATCAACACCTGGGGCGAGTCGCCGGCGGAAATGCCGGTCGGCGGCTACAAGCAGTCCGGCGTTGGCCGCGAGAACGGTATCTCCACCCTCGGCCACTACACCCGCATCAAGTCGGTGCAGGTCGAGCTGGGTGACTACGCCAGCGTGTTCTGACCGGCGCGCCCTGAGCACCGCCCATCGTCCGGCCACCGCGCCGATCCGACATTCCGCCGGGACGCCTGCATGCAGCGCGCCCGGCCTGCAGGAGAGCAACCATGAGCACCCATAACGAGTACGACTACATCATCATCGGCGCCGGTTCGGCCGGCAACGTGCTGGCCACCCGCCTCACCGAAGATGCCGATGTCAGCGTGCTTCTGCTGGAAGCCGGTGGCCCGGACTACCGGCTCGATTTCCGTACCCAGATGCCCGCCGCACTGGCCTTCCCGCTGCAGGGCAAGCGCTACAACTGGGCGTACAAGACCGATCCCGAGCCCTTCATGAACAACCGCCGGATGGATTGCGGTCGTGGCAAGGGCCTGGGCGGTTCGTCGCTGATCAACGGCATGTGCTACATCCGCGGCAACGCGATGGACTACGACAACTGGGCCGGCATGCCGGGCCTGGAAGACTGGACCTACCTGGATTGCCTGCCGTACTTCCGCAAGGCCGAAACCCGTGACATCGGCCCGAACGACTACCACGGCGGCGACGGCCCGCTGCGCGTCACCACGCCCAAGGCCGGCAACAACGAACTGTTCGCGGCGATGGTCGAGGCCGGCGTGCAGGCCGGTTATCCGCGCACCGACGACCTCAACGGCTACCAGCAGGAAGGCTTCGGCCCGATGGACCGCACCGTCACGCCGAAGGGACGCCGCTCCAGCACCGCCCGTGGCTACCTGGATCTGGCCAAGCCGCGCCCGAACCTGACCATCGTCACCCACGCGCTGACCGACCGCATCCTGTTCTCGGGCAAGCGCGCAGTGGGCGTGCAGTGGCTGCACAACGACCAGCCGCAGCGCGCCACCGCGCGCCGCGAAGTGCTGCTGTGTGGTGGTGCCATCGCCTCGCCGCAGATCCTGCAGCGCTCCGGCGTCGGCCCGGCCGACCTGCTGCGCAGCCTGGACATCGACCTGGTGCACCACCTGCCCGGCGTCGGCGCCAACCTGCAGGACCATCTTGAGATGTACCTGCAGTACGAGTGCAAGAAGCCGGTCTCGCTGGCCCCGGCACTGAAGCTGTACAACCAGCCGGCGATCGGCGCCGAATGGCTGTTCCTGGGCACCGGCATTGGCGCCAGCAACCAGTTCGAAGCCGGCGGTTTCATCCGCAGCGATGCCGAATTCGACTGGCCCAACCTGCAGTATCACTTCCTGCCGGTGGCGATCAACTACAACGGCTCCAACCCGATCAAGGCGCACAGCTTCCAGATGCATGTCGGCTCGATGCGCTCGCCCAGCCGTGGCCGCATCCACGTGCGCTCGAAGGATCCGCGCGAAGATCCCAGCATCCTGTTCAACTACATGTCGCACGACCAGGACTGGCGCGAGTTCCGCTCGGCAATCCGGATCACCCGCGAGATCTTCGCGCAGCCGGCGCTGGCACCGTACAGCGGCCGCGAGATTTCGCCGGGCAGCGCGCTGCAGACCGACGCGCAGATCGATGCGTTCGTGCGCGAGCATGCCGAGACCGCCTACCACCCGTCGTGCTCGAACAAGATGGGCCACGCCGATGATCCGATGGCGGTGGTTGACGGCCAGGGCCGCGTGCACGGCCTGGAAGCCCTGCGCATCGTCGATGCCTCGATCATGCCGCAGGTGGTCACCGGCAACCTCAACGCACCGACCATCATGATCGCCGAGAAGCTGGCCGATGTGATCCGTGGCCGCGCGCCGCTGCCGCGCAGCACGGCTTCGTACTACAAGGCCAACGGCGCGCCGGTGCGCAACAAGAGCTGAGTCTCCGGCCATCGGAATCATCCGCCGGGCATGGCCCGGCGCTACCAGCCGGGCTTTGCCTTCGGTCGACGGGCATGGCCCGGCACTACGAGGCGAGCTTTGCCTTCGGTAGCGCCGGGCCATGCCCGGCGGCTTTTGGCGCATACGGCCGCGGAGTGTCCACCCTCTTCGCGTTTTCCCTACGGGACGGTATGCTGCGGAGAGCGGTTCTGGCGGATACTGTCCGCGCCGCACCCATCATTACGATTCCTGGAGGGGGAATATGAGTCTGGATCGTCCCTGGCTGCAGAGCTATCCGAAAGGCGTTCCCGCCGAAATCGACGTCAACGAGTTCCATTCGGTAGTTTCGGTCTTCGACGCCTCCGTCGCGAAGTACCGCGACCGACCGGCCTACTCCAGTTTCGGCAAGACCCTCACCTACGGTGAGACCGACGCCCTGGTCGAACAGTTCGCCGCTTACCTGCTGGGCGAGCTGAAGCTCAAGAAGGGCGACCGCGTCGCCCTGATGATGCCCAACTGCCTGCAATACCCGATCGCCACCTTCGGCGTGCTGCGTGCCGGCCTGACCGTGGTCAACGTCAACCCGCTGTACACCGCGCGCGAGCTGAAGCATCAGCTGGTCGACGCCGGCGTGACCGCGCTGGTGGTGGTGGACAACTTCGGCGATACCGTCGAACAGGTCATCGCCGATACCCAGGTCAAGCAGGTCATCACCACCGGCCTGGGCGACCTGCTCGGCGCCAAGGGCACGATCGTCAACTTCGTGCTCAAGTACATCAAGAAGATGGTGCCCAACTACCACCTGAAGGGCGCGATCCGCTTCAAGCAGGCGCTCAAGCTGGGCAGCCGCCACACCCTGCCGAAGGTCGAGATCGACCATGACGACGTGGCGTTCCTGCAGTACACCGGCGGCACCACCGGTGTCGCCAAGGGCGCGATGCTGACCAACCGCAACCTGATCGCCAACATGCAGCAGGCCTCGGCCTGGATCAGCGCATCGGGCATCGAGATGGGCAAGGAATGGATCATCACCGCCCTGCCGCTGTACCACATCTTTGCGTTGACGGCGAACGGCCTGGTCTTCATGAAGTTCGGTGGCTGCAACCACCTGATCACCAACCCGCGTGACATGAAGGGCTTCGTCAAGGAGCTCAAGTCGGTGCGCTTCACTGCGATCACCGGCGTCAACACGCTGTTCAACGGCCTGCTCAACACCCCCGGCTTCGACACCGTCGATTTCTCCTCGCTGAAGGTGACCCTGGGTGGCGGCATGGCCGTGCAGCGTGCGGTCGCCGAGCGCTGGAAGAAGACCACCGGCGTCACCCTCGTCGAGGCCTACGGCCTGACCGAGACCTCGCCGGCGGCCTGCATCAACCCGCTTACCCTGGCCGAGTACAACGGTTCGATCGGCCTGCCGATTCCGTCCACCGATGCCTGCATCAAGGACGACAACGGCAACATCCTGGCGCTGGGCGAAGTGGGCGAGCTGTGCATCCGCGGCCCGCAGGTGATGAAGGGCTACTGGCAGCGCCCGGAGGAAACCGCCAAGGCCATCGACGCCGACGACTGGCTGCACACCGGCGACATGGCGAAGATGGACGAGCACGGCTTCTTCTACATCGTCGACCGCAAGAAGGACATGATCCTGGTGTCCGGCTTCAACGTGTACCCCAATGAAGTCGAAGACGTGATCGCGATGATGCCGGGCGTGCTGGAAGTGGCCGCGGTCGGCGTACCGGACGAGAAGTCCGGCGAGGTGGTCAAGGTGGTCATCGTCAAGAAGGACCCGAACCTGACCGCCGAGATGGTCAAGGAGCACGCGCGGGCCAACCTGACCGGCTACAAGCACCCCAGAATCGTTGAATTCCGAAAAGAGCTGCCGAAGACCAACGTCGGCAAGATCCTGCGTCGCGAACTCCGCGATACGCCCGCCCCGTAAGGGTTTCGGGAAAGTTGAACGCGCTCAGGCCCGGGTCGGCAACGACCCGGGCCTTTTCGCATGCGCGGGCCCGGGGCCGGTGTAGCATCGCCGCGTGAGTGGACCGTTCGGCCCGCCGGCCACCACCTTGATCTGCGGGCCGCACCGCCGAGGACCCTTCCATGAGTACCATCGAAAAGCTGCCCAGCAGCGGCTCGCCCTATGCCACCATCCGCACCCAGGACAGCGCCGACGGCGCCGCACACTGGCTGTTCATGCACGCCGATGCCTCCACCGGCGTGCGTCCCTGCTGCCGCAAGGACATGCTGGACGAGATGTGGAGCTACATGAGCGCCATCACCCGCGGGCCGGCGCAGCGCCACAGCGGCCAGCTGCGCCATTTCGTGCTGGCCTCCGACGCCGCCGCCTACAACCTGGGCGGCGACCTGGACCTGTTCACCCGCCTGATCCGCGAAGGCAACCGCGACCTGCTGCTGACCTACGCCCAACGCTGCGTGGAGGGCGTTCACCACCTGCACACCGGCTTCGGCGGCGACGTCCGCTCGATCGCCCTGATCCAGGGCGATGCGCTGGGCGGTGGCCTGGAAATGGCCCTGGCCTGCCACACCATCGTGGCCGAGGAAGGGTGCGGCATGGGCCTGCCCGAAGTGCTGTTCGGCCTGTTCCCGGGCATGGGCGCCTACTCGTTCCTGTGCCGCCGGGTGGCGCCGCAGCTGGCCGAGAAGATCATCCTCGATGGCCGTATCTACAGCGCCGAGGAGATGCACGCGATGGGCGTGGTCGACGTGCTGGTCAGGAAAGGTGAAGGCCGCGGCGCGGTCGAAGAGATGATCCGCCAGCAGCAGCGCCTGCCGCAGTCGTACCTGGCAATGAACGCCGCGCGCAACCTGGCACAGGCGGTCAGCTATGACGAACTGCTGGAAATCACCAAGGTCTGGGTCGATTCGGCACTGGCCCTGGGCGATCGTTCGCTGCGCACCATGGACCGTTTGATCAAAGCGCAGACCCGACGCGCCAATCTGGATGTGGCCTGATACGTTCCCCTCCCCCGCAGGGTTCAAGCCCGGCTGGCCACCGGGCTTTTTTTATGCGGCGCGCAGTCATCGAAAGCCCGCCGCGCAGGCCTGGCAGGCCTGGCTCTACCGCTCGCCGTCGTCGGCCACGCCGCGTGCCTTGCGTTCGGCGCGCGCATCCAGCGCCTGCCGGCCTTCCTTGATGGCCCCCTGCAGCACCGCAAGACGCTGCCGCCATTCGGCCTTGAGTTGCCAGTCGGCCATCCGCATCAACTCACCGGCGCGGTTGGACGCGCGCACCAGGCCCAGATTGCTGGCCACGCCCTTGATCGCATGCGACTGCTCGCGGAAAGCACCCCAGCGTGCCGCTTCACCATCACCTTCGGCCTTGCGCAGGCACGACTCGGCATCGTCCAGGCACTGGCGGATGAACTCGCGCTCGAAACCCTCGCCCATTCCCAGCGACGCCAGCTCATCAAGCACGCCGGTATCGAGCACGCCATCGAGGTTGGTGACGGTGCGCACGATCGGCGGCGCACTGGCCTTGAGCTGAGCGTTGTTGGCAATCTCGGCCAGGGTGTCCAGCAGTCGCACGGCCACCACGGGCTTGGCCAGGAACGCATGTGCACCGGCCTGGGTACAGCGCTGGATGGCTTCGGGAGTGACGTCGGCGCTGAGCACCAGCACCGGCGTGCGCGGGCCGCCGCCGGCCTGCATCACCCGCAGCTCCTTCAGCATGTCCAGGCCACTCATGCCCGGCATGTGCAGGTCGACGATGGCCGCATCGAACTCGCTTTCAGCCAGTGCATCGAGCACCGCCTCGCCACCATCGACGCACAGCACCTTGTGCCCGGCCTTCTGCAGCAGCCGCTGCAGCACCATGCGGTTGGCCTCGTGGTCGTCGGCGACCAGGATCTGCATGCTGCGCACGCGCGCGCGATGGCGCAGGAACGGATCGGCGAAGGCGATGACGTTGCCGCCGGCACCGGTTTCGTCGCCAGCAGCAAGGGTCGGTACCGCGCCCGGCACCACCGGCTGCGGCGGCGCGAACGGCAGCTCCACCCAGAAGTGGCTGCCCTGCGGCGGGTTGTCCAGGTAACCGATCTCGCCGTCCATCGCTTCGACCAGCCCCTTGGCGATGGTCGTGCCCAGGCCGGTACCTTCATGGCGGCGGGCCATGCTGACGTCGGCCTGCTCGAAGGCCTCGAACAGACGCGGACGCATCGCCGGTGCAACGCCGATGCCGGTGTCGAGAATGTCAAAGCGCAGCCGCACCCCACCCTGGGTGTCGGCGTGGACAACGCTGACGCGGATCTCGACCCGGCCGTGATCGGTGAACTTGACCGCGTTGCCGGCCAGGTTGAGCAGGATCTGCCGCAGATGCCCGACGTCGCCGCGCAGGGTCGGCGGCACGGTCTCGGCCACCTTCACCCGGTAGTCCAGGCGCTTGGCCTTGGCCTGCGGCAACAGGATCAGGCCGATCGCCTGCATCACTTCGGAAAGAACGAAATCCTCGGCGACCACGCGCAGCTTGCCGGCCTCGATCGCCGAGATGTCCAGCACTTCCTCGACCAGCGCCAGCAGGCTGCGCGATGACGCCTGGATGGTACTCACGCACTCACGCTGCTCGTCATCCAGGCGCGTGGTCGCCAACACTTCTGTCATGCCATTCAATCCATTGAGTGGGGTACGAAACTCGTGGCTCATGTTGGCCAGGAATCGACTCTTGGCTTCGCTGGCGCGCCGCGCCTCGGCCATCGCTTCGGTCAACTGCCGCAGCAGCGTGGAAAAATACAGGGGAACCGCCGCCAGGCCAAGCCACAGGCCGATGGCCAGGCGTGCGTTCTGTTGCCAATAGGGGGTCGACAGCGCGGTACTGCCGAAGCTGACCATCGCCATCGCCACGGCCACATACAGGTAGTGGTTGCCGAAGCGCATGCCGTTGCCCACCGTCACCCACATCACCACGATGTAGACCCACGACAGCGGCTCGCCCATCTGGATCATGCCGGCGGCGATCAGGCCGTAGTCGGCCAGCATGCCCAGTACGCGGCGCGGATCGGAACGCTGCGGCCGCCACAGCAGCCAGCCAAACAACAGCAGCGACAGACTCAGCCCCGTCAACACGATCGCCAGCACACCGACATACTGGGTGTGCGGTAGATCGTGCCGCGCCGAAGGCAGCAGCACGTAAGCCAGGATCAGGCTGATCAGGACGATGCGGACGATCTGCTGCCCGTGCTCGCTGTCCTGCCGCTGGGACAGGCGCAACCGCAATCGCGACAGCAGGCGTTTCACGCGCCCAGTCCCGGCCGTGCAGAGGCGGTGGAGTGCTCGGCGCAGATCTGTTCCAGCTGCTCACGACCGCGCAGCAACGCGTCCACGCAACGCGGATCGAACAGGCGCCCGCGCTGGGCATACAGGTAGGCCATGGTGGCTTCCATCGTCCACGCTTCCTTGTAGGGGCGCGGCGAGATCAGCGCATCGAACACGTCGGCCACGGCGACGATGCGTGCCTCCAGCGGAATCGCATCGCCGACCAGGCCATCGGGATAACCACTGCCGTCGTAGCGCTCATGGTGACGCAGCGCGATCAATGCACCGACCTGGATGAAGCGGTTCTGGCTGCCGCTGAGCAGTTCATGGCCAATGCGTGGATGCCGTCGCATGATCGCCAGCTCCTCATCATTGAGCTTGCCCTGCTTGAGCAGCACCGCATCGGGAATGGCGATCTTGCCCATGTCGTGCAGCGGCGCGGCCATCTCGATCAGCTTGACGTCGT
Organism: Stenotrophomonas sp. FW305-C-20-S1; assembly: GCF_058783335.1. Lineage (NCBI taxonomy): Bacteria > Pseudomonadati > Pseudomonadota > Gammaproteobacteria > Lysobacterales > Lysobacteraceae > Stenotrophomonas > Stenotrophomonas sp. FW305-C-20-S1. The sequence continues at coordinate 92,421 of NZ_JBYTEK010000006.1, read as the reverse complement.
CTTCCGGCAGGCCCAGCTGTTCGGCGATAAGGCCAGCCACACGCGCCATGCGCTCAAGGTAGGCACTGGTGCCGGCATCACGGAACTCGATCGCACGCGCCAGCCGCGAAAGCGTCTCGCGCTCGCGCTCCTCCACCTCGTGCATGCTGGCCAGCAGCCGCTGCTCCAGCGACAGCGCACGCTGCTTCACGTTCTCGGTCTGCTGGCGCAGCTGCAACAGGTTGTAGCAGCGTGCGCGCAGTTCGCGCGGGCGGATCGGCTTGACCAGGAAATCGATCACGCCGGCTTCCAGTGCTGCCTGGCGGATCGGCTCATCACCCACCACGGTGATCAGGATCACCGGAATATCGCGATGTTTGGGCAGCCGGCGGAAGCGGCGGGCGAATTCAAGCCCGTCCATCTCCGGCATGCGGTAATCGAGAAGCAGCAGGTCGACCGGGTACGATTCGCACCATGCCAACGCCGTCAACGGATCGCCGAAGTCATGCACGCTCAGTTCCGGCGCGATGTCCTCGATGACGTGACGGAGCATCGTCCGCGCGGATGTCTGGTCATCGACGATGACGATGTTCAAGGCGTTCTCTGCCTGCTTTCTCGACCATGCTGAAAGGTCAGCGGGCGAGGATACCCCGCCGCTGTGCACGCTGGCACCCTGCATCGGCTCGACTCCCGTCACAAGCTCCCCGATTCATGATCGTCGTCACAATGTGAAGCGGATTCTCCACATGGCGGCCTCCCCTGACGCCATCAAGCCATAGCCGGTGTCAAGGTTGTGCAATAACGATACGCCGAGTGCGGGATGCGTCAATGGCGCCGTCTCAAACCGAGACGACGCGCACAAACGGACGCCGAAAACGCCGGTTACTGCTCCGGACGCATGTACGGGAACAGCAGCACGTCGCGGATCGAGCTGCTGCCGGTCAGCAGCATCACCAGGCGATCGACGCCGATGCCAAGGCCGCCGGTCGGCGCCATTCCGTACTCCAGCGCACGGATGTAGTCGGCGTCGTAATGCATGGCCTCGTCGTCGCCGCCTTCCTTCGCCGCCACCTGCGCCTGGAAGCGCTGGGCCTGGTCTTCCGGGTCGTTCAGCTCGGAGAAGCCGTTGGCCAGCTCCTTGCCGTTGACGAACAGTTCGAAGCGGTCGGTATAGCCGGGATCGTTGTCGTTGGCGCGGGCCAGCGGCGAGACCTCCACCGGGTGATCGGTGATGAAGGTCGGCTGGATCAGGGTGTGCTCGACGGTGGCTTCGAAGATCTCCAGCAGCAGCTTGCCCCAGCCGTAGGACGGCTTGACGCGGATCTTCAGGCGCTCGCAATGGCGCAGCAGCGCGTCACGGTCGGTGCAGTCGGCCGCGGAGATTTCCGGGTTGTGGTGGCGCACCGCCTCGTCCATGCGCCAGCGGCGGAACGCCGGGCCCAGGTCGATGTTGGCGCCGTCCCACTCGACCACGGTGGTGCCGTTCACCGACTGTGCCACGTCACGGATCACGCCTTCGGTCAGGTCCATGATCTCGTTGTACGTGGCATAGGCCTCGTACAGCTCCATCATGGTGAATTCCGGGTTGTGGCGGGTGCTGACGCCTTCGTTGCGGAAGTTGCGGTTGATTTCGTAGACGCGTTCCAGGCCACCGACGGTCAGGCGCTTGAGGTACAGCTCCGGCGCAACGCGCAGGTACAGGTCAAGGTCCAGCGCGTTGTGGTGGGTGGTGAACGGCTTGGCCGCCGCGCCGCCGGGGATGTAATGCATCATCGGCGTTTCGACTTCGAGGAAGTCGCGGTTGTCCAGCCATGCACGCATCGCACGGATGATCTTCGAGCGCTTGATGAAGACCGCGCGCGACTCCGGCGTCACGATCAGGTCGACGTAACGCTGGCGATAACGCTGTTCGACGTCGGCCAGGCCATGCCACTTGTCCGGCAGCGGGCGCAGCGACTTGGTCAGCAGACGGATCGATTCGGCCTTGACCGACAGCTCGCCGGTCTTGGTGCGGGTCAGGCCACCTTCGACAGCGATGATGTCGCCCACGTCCCAGCCCTTGAAGGCGGTGTAGGCATCACCCAGCACGCTGCCCTGCAGGAACAGCTGGATGCGGCCCGATTCGTCCTGGATCTGGGCGAAGCTGGCCTTGCCCATGACCCGCTTGGCCATCAGGCGACCGGCCATCTTCACCTGGCGGCCGTTGCCTTCCAGGGTTTCGGCGGTCCACTGCTCCGCATCGGCGAATTCTTCCTGCAGGCTGCCGGCGAAGTCCTCGCGACGGAAGTCGTTCGGATACGCGATCCCCTGCCCGCGCAGCGCTTTGAGTTTCTCACGGCGCTCGGCGATCAACTTGTTTTCGTCGACGGGGGGGGTATCGGTAGCTTCGCTCATGGATCTGCGGGAATCGTGTAGTGAGGGGGAGTGTTGCGCCCGGCGCAGCCGGTTGCCCAGCATACCAAAAGCGCCCCGCCCCGGCCTCGGGCCGCCCCTGCTCCGGTAGCCGCCAACCTTGGTTGGCGCTCACCGTGTCGACCAAGGTCGACACCTACCAGGCTCCCAGGAACGCCTGCCGCAGTCGATCAACCTCGATCCACGCCCTGGTAGCCGCCAACCTTGGTTGGCGCCCTACCGCGCCGGGCATGGGGAGGCATCCACGCATGGTCTGGATCTACTGTGTCGACCAAGGTCGACACCTACCGGGCTCGGGGGCGACGCCTACGGGGCTCCGGGGGGCGACACCTACCCGTTTCCCGGGAATGCCTGCCGCAGCTCATCCACCAGCACCCGCTGGTTCTCCGAATAGTCCACCGGCACCGACACCAGATGCACGCCGCCCGCGGTGAAGGCCGCTTCCAGGGTCGGAATGAACTGCTCGATCGCCGTCACCTCGTGCCCCTGGCAGCCATAGGCCTCGGCGTATTTGACGAAATCCGGATTGCCGAAGGTCATGCCGTAGTCGGCGAAACCATCCACCGCCTGCTTCCAGCGGATCATTCCGTAGGCGCCGTCGTTGAGGATCAGCACTACCAGGTTCAGGCCCAGCCGCCGCGCGGTCTCCAGCTCCTGGCTGTTCATCATGAAACCGCCATCGCCACACACCGCCAGCACGCGGCGCTGCGGGTACAGGATCGAGGCCATGATCGCTGACGGCAGCCCTGCGCCCATCGTTGCCAATGCGTTGTCCAGCAGCAGCGTATTGGCCACCTGGGTACGGTAGTTGCGCGCGAACCAGATCTTGTACATGCCATTGTCCAGCGCCACGATGCCGTCCGGCGGCATCACCTGGCGCACGTCATGCACCAGCCGCTGCGGCGTGAAACCGGCCTCTTCGGCGCGATCGGCGATGTGCTCCAGGATCGTCGCGCGCAGCGGCAGCAGTGCAGCGGCGTTGTCCACCCTGCCCTCGATACGGTCGGCCAGCAGGGTCAGCGAGCGGCCGATATCGCCGATCACCTCCACCTGCGGGAAGTACACCTGCTCCACCGCGGCCTGCGAATAGCCGATGTGGATGACCGTGCGGCCACCCGGGCGCATCACGAAGGGCGGCTTCTCCGTCACCTCGTGGCCAATGGTCACGATCACGTCGGCCTGATCGATGGCCATGTGCACGTAGTCGCGCTCGCTCAGTGCCGCCGTGCCCATGTACAGGCCCGAGCCACCGGCCACCGCGCCCTTGCCCATCTGCGTGGTGACGAACGGGATGCCGGCCCGCAGTACGAAGGCCGACAGCGCTTCGCTGGACTGCGGTCGCGACGCCGCCGAGGCGATCACCAGCAGCGGCCGCTTGGCCTCGCGGATGATCTGCGCCGCACGGTCCAGCGCCTCGGGACTGGCGATCGGCCGATCGACCGGGTGTGGCGGGATCAGTGCAACGTCCTCGACCTCCATCGCCGCGATGTCCTCGGGCAGTTCCAGCAGCACCGGCCCGGGGCGCTCTTCCAGCGCCGTGCGGAAGGCCTCGCGGACGATGGTGGGGATGGTGCGCGCCGAAACGATCTGCCGCGCCGACTTGGTCAGCGGCTTCATCGTGCTGACGATATCCACGATCTGGAAGCGCGCCTGCTTGCTGGCCACGATGCCCTTCTGCCCGGTGATCATGATCACCGGCCACGCGCCGAGCAGTGCATACGCGGCACCGGTGGTGAAGTTCAGTGCACCCGGGCCGAGCGTGGCCAGGCACACGCCGGGCTTGCCGGTCAGGCGGCCGTAGGTGGCGGCCATGAACACGGCAGCCTGTTCGTGGCGGGTGATGACCAGCTCGATGCTGGAGTGGCGAAGCGACTCGACGACATCGAGGTTCTCTTCACCGGGAATGCCAAAAATGCGCTCGACGCCCTCGTTTTCGAGTGCGGCGACGAGCAGATCGGAACCCTTGGACATGGAATGACGTCCTTCTCGCAGTGCGTGATGATGGAACGTTGCAGGGATGCTGACAGGAACGGTGGATGGCCCGCGTCAACGGCGGTCGAACCACACCGTCTGCGCGTTGACGAACTCGCGGATGCCGAAGTGCGACAGCTCGCGGCCGAAGCCGCTCTTCTTCACTCCGCCGATCGGCACGCGTGGATCGGAGGCAGAGAAACCGTTGACGAACACGCCACCGGTCTGCAGCCGGCGCGCCAGCTGCATCGCGCGGGCGTGGTCGCCGGTCCATAGATTGCCGCTCAGGCCGAACTCGCTCTGGTTGGCCAGTTCCACCGCATGGTCGGCGTCGCGCGCGCGGCTGATCGACGCCACCGGCCCGAAGGTCTCGGTGTCGAAGGCCTGAATGCCCGGCTCGACGCCCGCCAGCACGGTGGGTGCATAGAAACTGCCGGGGCGATCGAGCTGCTTGCCGCCCACGAGCAACTGCGCACCGGCCTCGACCGACGCACGCACCTGTGCATCAAGCTGTTCAAGCAGGTCCTGCCGGGCCATCGGTCCGATCCGGTTGCCGGCCTCGCGGCCATCGCCCACGGTCAGCGCCTGCACGCGCTCGCAGAACAACGCCACGAAACGCTCATACACGGCGTCTTCGACGATGATGCGCTTGCCGGCAATGCACACCTGCCCGGTGTTCTGGAAGCGCGAGGCAACAGCCGCATCGACCGCTGCCTCCAGGTCGGCGTCGGCCAGCACGATGAATGGATCCGAGCCACCCAGCTCCAGCACCACCTTCTTCAGCGCCTGCCCGGCCTGCGCGGCGATGCTGCGCCCCGCGGCGACGCTGCCGGTCAGGGTCACGGCAGCGATGCGGTCATCGGCGATGGCGGCACTGGTTCCCTCGCGGCTGATGTTGGCGGCAATGAAGGTGCCGTCGGGCAGGCCCGCGTCGCGCCACGCAGCGGCGAGCAGCCCGGCGGTGCCGACGATGTTCTCGGCCGGCTTCAGCAGGAAGCCGTTGCCGCCCATGAGGATCGGCACGGCCGCGCGCATTACCTGCCAGTACGGGAAATTCCACGGCATGATGCCGAGCACAACGCCCAGCGGCAGGTACGAGACATAGGCCTTGTTGTCGGCCACCGCGGTCGGCTCATCGCGCAGGAACGCCGCACCGTTGTCGGCGTACCAGTCACACAGCACCGCGCACTTCTCGATCTCGGCCAGCGACTCGGCGTGGACCTTGCCCATTTCGGCAGTGGCCATCGCGGCCAGCGGTTCACGGTCGCGGCGCAGCACGGCAGCCATCGCACGCAGCACGCTCGCGCGTTGTTCCAGTGACTGCGCGCTCCAGGCTGCAAAACCGGCCTGGCCGCGGTCGAGGATGGCTTCCAGCTCAACGTCGGTGGCGAAGGGGTGGCTGGCGATCTGCTGGCCGGTCGCCGGATCGCGGGAAATGGCAGCGGGGGCTGCGGGGGAAGCGGACATGCAGGTCTCCTGTTGTCTCGACAACGGGCGGCTGCCCGTTTCCTGACAACGAATGTGGACCCGATCGATGGCAGCAACAAGGCGTCTGCGTATCCTGTGACCTGTACTTACCTGCCTGAATGGGGTGGTTTCCCGGCAGGGCTGCGCCCGGGTACGCGCCATCGCATGCGCGCTGCCGCTCCCACGCTTCGCTACGCGAACCGCGGGCCCCACTTACCAGCCCCCATACCCCCGCCGCTTCGCGGCCGCCCCCTGACTCAGGGGGCTCTTCTCCAGACCCAACCCGGCGCCTCCAGTAGATCCACGCCATGCGTGGATGAATTTCCATCGAGATCGACTATCTCGAATTGAAACCGAAAAGCATCCACGCATGGCGTGCATCAACGTGTCGACCAAGGTCGACACCTACCAACAGCCGCGGAGATCTGTCAGAGGTGGGGCGGCGTCGGAGTGCGGGGTGTCCGCGGCATGGATGCCGCGGCCAAGCCGCCATGGATGGGTTCACGGCGTCCCCGCACTCCGACACCGCCCCGCCACCCCACGGAAAGCCCGCTGTTGCTGTTGCTGTTGCTGTTGAGGTTGCCGGCCAGCGGCCGGCACTACAGCAGGTGCAGGGCTGCAAGCCCTGCCGACCAACCTACCTTCGCGGCAGGTAGGTCACCAGTGACAGGTCATGCCGGCTCTCCGGCACCAGCGCCACGTACTGCAGGTCCAGCAGCCCGCGCGTGGGATGGTTCAGCTTCTTCGCACCTTCGTCGAAACGACGCACATCGTGCTCCGGCCACCACTGGCGGAACTGCTCGCTGTGCGCACCGATGTCCTCGGCCAGTGCCAGGAACGGCGCCTTGTCCGGCGCCTGCGCCATCGCCGCGCGGAAGCTGGCCAGCAGCCCGCGGGTCATTTCTTCCCAGTTGAGGATCAACGTGCGGTACGGCGGATACAGGAACATCAGCCGCAGCGTGTTGCGTTCGTGCGGCGCCAGCTGACCGTAATCAACAAACAGATCGGCGATGGCCGGGTTCCAGGCCAGGATGTCGAATCGGGTATTGCGCACGTAGGCCGGGATCGGCTGCATCGCCTCCACCAGCTGGCGCAGGCCGTCGGTCACCGTCTCGTCGGGCGATTCCAGCGGCACGCCATAGCCGGACAGCGCGAACGCGTAGGCGCGCTCGTCGTCGCTCAATCGCAGTACCTGCGCCAGGCGCTCCAGCACTTCGGGCGAGGCGCGCACTTCGCGGCCCTGCTCGATCCAGGTGTACCAGCTGACACTGACCCCGATCGCCAGTGCGACTTCCTCGCGCTTCAGGCCCGGCGTGCGTCGGCGGCCGGCTGGCAGCCCCAGCGTTGCTGGGTCGACCCGCGCACGGCAGGCCTTGAGAAAGCCTCCCAGTTCCTTGCGTTCGGCTTCACTGCGCATCATCGCCCTGCCCTGCAGGTTTCAACGGCGTTGCGGGACGCCGAAGACGTCCCGCAACGCAGGGCCCGGGCAGCGGACGGTACCGCTGTCGCCGGGCACGCATCAGGCATCGATGCGCTTGGAGCCGACCGCCAGGCCGGCCTTCAGGCTGGCCTCGACGAACTCGTCCAGGTCACCGTCGAGCACCTTCTGCGTATCCGAACGCTCGATGCCGGTGCGCAGGTCCTTGATACGGCTCTGGTCGAGCACGTAATTGCGGATCTGGCTGCCCCAGCCGATATCGGACTTGGTGGCTTCCACCGCATCACGCTCGGCGTTGCGCTTCTGGATCTCCAGCTCGTAGAGCTTGGCGGCCAGCATCTTCATCGCGTTGTCGCGGTTCTGGTGCTGGCTGCGGCCGGTCTGGCAGGCCACGACCGTGTTGGTCGGGATGTGGGTGATACGCACCGCCGACTCGGTCTTGTTGACGTGCTGACCACCGGCACCGGACGAGCGGTACACGTCGGTACGCAGATCGGCCGGGTTGATGTCGATTTCGATGTTGTTGTCCACTTCCGGCGACACGAACACCGAGGTGAAGCTGGTATGGCGGCGGTTGTCCGAGTCGAACGGCGACTTGCGCACCAGGCGGTGCACGCCGGTCTCGGTCTTCAGCCAGCCATAGGCGTAGTCGCCTTCCACGCGCAGCGTGGCCGACTTGATGCCCGCGACGTCGCCACCGGACACTTCCATCAGCTCGGTCTTCCAGCCACGCGATTCACACCAGCGCAGGTACATGCGCAGCAGGATCTCGGCCCAGTCCTGGGCTTCGGTACCACCGGCACCAGCCTGGATGTCGACGAACGCCGGAGCGTTGTCCATCTGCCCGGAGAACATGCGCTGGAACTCCAGCTTCTCCACGTGCGCCTGGTGCTTGTCCAGGTCGGCCACCACGGCCAGCGCGGTGTCCTCGTCCTGCTCGGACTCGGCCAGCTCCAGCAGTTCGGTGGCGTCGCTCAGGCCTTCCAGCACCGCGGCGATGCCGCCCACGGTCTTTTCCAGGGTCGAGCGCTCGCGCCCCAGGTTCTGGGCGTACTCGGCGTTGTTCCAGACGTCGGGGCTTTCCAGCTCCCGCGTTACTTCCTCAAGACGCTCTTTCTTGGCGTCGTAGTCAAAGATACCCCCGGAGCGACAACACGCGATCGGTCAGATCGGCGATGCGCTGGCGGACAGGATTCAGTTCGATCATGTCGGCGGTTATGCATTCAAAAGATGACTGCAAATGATACCGCAGGCCGGGGTGAACCGGCGCAGAAGCCGGTCCCGCCCTGCCACGCCCCTACCCGCCCAAGGCCTGGCGCAGCAACGGCAGCTGGCGCCGGCTGCAGGGTACCTTGGCCCCATCGGCCATGTGCAGCAAGGCCTCGCCCCCATCCAGCGGCTCGATCGAGTGCAGCTGGTCACGGTTGACCAGCCAGCTGCGGTGGCTGCGCAGGAACAGGACCGGGTCCAGCCGCGCCTCCAGCACTGCCATGGTGATCCGCAGCGGGTAGTCATGCCCGCGCACCCGCAGGTTCACATAGTTGCCGGCGGCCTGGGCGTACTCGACGTCGGCCGTGGCCACCAGGAACTCCTTGCCCAGCTTGCGCACAAGGAAATGGTCGGGGCGATCGACCGGCTCGACCGGAGGCCCCTCGTCGGGTGCGGCCAGCAGGGTCGCTTCACCCTGGCGGCGGCGGCCGAACCAGGCCAGGGCATGGACTGCCGAGACCAGCAGCGCATAGGTCTGGATGTCCTTGAAGAACTCGTAGAACCATTGCGCCGGCCAGTCCCCAAAGGTGTAGTGGCTGCCAAGCACGGCGTGGCCGGCCTTGCGCAGCAGGACCATCGCACTCACATGCAGCAGCCACCACGCAACCGCGCCCAGCAGATACGGCACCAAGCGCTGTCGCCAGGTATCGGTGTGCAGCGGCCAGCGCGACGCGGCGCGGATCAGCACCGCCAGCAGCAGCAGCGACACCAGCGCACTGCTGAACTCGTCAATCGTGGCCGCCATCCATTGGGAGGGCAGTCCATCGCGCGCCGCCATCATGGCCTTGGCCAGCACATTGGCCGCCGCCGTCCCCAGGAACAGTACGACCCAGAACACGGCTGCCTGCCGCCCTTGCCTGCCGTTGCCCATCGATTCGCCACGCACGTCCGGGTCCTGCTGGTTGTACTCATCCATCACTGGATTATCGCCAACCACAGCCCCGCTGACGTACGCCATTCGTCCCCCCGCCCCGCCATTGGGCCCTGCAGGGCATCCAACCGCCCCTTGCTGCTGGCGACAGCCCACAAGGACTTCCACTCTGCGAGGACGCCAACACGGATACCGCCATGACCCGCCGCCACGACCTCGACACCCTGCGTATCGGTGCCTTCGGGCTGTTGATCCTCTACCACGTGGCCATGGCCTACGTGGCCGGATGGGACTTCCACCTCAAGAGCGTCCACACCGCGGAGTGGCTGCAATGGCCGATGATCGCGCTGAATCGTTGGCGCATGCCGCTGCTGTTTGCCATCTCCGGCATCGCGCTGGGCCTGTGCCTGCCCGCGCAGGGCCGGTGGCGATTCGCGCTGCGGCGCGGCGGGCGGCTGTTGTTGCCGCTGTTGTTCGGCATCGTCGCGGTCGTTTCGCTGCAGGCCTACTGTGAAGCGGTGGACAAGGGCGACGTCACGCCAGGGCTCGGTGCATTCCTGTGGCGCTACTGGCAGTTCCGGCCGTGGCCGGGAGCCAGCTTCACCGGTGCCGCCTATGGCTTCACCTGGAACCACCTGTGGTACCTGGCCTATCTGATCCCTTACACGCTGCTGGCGATCGTGTTGGCCAGCGTAGTGCGGCCGCTGCACCACCGCCTGCCGGGCCTGCCTGCGAGCGACCGCTGGGTGGCCACGCTGGGCCTGCTGCTGCCGGTGCTGTGGCTGGCGTGGGCACTGCTGGTGATCCTGCCCACCCACCCGCCAACCCATGCGCTGGTCGATGACCTGTACGTCCACGCCGAATCGCTGCCCCTGTTCCTCGGCGGCTTCCTCGCCGCGCGCTGGCACCGCGGCTGGGATCTGCTGGTGCGCGGCCGGCGGTTGACCCTGGTGCTGGCCGTTGTCGGGCTGACTGTCGAACTGGGCATCCGCGCGTTGGGGCGGATGCCCGACCTCGGCGATCTGCCGCAGTGGGTGCTGGCGCTGCCGTGGGCGCAGACCGAGCGCGTTGGCCGAGCGCTGTACACCTGGTGTTCCCTGCTGGCCCTCTTCGGATGGGCGCAGGTCCTGCTGGCGCGGCCATGGCGTGGCCTGGGCTACTGCCGCGAGGCGGTGTTCAGCTGGTACATCCTGCACCAGACCGTGCTGATCATGCTGTTGTACTGGTTGCGTCCCCTGCAGCTGGGCGCATGGCTCGAGCCGGCGCTGGTGATTGTCGGCACCGTCGCCGGCTGCCTGCTGATCCATGAACTGCTGGTACGCCGTGTGCGCGGGCTGCGGCCGCTGTTCGGGTTGCGTGCCGCACCGCTATCGTCGCCTGCAGTGCGCGTCGTGCCGGCACAATAAGGCCTGCGCCCCGTGGAACCGAGCGTAAGCTCGGCTCCACAAGGCGAGGGCTGCGACAGCCACGCATGGCGTGGCTCTACTTCACCTCGAACTCGCCAACCAGCACCGTCTCGGCACGATCCTTCAGCCGCATCGTGATCATCTGGTCCTTCTGCTTCGGCGTGCCCCAATGGGTAGTCAGGCGCAGCATCAGCGTCGTCGCACCGGTCACCAGCTGCTGGCGGCTGCCGAAGTAGTTCGCCTCCACCTTGTACTTGCCCGGCTTGGCGTTGCGCAGCGAGAACTGTTCCGGACCATAGCCACCGGTGAAGTCCTGCGACATCTGCCCACCCTGGTAGGTCAGGCGGTTGCCGTAGTACGCACGCTCGCCGTTCGGGTCGGTGACCCACAGATCCATGTCGCTGTTGTCGGCATCCCAGGCCAGCACCACGCGCAGGTCCAGCGGCATCGCCTGCAGCAGGCGCGGGTCGACGCCGGTGGTATCCAGGCGCGGCTTGCTGCCGGCCACCAGGTTGGTCAGTTCATCCAGGGCGATCAGCGCGATGCCGTCGAAACGACCATCCCACGGCCGCACGACCACCTGGTACAGCGGCGCCAGCGCCTGCTGCGGCTTGCCCGCTGCGGCCAGCGCCAGGCCCAGATCACGGAAACTCTGCGGTTCTTCCTGGCCCATCGCCAGCACCTGCTCGAACACCGGCACCGCCAGTGCGGGTGCATCGGCCTGCAGCAGGCGATAGCCGAGAACGCGCAGCAGATGGCGGTTGTCCAGCTCCATCTCGGCCAGGTTGGACAGCACGCGCAGGGCAAGATCGCGCTGCCCCTGTTCGATCAACAGATCGGCCACGTCGAGGAAGAACGCACTGCTGTTGGCGTTCGCAGCGCGCTCGGCCAGATAGCGGTCGTACAGCTGCGACGACGGCCCCTGGCGCAGGCGGCGGGCAACCGGCGAATCCGATTGCCAGGCGGCCAACCGGATTCCCAGCTGACCGTCATTGGCGGCGGCCGGTGCATTGGACGCCGTGGGTTCGATGGCAACGGCATCCATCGCGGCCTCCAGGCCCGCAGGTGCCTGCCGCGGCGGCGATCGACGGGCGCGCGCGCTGCTGGACTCCGCCCGCTGCTCGGCGGCAACGGCCATCGGCGCTGGCGCGGGAGGAGGCGCGGCGAGCATCGCCACCGGGGCAGCCGCATACGCGTCCTGACCGACCACTTCCAGCGCCTTCGCCTGCACGCGCATGCCCTTCGGCCAACTGCGGCTCCACCATTGCTGGCGCTGCTGCCACTGCGTCACCACCTTGTCCAGGCGCTGACGGTCGGCGGCATCGCGATCTGCAACCTGGCGTGCGAAGCGCTGGTCGTACTGGGCGCGCAAGGCACCTGCGGGGCGGATCGCGTAGCGCAGGTAGTCGTCCAGCGTTTCCAGCACGATCAGTGAAGTGTCCGGGCCCACCAGGCTGAACTGCTGCGACAGGCGCTGCATCGCCTCGCGATTGCCGCGCCGATCGGTCGACAACTGCTGCAGGCGTGCCTGTGCCCACAGGCCGGCCAGCAGATCGCCATCGGCGCTGGTGGAGCTCTCCGGCAGTGCCTGCCATTGCCCACCGGCAATGCGCACCCGCATCGGCACACCTTCGGCCGCCAACCGCGCATGCAACCACAGCCAGCCCTGGGCCTGGCTGCGGCGGTCGACCACCACGTCCTGCACGCCACGGCCGGCATCGATCTGGACATCCAGTGGCATCGACAGCAGCTCCCGTGCAGCGGCATCGATATCGCTGCCGAGCGCCACGAAACTGCCGGCATGCGCCTCGCTCCAACCGCGCAGGCGGGTGGCATCGGTGCGTGCGCCGGCACTGCTGACCGCAAACAGGCGCTGATCGGCGGCCAACGCCGGCAGTGCTTCCGGCCCGTAGGTCAGCAGGCCGTCGCTGATCATCAGGTACTCCTTCACCGAGGGCTGCGGCTGCCACTGCGCCAGCGCGCTGGCGCCATCCGGCTGCACCGCCATCAACGCGCGCCGCAGTTCACTCCAGTCACTGCTGCGTATACGGAAATGACGCACGGGCTCGGCGCGATCACGCAGCACGGTCAGCGCGACGTTGCCCTCGCCCATCGCAGCAAAGTAGCGATCCAGCAGCGCGAACTCGCGGGTGCGGTCGCGCTGGCCTGCGGAACCCGAACCGTCCCACAGCAGCCCCACTTCCGACGGCACACGGCGCGGCGCGGTCGACGTCGGCACCGGCAGCTGCGCCAACAGGTAGTGACCGTCCTGCCAGCGTGCAACCTGCACCTGTGCCTTGCGCTCGGCCGGCAGCGTCCATTGCAGCTGGGCCGGCAACTGCGCGCCACGTCCTTGCCAGTGCAGGCGGCCATCGGCGATGCGGAACGGCGCGCTTCCTGCCTCAGCCCCCTTCGGTGCCCGCACGTCCAGTTCGACGGCTGCGGCGCCGGCGACGAACTGCAGCGGTAGTGTCCAACGCCAGCCCTGCCCGGCATATGCCAGCGGCTCGCGTACGACCAGCTGTACGCGGCGGCTGCCGCCGGCCGGCAGTGGATACACGCGCAGCCGGAACTGGTTGCCGGCGGTCTGCTCCAGCAGGCCCGGATCAACGCCACGACGGGCGATCTCCTCGAACACTTGACGACCGCGGTCCTTGGGCACCGGTACTGCCTCGCGCAACTCGCCGTTGATGTCCAGGGCGAACCCGGTGATCTGCTGGCCCTCGGCCAGCGGGAACTGCAGCTCGCCTTCCAGCTCGCGCTGGTTGGGGTTATGGAACTCCAGGGTGATACGGGTCTGGGCGATACCGGCCTGGACCTCGCCTTCGATGCGGGCATGTCGCAATTGAACCGGCTGCTCGGCGGCGGGCGCGATCAGGAGCGGAGTGGTTGCCTGCGGTCGAGCAATTCGGGGCGCCTGAGCGCCGACAGGCCAGGCCGCAAGGGCCAGCAACAACACAGCGCAGCAACGGGCGAAGACCATGACAGGACTCCAGTGGGATCGTGACTGCTTGAACGCACCAACCGGGTGGACGGGGTTAACGTGATTCGATGCTGGTTCTTCGCTGCCCCTGGGCGCACCATGTGCGACTTCCCGATCCCGTGCAAGGATGCCCATGCGTTCTCCCCTGCTTCCCACCCTGCTGGCCCTGTGCTGGCCGTTGGCCGCCGGCGCCGTCGATGCGCCTGCAGGCCTCTATTTCCAGCATCACGACTGGGTCGTGGCCTGCGACAACACACGCACGTGCCGCGCGGCCGGCTACGCCAGTGGCGATGACAGCACCCTGAGCGTGCTGCTGACCCGGGCGGGCGGCCCCAATCAGGCCATCAGCGGTCGGATGTCGTTGCAGCCGATCGATGACCAGCCGCAGCCCAAGGGCGCGCTGCACCTGCGCATCCAGCAGCGTGACCTCGGTGTGCTGGCGCCGGCCACGGAGCCGGGTGTCCATGTGCTCAGCGCGGCACAGACCAGCGCAGTGCTGTCCGCGCTGGTGCGCGATGGTGGCATCGCGGTTGTCGATGGCGCCGGCCACACGTGGCCGCTGTCGGACAAGGGCGCAGCGGCTGTGCTGTTGAAGACCGACGAATTCCAGGGCCGTGTGGGCACGCCGGGCGCGGTGATGCGCAAGGGGGCCGCTGCCGAAAGCAGCGTGCCTGCCGCCGTTGCCAAACCCGTGGTGCGCAAGGCACCGACGCTGTCGACGCCACCGGACGACCCGGCGTTTTCCAAGCTGGCCGCCTCGCCGGCGCTGCGTGCGGCGCTGCGCGCCACTCTGGTAGAACCCAGCTGCGAAGGCCTGCTCGACACCGACCCGGATCTTCCGATCAGCAATTCACCACTGCAGATCCAGCGCCTGGACACCAAGCATCTGCTGGTCAACGTCCCCTGCTGGCGCGCGGCCTACAACACCGGTGATGGTTACTGGGTCATCGGTGAGAACGCGCCCTACCAGCCGCAATGGGTGACCAGCGACGCGATCGACTACGGCGACGGGCAGATCGTCGCCTCGCACAAGGGCCGCGGTCTGGCCGACTGTGTGTCGGATGAAACGTGGACCTGGGATGGCACCCGCTTCGTCGCGACCTCGGCGATCAGTGGCGGCCTGTGTCGCGGCGTTCCCGGGGGTACCTGGGAACTGCCGACGCGGGTGACCGACGTACGCTGACCCTTCCGAAGCGGTAGCGCCGGGCCATGCCCGGCATGGACTACGCCGGCAGGCAGTGCTCGACGATCAGCTGGATGGCGGCGCCGCCACGATAGTCATCGCAGGCGAGCCGGTAGGCGAGATGCACGTGGCGACCGGGCGCATTGCCGTGCCAGCCACCGAAGTGGATCGCATTGATCGTGCCCGGTACGCCGGGCAGGCGCAGTTCCAGCTTCAGGTGGCGCTCCTTCAGCACGCGCCAGTTGGCCACTTCGAAGTGGCCATCGAACAGCGGCTCGGGAAAGCCCTGCCCCCATGGACCCGCCAAACGCAGCGCATCGGCATGGCGATGATCGAGTTCGTCCGCGGCCAGTTCGCCGTCGCTGAGCACCTGCTGCTGCAGTGCAGCCGGGTCGAGCATTTCCAGCACGGTGGCGACGAACGCGGCTTCGAAGGTGGCCAGATGATCCAGACGCATGCTCAACCCGGCGGCCATCGCGTGACCGCCGAAGCGCTCGATCAAGCCGGGATGGCGTGCATCGACCAGCGCCAGCGCATCACGGATATGCAGGCCGGCGATCGAACGCGCCGAGCCGCGCAGGGTGTCGGCGCCCGGCTCGGCCGGCGCGAACGCGATCACCGGCCGATGCAGGCGATCCTTCATCTTTGAAGCAACCAGGCCAACCACGCCGGGGTGCCAATCAGCATCGAACAAGCAGGCCGCCACCGGGCGCTGGCCTGCGGTATCGAGCACCACCCGCGACAGCGCGTGTTCGGCGTCATCGGTCATCGACTGCTGGACCGCACGCCGCTCGGCGTTGATCTGTTCCAGCGTCTGCGCGATGTCGCGGGCCTGCCGCGGATCTTCGGTGAGCAGCAGGGCGATACCCAATGCCATGTCTTCCAGCCGACCGGCCGCGTTCAAGCGCGGGCCAAGCCCGAAGCCGATGTCGGTGGCGGTCAAGCGTGCAGCATCGCGGCCGCTGGCCTCGATCAATGCCTTCAGGCCGACGCAGCCCTGGCCATTGCGCAGCCGGCGCAATCCCGCGCTGACCAGGGCGCGATTGTTGGCATCGAGCACCACCAGGTCGGCCACTGTGCCCACCGCCACCAGGTCCAGCAGCGTGGTCAGGTCCGGCCCTTTGCCATCGGCAAATACCCCCGCTTCGCGCATCTGCCGGCGCAGCGCCATCAGCACGTAGAAGATCACGCCGACACCGGCCAGCGCCTTGCTGGGGAAGGCGTCGCCGTCGAGGTTGGGGTCGACGATGACATCGGCCGGTGGCAGCAGTGGACCGGGCAGATGGTGATCGGTCACCAGCACCTGCCAGCCACGCGCCTTGGCCGCGGTCACGCCGGCATGGCAGGCAATGCCGTGGTCGACGGTGACCAGCAGATCCGGCTGCAGCGCAGCCAGCTCGTCCACCAGTGACGGCGACAGACCATAGCCGTGCACCATGCGGTTGGGCACTGCGTGGAAGACATGTTGCGCGCCGAGCATGCGCAGCCCGCGCACACCGACCGCGCAGGCGGTGGCGCCGTCGCAGTCGAAATCACCAACTACCAGGATGCGCTTGTCGGCGGCGATGGCTTGCACCAGCAGGTCCACTGCCGCGTCGATGCCGGTCAGCAGTTCCGGCGCATGCAGGTTGCCGAGCTTGGGCAGGGCCAGCTCCGGCGTGTGCGCACCACGTGCGGCATACAGGCGTGCCAGCAGCGGCAGCGTGCCCTCCGGCCAGCTACCGGGCGCGACTGCATCGCGACGGCGGATCATCGGCGTATCGGAAGACGGCAGCGCAGCATCGGCGGCAAGGGACATCGGCATCGCCGGGTTGCGGAAGACCCGCGCATGATACCCCGCTCGGCTCGCCAGGCTCTTCCGGGCTTGGCGCAGGCGTGGCGATCGCCCATGCTTGTTCGCTTCTGAAACGGAATTCGCCATGTACCGCCTGCTGTCCGTACTGCTTGCCAGCCTCCTGCTGCCACTTGCTTCCCAGGCCGCAAACACGCCGCCAACCCCCGGTATCGAGTTCGTACACCACGACTGGTTCCTGGCCTGCGACAACACCGGCACCTGCCGTGCAGCCGGCTACAGCCCTGAAAAGGCGGACAGCCTGCTGGGCCTGATGCTGGAGCGCGCCGGCGGCCCCGGCACGGCAGTGAAGGCGCGGCTGCGGGTCGGTGAGGATGGCGAAAGTGCAGTGCCTGAAGGTTCAATGCGCCTGCACGTGAACGGTCGTGATCTGGGCCCAGTGCAGGACACCGGGGCCGACGAAGCAGTGATGCTGCGGCCGGCGCAGGTAGAAGGCCTGCTGGCCGCCCTGCCCGGCCAGGCTCGTATCGAGGTGATCGACAGCAGGGGCACGCGCTGGCCGATTTCCGATCGTGGTGCCGCCGCGGTGCTGCTGAAAATGGACGAGGTCCAAGGGCGCGTGGGCACGCCCGGTGCGCTGGTACGCCGCGGCACGCGTGCCGAAGCGAGCGTGCCCGCCGCAGTGGCCAAGCCGGTGATCGTGCGCGGTGTGCTGGCGGCCGGCCGCCCCGGCGATAGCGGGCTGGGCAGCAGCGAAGCGCTGCGCGACGCGCTGATTGCCACGCTCGGCGACAACGACGACTGTCCGCGCCTGATCGAGTACGAGGGAACACCGGAAATGGTGATCGAGCGGTTGGACGACCACCACGTGCTGGTGCAGGCGTTGTGCCAGATGGGCGCGTACAACTACAGCAATGGCTTCTGGATCGCGCGCGATCAGCCGCCGTTCGCACCTGAGACGGTCACGCTGGAGGCAGAAGGCTTCTCGCGCTCCGATCGCACGTTGTACGCGCGCTACAAGGGCCGCGGCATCGGCGACTGCGTTTCCGGCTGGGACTGGGCCTGGGATGGCCGCAGATTCCAGCCAAGCAGTGCGTTCAGTACCGGTCTGTGTCGTGGCGTGGCGGGCGGGCACTGGACGCTGCCGACGCTGGTCAGCACGGTCCGCTGACCCGGAAACCTGGAACATGACTACGCTTCGATGTCCTCTACTGGCGCTGGCGTCACTGACGCTGGCACCTGTCAGCTTCGCCGGCACGCCCGCGCAGTTCACGTTCCTTGAACAGAACGGACACCTGGCATGCGATAACACAGGCACCTGCCGGATGGTGGCGTTCGGCCCACCGGCCGCGTTGATGCTGGGCGTGCTCATTGAGCGTGCCGCTGGACCAGACACCCCCGTGACAGCGCGATTGTCGCTGGCTGATGGCAGTGACGGCGCGCCCCGCAGCCCGCGGGTGCATCCAGAGGGCCGGCTGCGGCTGCATGTGGATGGCGCGGACCTGGGTGATATCGGCCCGGTGGATGCGCTTGAGGCCGGCCTGGCTCTGGCACCACCACATGCGCAGGCGCTGCTGGATGCACTGGTGCGCGGGCGGCCGGTCAGGATGACCGACACGGCGGGCCAGGCATGGCCACTGGCAGAGAACGGTAATGCCGCACTGCTGCTGAAGATGGACGAGGCACAGGGCCGCTTGCACACCCCAGGGGCGTTGGTGGGCAAGGGTTTGCGGCCGGAATCGCAGGTGCCGGCCGCACGGGTGGCACCTCGCCTGGTGCCGCCACCGCTGCTGGTTGAAGCCCACGACGAGGATGCCGCGCTGGCCGAACGTGCCGATCTACTGCAAGCGCTGCTACCGCGCGCCGAGGCCGGCGCGGGTTGCGCTGCAGCCTCTTCCCGCTACCTGCGCATCGAGCGGATCGATGCAACGCATGTGCTGGCGATGTTGAACTGCACGACCGGCCGCTACATCCGGCCAGCCGGCAGCTGGGTGATCCGCGACCGAACGCCCTTTGCGCCCGTGCCGATCACCGCATCCACGCTGTTCCCGCTCTACCCGCATGCCGTGTTCCTTGAAGAAGGCGTTGCAAGCGCTACGGACCGCTGCGGGATAGACCGGCATTGGGCCTGGGATGGAGCCCGCCTGGTGCTGGCGGCAACCTTCGTCGGCCGGCACTGCCTGGGCGCCGGTCAGCGCCACTGGCAACTGCCGACCTACGTTACGGAATTGCGCTAGGGCATCCGCCGGGCATGGCCCGGCGCTACCACCACGTCAGGCGTCGTGCAGCTGCCGTGGCTTCTTCCAGAACTGCCAGCGCTGGCCGCGATCCAGCTGGAACTGCAGGCCGTCCTCGAAGTCCAGCACCAGCCGCTGCAGCTCGCCACGCTTGAGCGCGGCCAGCAGCGGCCGGATTGCATCGTTGCCCAGCTGCTGCAGCGAGCGCAGCTGGCGCAGGTCGACCAGTGCATCGACCGACTGCTCGCCATCCACCGCGACACCTGCGGCCTGGGCCAGGCCCTGCAGCAGCGCATCGCGGCTGCGCACCTGCGCGTGCGGCGTGGCCACCGATACCGGCATCACGCCACCACCCCAGAACCACAGCGAATTGATCGGCTGCTGGCCCTGCGCGGCGCGCTGCTGGTTCCACGAGTGGGTGTGCAGCAGCACCTGCGCTTCGGTCATCAGTGCGCGCCAGCGACGGCCCGCCTCGCCCGGCGGCAGGTGCGAGAACAGGTCATCACCCAGCACCTCGTCGGGGCTGTCGAACTCCGGCAGTTCAGTACCGATGGGCAGGCGCAGGTACCAG
This sequence comes from Stenotrophomonas sp. FW305-C-20-S1, assembly GCF_058783335.1. Taxonomy (NCBI): domain Bacteria; kingdom Pseudomonadati; phylum Pseudomonadota; class Gammaproteobacteria; order Lysobacterales; family Lysobacteraceae; genus Stenotrophomonas; species Stenotrophomonas sp. FW305-C-20-S1. The sequence goes on along the minus strand of NZ_JBYTEK010000006.1, from coordinate 72,842 downwards.
CGTGACGGATCGGGTGCATCCAGCACGAAGCCTGCATCCGCAAACAGCGGCTGCAGCACGGGCAGCAACGCCAGCGTATCGGCCAGGCTGGGCCGCAGCGTTTCGCCGTGGCCCATCATCCGCGCGCCATGCATGTCCGGCACCATGCAGGCCGGATCGGCACGCAGCCAGCAGGCGCCGGCGGCATCACCGACGTCACGCTGGCGGGTCAACGCGGCCACCGGCCAGTGCGGCGCGGCCACCGTGAAGTGGCGCAGCAGCTGCGCGCGTTCACCGGCGTCGCCCTGCGAGGTGGTGGCGCGGCCCAGGGCGCGCGCCACGTCATCCGGCAATGCAGCCACCGCAAAGCGGCTGCGTGCCGGCAACAGCAGGGTTGCCGTCGCCACGGATCAGTCCTGGTAGCTGACGCTGACGATCTCGTACTCGCGCTGGCCGGCCGGCGCATCGATCACGATCGAGTCACCTTCCAGCTTGCCGATCATCGCGCGGGCGACCGGCGAGGAAATCGCGATCAGGCCGAGTTTGATGTCCGCCTCAAGATCACCAACGATCTGGTACTTCTTCTCTTCGTCGGTTTCCACGTCGGCCAGGATCACGCTGGCGCCGAACACCACCTTGGAGCCTGCATTGAGCTTGCTCACGTCGATGATCTCGGCGTGCGACAGCTCGCCTTCCAGCTGCTTGATGCGGCCTTCGATGAAGCCCTGTTCCTCGCGCGCGGCGTGGTACTCGGCGTTCTCCTTCAGGTCGCCATGCTCGCGCGCTTCGGCGATCGCGGCGATCACCCTCGGACGCTTGACCGACTTCAGGTGATCCAGTTCGTCGCGCAGACGCTGCGCGCCCTTCATCGTGATGGGTGCTCTCATGCGTTCAACTCCTTGTGCAGTTCCTGCAGCGACCAGACCGGGCCGGTACCGCGGAATTCCAGTGAATCCACCAGCGCCTTGGCACCGGCAATGGTGGTCGAATAGGTGACACGGTGCTGCAGTGCCTCGCGACGGATCGAGAACGAGTCGTTGATCGCGGCACGGCCTTCGGTCGTGTTGACGATATAGACGATCTCGCCGTTCTTGATCGAATCGACGATGTGCGGGCGACCCTCGACCACCTTGTTGATGATTTCGCAGTCCATGCCGTGCTGCTGCAGCCACGCTGCGGTGCCACGGGTGGCAACCAGGCTGTAGCCACGCGCCAGCAGGGCCTTGGCCACCGGCAGCACGCGCTTCTTGTCCGGGTCGCGCACCGACACGAACGCCTTGCCCACCGGCGGCGCCTTGATGCCACCGGCTTCCTGCGCGCGCGCGAAGGCGGCGTTGAAGCTGCGGCCCACGCCCATCACCTCACCGGTGGAGCGCATCTCCGGCCCGAGGATCGGGTCGACGCCCTGGAACTTGGCGAACGGGAAGATCGCTTCCTTCACCGAGTAGTAGTCCGGCACGATTTCCTTGGTGGCGCCCTGCTCTTCCAGGGTCTTGCCCGCCATGCAGCGGGCCGCGATCTTGGCCAGCGGCATGCCGGTGGCCTTGGACACGAAGGGCACGGTGCGCGAGGCACGCGGATTCACTTCCAGCAGGAAGATGGTGTCGTTGCCTTCCTCATCGGTCTGGATCGCGAACTGGGTGTTCATCAGGCCCACCACGTTCAGGGCCTTGGCCAGCTCGACCACCTGGCGACGCAGCTCGGCCTGGGTTTCAGCCGACAGCGAGTAAGGCGGCAGCGAGCAGGAGGAATCGCCCGAGTGCACGCCAGCCTCTTCGATGTGCTCCATCACGCCACCGATCAGGACGTTGCCCTGGGCGTCGGCGATGATGTCCACGTCGCACTCGACGGCGTTGTCGAGGAAGCGATCCAGCAGCACCGGCGAATCGTTGGACACCTTCACCGCGTCACGCACGTAGCGGGCCAGATCGGATTCGCCGTAGACGATTTCCATCGCGCGCCCACCCAGCACGTAGCTCGGGCGCACCACCAGCGGGTAACCGATCTCGCGCGCCAGCAGCAGGGCTTCCTGGTCGTTGCGGGCAATGCGGTTCGGCGGCTGCTTCAGGCCCAGGTTGTCCACCAGCTGCTGGAAGCGCTCGCGGTCTTCGGCCAGGTCGATCGAGTCCGGGCTTGTGCCGATCACCGGCACGCCGTTGGCTTCCAGCGCGCGTGCCAGCTTCAGCGGGGTCTGGCCGCCGTACTGCACGATCACGCCCTTGGGCTGCTCCAGCTCGACGATTTCCAGCACGTCTTCCAGGGTCAGCGGTTCGAAGTACAGGCGGTCGGAGGTGTCGTAGTCGGTCGACACGGTTTCCGGGTTGCAGTTGACCATGATGGTTTCATAGCCATCCTCGCGCAGCGCCAGTGCCGCGTGCACGCAGCAGTAGTCGAACTCGATGCCCTGGCCGATGCGGTTGGGGCCACCGCCGAGGATCATGATCTTGTCGCGGTTGCTCGGTGCCGCCTCGCACTCGTCCTCATAGGTCGAGTACAGGTAGGCGGTGCTGGTGGAGAACTCGGCGGCACAGGAGTCCACCCGCTTGTACACCGGGCGCACCTTGTGCGCGCGACGCAGCGCACGCACGGCCGCTTCATTGGTGCCGGTCAGCTGGGCCAGGCGGGCGTCGGAGAAGCCGGCGCGCTTGAGCTTGCGCAGGCGCGCCGCATCCAGGGCGTCGATGCCATCGGCCGCGACCTGGGTCTCGGCGGCGATGATTTCTTCGATCTGGTCCAGGAACCACGGATCGATATAGGACAGCTTGAAGATGTCCTCCACGCTCATGCCGGCACGGAACGCATCGGCGACGTAGAACAGGCGCTCCGGGCCCGGCGCCTTCAGCTCGCGGCGCAGGGTCTGCAGGTCGTCTTCGTTGGCCAGGTCCAGGCCGGTCGGGTCGAAGCCGACCTTGCCGGTTTCCAGGCCACGTAGGGCCTTCTGCATCGATTCCTGGAAGGTGCGGCCCATCGCCATCACTTCGCCCACCGACTTCATCTGGGTGGTCAGGCGTGCATCGGCGGCCGGGAACTTCTCGAACGCAAAGCGCGGGATCTTGGTGACGACGTAGTCGATGGACGGCTCGAACGAGGCCGGGGTCAGGCCGCCGGTGATCTCGTTCTTCAGTTCGTCCAGGGTGTAGCCCACGGCCAGCTTGGCGGCGACCTTGGCGATCGGGAAGCCGGTGGCCTTGGAGGCCAGCGCCGAGGAACGCGACACACGCGGGTTCATCTCGATCACCACCACGCGGCCGGTGTCCGGGTTGATGCCGAACTGCACGTTCGAACCACCGGTATCCACGCCGATCTTGCGCAGCACGGCGATGGAGGCATCGCGCAGGCGCTGGTATTCCTTGTCGGTCAGGGTCTGCGCCGGGGCCACGGTGATCGAGTCACCGGTGTGCACGCCCATCGGGTCCAGGTTCTCGATCGAGCAGACGATGATGCAGTTGTCCGCGGTATCGCGGACCACTTCCATCTCGAATTCCTTCCAGCCCAGCACCGACTCTTCGACCAGCACTTCGGTGGTCGGCGACAGTTCCAGGCCGCGGTTGACGATCTCGATCAGCTCTTCGCGGTTGTAGGCGATGCCGCCGCCACTGCCGCCCAGGGTGAAGCTGGGGCGGATGATGGTCGGATAGCCGACGCGGGTCTGGATCTCCAGCGCTTCGTCCAGGGTGTGGGCAACGGCAGCGGTCGGGCACTCCAGGCCGATCTCGCTCATCGCCACGCGGAACAGTTCGCGGTCTTCGGCCATGCGGATCGCATCGCGCTTGGCGCCGATCAGCTCGACGTTGTACTTCTCCAGCACGCCGTGGTCGGCCAGGTCCAGCGCGCAGTTCAGCGCGGTCTGGCCACCCATGGTCGGCAGCAGCGCGTCGGGCTTTTCCTTGGCGATGATCTTCTCGACCGTCTGCCAGTTGATCGGCTCGATGTAGACGGCGTCGGCCATCTCCGGGTCGGTCATGATCGTGGCCGGATTGCTGTTGACCAGCACCACGCGGTAGCCCTCATCTCGCAGGGCCTTGCAGGCCTGGGCGCCGGAGTAATCGAACTCACAGGCCTGGCCGATGACGATCGGGCCGGCACCGATGATGAGGATGGTCTTGAGGTCAGTGCGCTTGGGCATTTTCTTCTCTAAGTCAGTACAGCGTGACAAGGGGGAGTGATCGCACGCTGTCGATCAGGAAATCTCTTCGGGTTTCAGCGCAATCCCGCACTGGTCCTGCAATCCCTGGCTCAGTTTCACCGCAAATTCGTCAGGGACGCCCATTGCATCGAAACCAGCATCCAGGCGCTTGAAGGACGTACTGCCGAGAAAGGCGTCGAATCCGGCGGCGTACGCCTCGTCGTTGACGTTGACCGACGCGTCCGCTGCCGACTCCGGGAGCGCGCGGGTGAGGATCAGGTAACCCTTTCCGGACGGTGTGGCCAGGAAGCGCGACCAGTCCGCGACGATCGCGTCACCGTCCTCGCCAAGGCTGTTGATCAACGACTGGCGCGCATGAACGTAGAAGAACGACTGGATGGAGGTGCGGGCGCATTGGCGATCGCTTTCGGCCAGCGCTTTGAGCGTTGGCACCTCCTCGACCATCATCGCCGCCGACGACGCACCGACCGAGTCCTTCTTCAACGTGTGCAGCAGCGCGTCCATGTCCGCAGCGGACGCCGGCGCAGCCTGTGCCGCACCCGCGGCGCAGCACAGCGACAGCAGCAGCGCGGCGCTGCGCATCAAGCCTTCGCCTCGGCCATCAGGGTCACGAAACGATCGAACAGCGGACCGACGTCATGCGGGCCCGGCGAGGCTTCCGGGTGGCCCTGGAACGAGAACGCCGGCACATCGGTGCGGGCGATGCCCTGGTTGGTGCCGTCGAACAGCGAACGGTGGGTCACCCGCAGGGTGGCCGGCAGACTGGCTTCATCGACCGCGAAGCCGTGGTTCTGCGAGGTGATCATTACCCGGCCGCTGTCCAGGTCCTGCACCGGATGGTTCGCGCCGTGGTGACCATGGCCCATCTTGATCGTCTTCGCGCCCGAGGCCAGGCCCAGCAGCTGATGGCCCAGGCAGATGCCGAAGGTCGGGATCTTCACGTCGATGAAGGTCTTGATCGCGGCGATCGCGTAGTCGCACGGTTCCGGGTCACCCGGGCCGTTGGACAGGAACACGCCGTCCGGCTTCAGCGCCAGCACTTCAGCGGCCGGGGTCTGCGCCGGCACCACGGTGACCTCACAGCCGCGCTCGGCCAGCATGCGCAGGATGTTGGTCTTCACGCCGAAGTCGTACGCCACGACCTTGTACTGGGCCGGCACGCTGACGAAGGCGTTGGCGTCCAGGTCCAGCTGGCCCTCGGTCCAGACGTAGGTCTTGTCGGTAGTCACGACCTTGGCCAGATCCATGCCCTTCAGACCCGGGAACTTGCGGGCCGCTTCCAGTGCCTTTTCCACGTCGATACCGTCGCCGGCCATCAGCGCGCCGTTCTGGGCGCCCTTCTCGCGCAGGATGCGGGTCAGCTTGCGGGTGTCGATGCCGGCGATGGCGACCACGCCACGCTGGATCAGCCAGTCCTGCAGCGACACTTGGCTGCGCCAGCTGCTCGGGCGGCGCGGTACGTCGCGCACGATCAGGCCGGCCGACCACACCTTGGACGCTTCATCGTCCTGGTCGGTCATGCCGGTGTTGCCAATGTGCGGATAGGTCAGCGTGACCATCTGCCGGGCGTAGGACGGGTCGGTCAACACTTCCTGGTAGCCGGTCATGGCGGTGTTGAACACCACTTCACCGACGGACAGGCCGGGCGCGCCTACGGATTCGCCCTCGAATACGGTGCCGTCTTCGAGGACGAGGATTGCGGCTTGGGTCACGGAATTCTCACTTTGGCTACCGAGGGGGTGCCGAAGTCACGCCTGCGCTTCACGGAAATCCGGTTGCAAAAAAGCGCGGACGTACGGTCTGGGACCGGTCCGGCTTTCGTGATTCGGCGAGTGCGAATTGTAGCGGTGCCGGGGCGCTCGCGCCAGCGGTTATCGCCATTCATGAACAGGCGATTGCGCATTCATTTCAATCCGGGGCCGTATGCAGGCACTCAAGGGTAGCGCCGGGCCATGCCCGGCGGATCTGCCACCGACGCCGGGCATGGCCCGGCGCTACCGTTTACAGGGGGCCGTCCAGCAGGTCCCTTACCCGGTAGCTGCCTGCCACCCGGCCCTGCAGCTGGCGAGCGGCAAACAGCGCCCCGCGGGCAAAGATGTCGCGGTTGGTGGCCCGGTGCACCAGCTCGATGCGCTCGCCCAGGCCGGTGAACTGCACCAGATGCTCGCCGACGATGTCTCCGGCGCGCAGGCTGGCGTACTGCGGCTCGGCACCGCCCCGCTGCGCCGCGGCCCCCAGGGTCAACGCCGTGCCCGAGGGAGCGTCCTTCTTCTGCGTATGGTGCGATTCGACGATGTCGCAGTTCCAGCCGGCCAGCGCCTGCGCCGCACGTTCCACCAGCTCATCGAGCACCGCCACGCCCAGGCTGAAGTTCGACGCCCACACCAGCGGGATCTTCGCCGCCGCTGCTTCCAGTGCCTGGCGCTGCACACTGGAAATACCGGTGGTGCCCGATACCAGTCCCGCACCGCGCTCCACGCACAGTGCCAGCAGCGCATCGAAGCCCTCGGGCAGGCTGAAGTCGATCGCCACATCGAACACCGGCGCCCCCGGCAACTCGCTGGCCGCGAAGAACGGCACGCCGTCGATCACCCGCTGCGCCGGCGCGCGGCCGGTCACCGCAGCGACGATCTGCAGGGAATCAGGATGTTCGGCGGCCAGCCGCAACAGGGCCTGGCCCATGCGCCCGGAGGCGCCGTGAATAAGCAATCGCAGGGGAGTCTGGTTCATGCACGCAGGCTAGCGGCAGCACGCATGGTCCGGCAAGCACTGTCGCTGCTACGCTGCGTGCCCCTTCAAGCGCTGGCCCGCACCTCATGCACCTTTGCAAACCGCCCGCGCCAAGCGCTGACGCCATCATGCCGCCTGCGCGGATGCAGGGCTGAAACGGTGCGCATTTCCGAAGTCGCCCGCCGTACCGGCGCCAGCGCCAAGGCCATCCGCCTGTACGAGGCACGCGGCCTGCTGCCGCCAGTGCCGCGCCTGAACCGCTATCGCGACTACAGCGAGCAGGACGTGGCCTGGGTGCAGCTGATCCGGCAGGCACTGGGGCTGGGCATCGGCTTGGCCGCCATCACCCGCCTGCAGCGTGGCGACGGCCAGCTGGACTGGCCAGCCGTGCTCGCCCTGCTGGAACGCCAGCGCACTGCGATTGCCGCCGAGCGCGAGCGGCTTGCCCGCGTCGAGGTCGAACTGCAGCAGGTGGGTGACGAGCTGCGGCAATGGCTGCAGCAGGGCGATGGCACCTGCGTGCTGGCTCCCGCTGGCTGCCCTGGCGGGGTTTGACTCTGCCCTTGGGGCATAGCGCAACGTCGGATGCTTTCCAGCCCCCGAGACTGCCGTGCCCCGCTCCATCCTGATCCTGCTTGGCCATCCCGACCGCGACAGCCTGTGCGGCGCCTTCGCCCAGCGCTACGCGACCGCCGCCGGTAACGCCGGCCACCACGTGCGCATGATCGCCTTGGGCGACCTTCAGTTCGACCCGGTGCTGCGCCACGGTTATCGCCAGATCCAGCCACTGGAAACCGACCTGCAGGATGCAGCAGACGCGATCCAGGCCTGCGACCACCTGGTGCTGGTCTACCCGACGTGGTGGGGCGCGATGCCGGCACTGCTGAAGGGCTTCTTCGATCGCGTGCTGCTGCCGGGCTTCGCCTTCCGCTACCGTCGCGATTCGGTGTGGTGGGACCGGCTGCTGGCGGGGCGCAGCGCGCGGGTCATCACCACGCTGGATACGCCGCCCTGGTACTACCGCTGGATCTACCGCGATCCGGGCATCACCCAGATCCGTGCCACCATCCTTGAGTTCTGCGGTATCCGCCCGGTGCGGGTCAGCCGGCTGGGCCCGGTGCGCAGCAGCACGCCGCAACAGCGCGAACGCTGGTTGGCACTGGCAGCGGAGCTTGGCACGCGGGCAGGTTGACGCATCGCCGCGAACCGGTCGCCTCACCCTGCCTGCAACGTAGATCCAAGTCCTGCGTGGATGATCAATTCCGACACCGCTGGAGGGCAGCGCTGGGGATGGGTAGATCCACGCCATGCGTGGATGATCAATCGGCAGTGCGGACCAAGGTCCGCACCCACCAGGGAAGGTCCGCACTCACCAGGGCAGCGCCCAGACGCCTCTCTAGTGCTGCTTCGGCGGTGTCGGTCCGCAGCTGTCGCAGCCGCCGCACGCCCCGCCCCCGCCAGTGGCCGGCGGCGCGATCTTCCGGCCCAGCGCCTGCAGCCAGGCCGCACGGCCCGGCTTCAGCAGCGCCAGTGCCAGCGCGCCGCGCAGTCTGCGCACGGTGCCGGGCGCCTGCTTCTTCAACACCACCCACGCACTGACCAGCACGGCCACCGCGATGATCAGGTACTGGACCAGCAGGCCCGCATCCATCAGCCGCCTCCCAGCGCCACGGTCACCTGGTAGGTGATCAGCGCCGCGACATAGGCGGCAGCAAACAGGTAGAACGCCGAGAAGCCCATCGTCTTCCACGAGTTGGTCTCGCGCTTGATGGTGGCCAGCGTCGAAATGCACATCGGCGCGTAGATGAACCACACCAGCAGGGCCAGGCCGGTAGCCAGCGACCAGCCGTCGGCCACCACCGGCGACAGCGCGGAGATCGCCGCATCATCATCGGCGGCCGACAGCGCATACACCGTCGCCAGCGAGGACACCGCTACTTCGCGCGCAGCGAGGCCCGGGATCAGCGCGATGCAGATCTGCCAGTTGAAGCCCAGCGGCGCGAAGATCGCGGTCATCGCATGACCGATCTGGCCGGCGTAGCTGTAGTCGATGGCCGGCATCGTCGCGTCGGCGGGCGCGCCCGGGAACGACAGCAGGAACCACAGCAGGATGGTCAGCGCCAGGATGATGCCGCCGACACGCTTGAGGAAGATCATGCCGCGCTCGTACAGGCCGACGGCGAGGTCGCGCGGATGCGGAATGCGGTACGACGGCAGCTCCAGCATCAGCGGGTGCTCGCTCTTGTCGCGGCGCCACTTCTTCATCACCCACGACATCACCAGCGCGCTGAGGATGCCGGCCACGTACAAGCCGAACAGCACCAGGCCCTGCTGGTTGAAGATGCCGATCCTGCCGGCCGGTATGAACGCACCGATCAGCAGCGCATACACCGGCAGCCTTGCCGAGCAGGTCATCAGCGGTGCCACCAGGATCGTGGCCAGGCGGTCACGCGGGTCCTGGATGCTGCGGGTGGCCATGATGCCCGGCACCGCGCAGGCAAAGCTGGACAGCAGCGGGATGAACGACCGCCCCGACAGGCCGGCCGCCGCCATCATGCGGTCCAGCAGGAACGCGGCGCGTGGCAGGTAGCCGGACTCTTCCAGCGCCAGGATGAAGGCGAACAGGATCAGGATCTGCGGCAGGAACACCACCACGCCGCCCAGGCCGGCGATGATGCCGTCGGTCAGCAGGCTGGTCAGCGGACCTGCCGGCAGCACGCTGGCGGCCAGCTCACCCAGCCAGGCAAAGCCGGCCTCGATGCCATCCATCAACGGCGTGGCCCAGGCGAACACCGCCTGGAAGATCAGGAACATCACCACCACCAGCGTGATCAGGCCGAACACCGGATGCAGCAGCCAGCGGTCCAGCGTGTCGTCGATCTTCGCCGTCCGTGCCGGCATGCGTACGGCTGCGGCCAGGATCGCGCGCACCTGCGCGTGGTAGTCCGCGCCGCTCTCAACGCCGGCCAGCGGCGCATCCAGGTGCGGCACCATCGTATCCAGGCGTTCCACCAGTGCACGCGCGCCCTGCTTGCGTACCGCCACGGTTTCCACCACCGGCACACCGATCTCGCGCTCCAGCGCGGCCACATCGATCTGGATGCCGCGGCGCTGCGCGGCGTCGACCATGTTCAGGGCGATGATCATCGGCTTGCCCAGCTCGCGCAGTTCCAGGGCGAAGCGCAGGTGCAGGCGCAGGTTGGTTGCGTCGATCACGCACAGAAGGACGTCCGGCGCGGCCTCACCCGGGTAGAACCCCCGGCACAGGTCGCGGGTGATCGCCTCGTCCAGGCTGGCCGGCTGCAGGCTGTAGGCGCCCGGCAGGTCGAGCACGGCGAACTCGCGGCCGGACGGCGCACGCAGGCGGCCTTCCTTGCGCTCAACGGTGACGCCGGTGTAATTGGCGACCTTCTGCCGGCTGCCGGTCAGCTGGTTGAACAGCGCGGTCTTGCCGCTGTTGGGGTTGCCGACCAGCGCGATGCGCAGCGGGGCGGCGGTTGCGGTGGCGCTCATGCACGTCCCTCCTGGCTGGCCGGATCGATGACCACGCGCCGGGCCTCACTGATACGCAGCGCGAAACGGGTGAACCCGACCTGCACCAGCAGCGGCTCGCCACCAACCGGGCCTCGCGCCACCAGGCGCACTTCCTCACCCTTGACGAAGCCCAGCTCGCGCAGGCGCCGGGCGATGGCATCGTTGGCATGCAGGTCCTGCACGGAATCGACCACGGCCGAGGCGTGCAGGGGCAGTTCGGACAGCGTCATCTAGCGTGTTCTCTGCTGGATGTAAATGGTTCTCGATTCTAACATTCCCGCGTCGCGTCATGGCCCATGACCAATGGCCCGCTATGATCCATACAGGTATGGAGCAACCCCCGGAATCCCATGAACGATGCTTTGCAGATCGAGCGCAACGGCGCTGTCCTGACCCTCTGGCTGAACCGGCCGGAGCTGCACAACGCCTTTGACGCCGGCCTGATCGCCCGGCTGACCGCAGCCCTGGAAGCGGCCGGCCGCGATGACACGGTGCGCACGGTGGTGGTGGCCGGCCACGGTGCCTCCTTCTCCGCCGGTGCCGACATGCAGTGGATGCGCGGCATGGCCTCCGCCAGCGAGGCCGACAACCGTGACGACGCCCTGGCCCTGGCCCGGCTGATGCGCACCCTGGACGAACTGCCCAAGCCCACCCTCGCCCGCGTCCACGGCGCCGCCTTCGGTGGTGGCGTCGGCCTGGTGGCCTGCTGCGATATCGCCATCGCTACCAGCGCCGCCCGCTTCGGCCTGACCGAAAGCCGCTTGGGCCTGCTGCCAGCAGTGATCTCGCCCTATGTGATCGAGGCCATCGGCAGCCGCCAGTCCCGCCGCTGGTTCGCCACCGGCGAGCACTTCGACGCCGACACCGCCCTGCGTATCGGCCTGATCCACCAGCTGGTGGAGCCCGAACGCCTGGACGAGGCGGTGCAGCGACAGTTGGCCCTGCTCGACAAGGCCGGGCCGATCGCCTCGGCTTCGGCCAAGCTGCTGGTCCGGCAGGTTCGCGACGCCCATGACCGCGACAGCCTGGACCGTGACAATGCCGCCCTGATCGCCCGCCTGCGGGTATCGGCCGAGGGCCAGGAAGGCCTGGGTGCCTTCCTCGACAAACGCGCGCCGCACTGGGTCACGGAGGCCTGACATGCTGGACCATATCGGCTTGAACAGCGGCGACCTGCCGCGCAGCAGGGCCTTCTTCCTGCAGGCGCTGGCACCGCTGCAGATCGGCGTGGTGATGGAGGTCAGCGCCGAACAGACCGGCGCCCACGACCACGTGGGTTTCGGCAACCACGGCAAGCCGTTCTTCTGGCTGGGCAATGCGGCGCCGCTCAGCCAGGGCGTGCACGTGGCCTTCGTCTGCGCCGAACGCGCCCAGGTTGATGCCTTCCACGCCGCCGCGCTGGCCGCAGGGGGGCGCGACAATGGCGCGCCCGGCCTGCGTCCCTGGTACCACCCGGACTACTACGCCGCCTTCGTGATCGACCCCGACGGCAACAACATCGAGGCGGTCTGCCACCTGCCCGGGTAGACCCCTGCGTCGCCACCAGGCGCAGGCGTGGCCGCTTGTGCGACCCGCCTGCGTATCTCATCTGGCAGCCTGGCGAAGACCGGGCCGCCCCCCCGTTTCCCAGGAACCGTCGTGACCCCAGCCGATCCCATCCGCCCTGCCCGCCCCGCCCCGCTTTTCATGGGGGTGCCGCGATGAGCGATTTCGTCCGCATCGTCGAGGTCGGCCCGCGCGACGGGCTGCAGAACGAAAAGCAGGCCGTGGCCACCGCCGACAAGATCGCCCTGATCGATCGCCTGTCGGCCACCGGCCTGCGCACCATCGAGGCGACCAGCTTCGTCAGCCCGCGCTGGGTCCCGCAACTGGCCGATGCTGCCGAGGTCTATGCGGGCATCCAGCGCCGCCCCGGCATCGCCTATCCGGTGCTGGTGCCGAACGAACAGGGCTACGACCGTGCGCGCGCCGTCGGCGTGCAGGAGATCGCGGTGTTCACCGCTGCATCGGAAGCATTCAATCGCACCAACACCAACGCCGGCATCGATGAATCGCTGGCCCGCTTCGAGCCGATCCTGCGCCGCGCGGCCGCCGACGGCGTGCGCGTGCGTGGCTACGTCTCCACCGTGCTCGGCTGCCCGTACCAGGGCGAAGTGCCGCTGGCCGATGTGGTGCGCGTGGCCCGCGCACTGCACCAGATGGGGTGCTATGAGATCTCGCTGGGCGACACCATCGGCGTCGGCACGCCACGCAAGGCCCGCGCGATGCTGCAGGCGGTGGCTGCCGAGATCCCGATGAGCGCACTGGCCGTGCACTTCCACGACACCTACGGCCAGGCCATCGCCAACATCGCCGCCTGCCTGGAAGAAGGCGTGCGCGTAGTCGACAGTGCGGTGTCCGGTGCCGGCGGCTGCCCCTACGCGAAGGGCGCCAGCGGCAACGTGGCCAGCGAGGACGTGGTGTACCTGCTGCAGGGCCTGGGCCTGGAGTGCGGGGTCGACCTGCCGTCGCTGGCCGAGACCGGCCGCTGGCTGGCCGGACTGCTCGGCCGCGCGACCGCCAGCCGCGTCGGGCAGGCGCTGGCAGCGACATGAACGACAGCGGCCCGCGCGACCGTACGGCCATCGGCGATACACCCGCCGCAACCGACGTCGCGCTGGCCGCTCTGGACGCGGCGCTGGCTGCTTCGCCGCCGCCGGCCCAGGCCAGGCTGCTGCGCCAGGCACGGCAGGCGCTGGCCGATGCGCAGCAGCGCGAACTGGATACCCAGGCACGCTATGCCGCGTTGTTCGACGCCGTGCCCGACCCGGTCAGCATCCTCAGCGCCGAAGGCGTGGTGCTGGACGTCAACCGCGCAGGCATCGTCGCCTACGACCGCCCGCGCGAGGACATCGTCGGCCAGCCGATCGAACTGCTCAATCCCGACCTGCCCAGCGACCATCTGCAACCGGTGTGGGAAGCGCTGAACCGCGGCGACACCTACGTCATCGAAGTGACCAACATGCGCGGTGATGGCAGCCGCTTTCCGGTGGAGGTGCACTCGGCCGGCTTCCAGGACCGCGGCCAACCCTGCATCGTCGCCGTCGCCCGCGACCTGAGCGGGCGCTGGCGCGCCGAGTCACGCTATCGCCTGTTGATGGAATCGATCGACAAGGGCGTGATCCTGTTCGACCGCGACCTGCGCGTGCTGTCCGCCAACCCGGCCGCACATCGCATCCTCGGCCTCACCGGTGGCGGCGTGGGCTTGAACGCGATGCTCGATCCCGAAGCGTGGATCATCGTCGACGAGCATGGCCACCCGTTGACCCAGTCACAGTGGCCGACCAGCCGCTGTTTCCAGGCCGGGCGGGTGATCCGCAGCACCATCATCGGCCTGTACCACCGCCCGCGCGGACGCATGCTGTGGTTGTCCACCACCAACGTGCCGGTGTTCGGCAACGGCTGCGACCAGGCCGACCATGTCTATGCGATGTTCAGTGACATCACCGAACTGAAGCGCAACAACACCCTGTTCGCGCGCGCGCAGTCACTGGCCCATATCGGCGGTTGGGAGTGGGATCGCGGCCTGCAGCGCCTGTACCTCACCGATGAAGCGCGGCGCATCGTCGGCCAGCCGGCCGACCTGGAGGACATGCCCGACCTGCTGGACTGCCTGCGCAGCGACGACCGCGCCGCCCTGCAGCAGGCGCTGGCCGACACCATCGAACACCGCAGCAGCTTCGGCCTGGAGCTGCAGGGCCAGCGCCGCGATGGCCACTCGTTCTGGATCCGGATGATCGGCGAGGTCTCGGCCGGCGATGTCGATGCCGCGCGCATCACCGGCACCGTGCAGGACATCACCGAGCGCAAGCAGGCCGAGGAAACCCTGCGCGTGCAGGCCCGCACCGACCCGCTGACCGGAATCATGAACCGCGATGCGGTGCTGAGCGACCTCGGCGTGCGCATGGACAGCCCCAGCCACGACCGCGTGGCGGTGCTGTACATCGACCTGGACCGTTTCAAGGTGGTCAACGACCTGCTTGGCCACAACGCCGGTGATGAACTGTTGATCGAAGCGACCCGGCGCATCGCCACTGCGATCGGCACCGAAGGCCTGCTTGCACGCTTTGGCGGCGACGAGTTCCTGGTGATCTGCGACCTGCGCGACCAGCCGGACCAGGCCGAACAGCTGGCCGAACGCATCACTGCGGCGTTCTCGGCACCGTTCCAGCTGGGCAGCGACGAGTTCCCGGTGACCGCCAGCATCGGCATCGCCCGCGCACCGCGCGATGGCAACCGGCCGCAGCAGCTGATCCAGAACGCCGACACGGCGATGTACGAGTGCAAGCGCCGCACCCGCAACGGTTGGCAGGTGTTCTCCCCGGAACTGGCACAGCGCCAGCATGACCGCCTGCAGATCGAGAGCCGGCTGCACAAGGCCCTCGATGGCGACGAGTTCCATCTGGTGTACCAGCCACAGGTCAACCTGCGCAGCGGCGCCACCATCGCCTGCGAGGCGCTGATGCGCTGGCACAACATACAGCTGGGGCCAATGCGCCCGGACCTGTTCATCCGCCACGCCGAGCACACCGGCGACATCGTGCGCATCGGCCAATGGGCGCTGCGCGAAGCCTGCCGGCAGGTACGGCAATGGCAGGATGACGGGCTCGGCCTGGTGCGGGTGGCGGTCAACGTGTCCTGGCGGCAGTTCGTCGGTGAGGATCTCGCCCGCTGGGTGCGGCAGGTGCTGGATGAGTTCGGCCTGCCCGGCAGCGTGCTGGAACTGGAGTTCACCGAGCGGGTGCTGATCGAGGATGCGCCGGACACCCTGCGCACCTTCGCCCGCCTGCGCGAAATGGGGGTGATGCTGACCATCGACGACTTCGGCGAAGGCTACAGCGCCCTGAACTACCTGCGGCGCCTGCCCATCCATGGGCTGAAGCTGAGCCAGTTGTTCGTCGAAGGCATTCCCCGCAACCGCTCGGATGTGGCGGTGTGCGAGGCAGTCTGCGCGATCGCGCGCAGCCTGGGGCTGGGCGTGGTCGCCGAAGGCGTGGAGACCGAGCCACAACGGCAGTGCCTGCTCGACCTGGGGGTGACCGTCGGCCAGGGCTTCCTGTTCGCCCATGGCCTGCCCGCAGCGGATTTCGAACGTCGCCTGCGCCGCGCCCGCGAACTGGGCTGAGGCCGGCGGCGCAGTGCACAACGGCGGCTGCCGTCGCTTCCGTTAGAATCGGCGGTTCTTGAACCTGCAGGACCGTGCAATGCAGCTGTCTTCCGTACGTGCCGTGATCACTGGCGGCGTCTCCGGCCTCGGCCTGGCCGTGGCCCAGCACCTGGTTGCCGAGGGCGGCAAGGTCGCTCTGTTCGACCTCAACGACGCCAAGGGCGCGGCCGCTGTTGCCGGCCTGGGGCAGGACAACGCCCGCTATTTCAACGTCAACGTCAGTGATGAAGCGTCCGTGTCGGCGGCCATCGACCAGGCCTGCGATTTCCTCGGCGGCCTGAATGTCGCCATGAACTGCGCCGGCATCCTCGGCGCTGGCCGCGTGCTGGGCAAGGAAGGCCCGATGCCGCTGGCCGGGTTCCAGGGCACGGTGATGGTCAACCTGGTCGGCAGCTTCAACGTCGCCAAGGCCGCAGCCAACCGCATGCAGCACAACGAGGCCGGCGTGGACGGCGAGCGCGGCGTCATCATCAACACCGCCAGCGTTGCTGCCTACGAAGGCCAGATCGGCCAGGCCGCCTACTCCGCCTCCAAGGGCGGCGTGGTGGCGATGACCCTGCCGATGGCCCGCGAGCTGTCGCGCTTCGGCATCCGCGTCAACACCATCGCGCCGGGCGTGTTCTGGACACCGATGGTCGATGGCATGCCCGAAGCCGTGCAGGAATCGCTGGCCGCCTCGATCCCGTTCCCGTCGCGCCTGGGCAAGCCGGAAGACTTCGCCAGCCTGGTCGGCCACATCCTCGGCAACACCTACATCAACGGCGAGACCATCCGCCTGGACGGCGCCACCCGGCTCGCTCCGAAGTGATTCCCCCCGGGCGCCGGGACGGCGCCCTCCCCCAACGACCAACATCATCATGAAAGCCAACGACATCAAGAAGGGCAACGTCGTCGAGTTCAACAACGGCGTCTACCAGATCCGCGACATCGAGCGCAGCTCGCCGCAGGGTCGCGGCGGCAACGTCCGCTTCCGCTTCATCATGTACAGCGTGCCGGGCGGCAACAAGCTCGACGCCAGCTTCGATGCCGACGACAACCTGGTCGAAGTCGAACTGCTGCGCCGCCAGTCCACCTACTCGTACAAGGACGGCGATGCGTTCGTGTTCCTGGACGACGAGGACTACACCCCCTACACCCTGGACGCGGACGTGATCGGCGATGACGCCGGCTACATCACCGACGGCCTGACCGGCATCTACGTGCAGGTGATCGACGAGCAGCCGGTGGCCATCCAGCTGCCGGCCTCGGTGGTGCTGGAAGTGATCGAGACGCCGCCGGAACTGAAGGGCGGCACCGCCACCAAGCGCCCGAAGCCGGCCAAGCTCAACACCGGCATCGAGATCATGGTGCCGGAGTACATCGTCAACGGCGAGCGTGTGCTGGTGAACACCGCCACCGGCGAATTTGCCGGCCGTGCCGATTAACCGCGCTGCGCTGATCGCCTGCCTGTCCCTGCTCGTGGCGTGCTCGCCGCGCGCAGCGGACAGCACCGCTGACGTCGCCGCGGACGCGGTGACGCAGCCCGCCGCTGCGGACACCGTTGCCGCTGCGGTTGCACCGGCCGCAGATGAACCAGATGCTGTGGCGACGCTGGCGGACACCCCCGACGAGGAGCAACAGGCGCGGGCTGCCGCCGGTTGCAGCGTCCCCGACGACGTCGCTTTCGTGCAGGACATCCGCATCTACTGCGGCATGCCGGCCGATGTGCAGGCCTTCATCGAACGGGAGAACAGCTGCCAGCATTTTGCCGGCGAAGAACCCTACGACGACGCCCGTCGTCGCGAGCTGGAGGCCGCCATCGCCAGGTTCTGCGACGATCGAGAGAAGATCTTTGCCGACCTGGTGGCCCGCCATCGCGATGACTGCGCGATCCGGCAGGCGTTGATCGGCGTGAACCTGCGCTACGACCTGTCCCCCGCTCTGGATCTGAAGCCCTGCGAGGGCTGACGCAGAAAAGGGGACGGAGCGGATGACGTCGTTCATGGCACAAACAACGTAATCCCCTCCGCCCCTTTTTCTTATTTGCCGCCGAAGTTGCCACAACCGTGGTACTGGCGCGTGCCCACGGCCAGCATCGCCTTGGCTTCGAATGTCTCGCCACTCATGCCGTCCTGGCAGGTGGTGCGCTGGAAGCTCAGCTTGATGTCGGTGCCATCCGCCGCCTTGCCCACCCAGCCATCCGCACCCTCGGTCGGTTTGGCGACGGTGAAACGGCGCTCGCCGTAATCCACATCCACCTGCAGGCCCGGCGTATCGCCGTCGACGACGGCAAGCCAGCCCGGCTCGTTGCCGGTGGCACGGAACGCCGCGTTGCCGGCACTGCCATCGCCCTCGGTCGCTTCCACCGCGCCACACTCACGGTCCGCCTCGCCCTTCAGGCTGAGCAGCGCTTCGTCACTGCCACGGGTCCAGAAGCTGTTGCCCTTGCCGTCGCCATACTTCGCACCGGAGGCTGCACGTTCGGAGGACATCGCGAAACTGCGCCCGCCAATCACAACCGTCGCTGCGTCCTCTCCGTTGAAGGTCGCGCGCACATCAAGGTCGCCGCAGCGATAGAGGTTTTCGTTGCCGGCGCCTTTGCCGCCGCCATCAGCGTCGGCGGCCACCGGTGCCGGTGCCGGCGTTGCGGCCGCATCGCCTGCATTACTGGCGGCCGGCGTCTGGGCCGGTTGGCAGGCGCTCAGCGCGAGGCCGAGGGAGGCAGCCAACAGACTGGGAATTACACGCATGGCTCGACTCCTTGTCGAAACTACAGAGACCCTGGACCCTACCATCTGCACGCAAACGGGGCCTGAAAGCCGCATGACCCTGTTCAGCCTGCCAGCACCGCCATCGACAGCAGCTGCGCGCCGCTGGCACTGGAAGCGCTTGTCCAGACGCGCAACAGGCGCAAGCGCTGCATGTGTTCGCGTCCCCGCCAATGCACATGCAGCTGAACATCGCCGGACAACAACGCCAGGCGTCCACACAGCAGCGTTTCAACTGCATGCACCTGCAGCGCAAGAATCTGCAGGCGCCCTTGCTGCCAGTCCCTCAACCAGGGCAGCTCGAGCACCCGCCCGCCCTGCCCATCCATCATGAACAACACCGGTGACAGCAGCGCAGTGGCTGCCCCATGGTCGCCGTCCAGCAGCGCATCGCGCAGCTGCTGCTCCAACACGCGCAGCTGCGCCTCGTACAGGCCCTCAGGGTTCCTGCTTTCCATCCACCTGCTTTCCATCCACGCTCCCTCCCGGCGTCGGCCGGCGTCGGCGCAGGCGCTGCGCAAGCCACTGCTGCGCCCCCTGCACCACCACATAGAACACCGGCACGAAGAACACGGCCAACACGGTCGCACTGACCATGCCGCCGAACACACCGGTACCGATGGCCTGTTGCGTTTCCTTTGAAGCCCCCTGCGCCAGCATCAGGGGCACCACGCCCAGCGCGAACGCCAGCGAGGTCATCACGATCGGTCGCAATCGCAGGCGTGCCGCTTCGATGGTCGCCTCGACCAGACCGCGTCCCTGCTGTTGCAGTTGGCGGGCGAACTCGACGATCAGGATCGCGTTCTTCGCCGAAAGTCCGATCACCGTGATCATGCCGACCTTGAAGAACACGTCATTGGGCATCCCGCGCAGCAGCACTGCAGCGACGGCGCCGAGCAGGCCCAACGGCACCACCAGCATCACCGCCAGCGGGATCGACCAGCTCTCGTACAGTGCCGCCAGCACCAGGAACACCACCAGCATCGACAGCAGCAGCAACCACGGCGCCTGGGCACCCGACTCGCGCTCCTGCAGCGACTGGCTGGTCCACTGCAGGGCGAAACCCGCTGGCAGCTGCTGGGCAAGGCGCTCCATCTCGACCATCGCCTGGCCGGTGGACACCCCGCCGGCAGGTGCACCGGACAGATTCAATGCCGGGAACCCCAGGTAACGCTGCAGCTGCAGCGGCGCCTCGGTCCAGTGTGGGGTGACCAGTTCGGACAGCGCCACCATGCCGCCTTCGCTGTTGCGGACATACAGCTTCAGCACGTCCTCCAGCTCCATCCGGTACGGCGCATCGGCCTGCATGATCACCTGCTGCATGCGCCCACGATTGGGAAAATCGTTGACGTACTGCGAGCCCATTGCCGCCGACAACGTGGCACTGATGTCGGTGAACGCCACGCCCATCGCTTCGGCCTTGGCGCGGTCGATGTCCAGCCGGACATTGCTGCCCGCCGGCAGGCCATCGGCATTCACTTCGGCCAGCAACGGACTTGCCTCTGCCAGCTTCAACAGCTGCTGCAGGGCAGCGCGCAGCTCCGCCTGGCCCTGTCCGGTACGCGCCTGCAGCGCCAGCGAGAAGCCGGAAGAACGGCCAAGGCTGTCGATGGCCGGCGGCATCACGCTCATCACCTCGCCTTCCGGGACCGTTGCCATGGCCTGCTGCGCCGCCTTCACCTCGTCCGATGCGGTGCTGCCGCCGCGTTCACCCCAGTCCTTCAACATGGTGTAGGTCAGCGCCGCACTTGGGCCGGAACCGGAAAAGCTGTAGCCGAGGATGGCCTGGTTGGACGCGATCGCCGGCCGCGAGGCGACATGCTGTTCGTAGGCTTCGACCACCGCCAGCGTACGCTCGGCGGTTGCTTCGGCCGGCAGCTGGATGGAAGTCATGAAATAGCCCTGGTCCTCTTCCGGCAGGAACGCACCCGGCAACCAATGCAGGCCGATCAGCAGTGCCACCAGCAAGGCAGCGAACAGGCCCATCACCCGGCCACTGCGCCGCAGTACGGCCGCCACGCCCTGCTGGTAACTCCCGGTCATCCGCTCGAAGCCGCGGTTGAACGCACCGAACACGCCGCCGCGGCCGTGGTGACCACGTGTGCCCTGCCGCAGCAGCGTCGCGCACAGCGCCGGGGTCAGGCTCAGCGCCAGCAGTGCCGAAAACAGGATGGACACCGACATCGCCACGCTGAACTGGCGGTAGATCGCACCAACCGAACCGCTGGCCAGCGCCATCGGGATGAACACCGCCGTCAGCACCAGGGTGATGCCGATCACCGCACCGGTCAGCTCACGCATCGCCTTGATCGTGGCCTCGCGCGGCGGCAGCCCCTCTTCGGCCATGATCCGCTCCACGCCCTCGACCACCACGATCGCGTCGTCAACAATGATGCCGATCGCCAGCACCATGCCGAACATGGTCAATACGTTGATCGAGAACCCCAGCGCCAGCATCACCGCGAAGGTGCCCAGCAGCGCGATCGGCGCGACCAGGGCGGGGATCAGCGTATAGCGCCAGTTCTGCAGGAACAGGTACATCACTGCAAACACCAGCAGCATCGCCTCGATCAGGGTCTGCAGCACCTTCTGGATCGATACTTTCACGAAGGGCGCGGTATCGAACGGAATGCTGGATTCGACACCCTGCGGCAGCAGCGGCTGCAGGTCGGCCATGCGTTCGCGCACCGCCGTGGCGGTACGCACCGCATTCGCACCGGGGCGCAGCTGCACGCCGGCGGCCGTCGCCGGATAGCCATCTTCGCGCGTGCCCCAGGCATAGCTCTGCGCGCCCAGTTCGACCCGGGCAACGTCGCCCAGCAGCACCCGCGAACCATCGGCGCCGGCGCGCAGCACGATCGCCGCGAACTGTTCGGGCGTGGACAGCTGGCCCTCGGCACTCAAGGGCACGGTGATGCGCTGGCCGGGAACGCCGGGCGAATCGCCGATGCGGCCCGGCGAGATCTCCAGGTTCTGCTGCTCGATCGCGCTGGCGACATCGCCCATGGTCAGGCCGTAGCCGGTCAGGCGGGTCGGGTCCAACCAGATCCGCATCGCCTGTTCGGCACCGAACAGCTGCACGCGGCCGACGCCGTCGATGCGCCGCAGCTCCTCGATGATGTTGCGCGCCATGAAATCGCCCAGCGCCGCTTCGCTGACACTGCCATCGGGTGAGCGCAGGCCCACCAGCATCAGGAATCCGGAGTCGGCCGCCTCCACGAACAGGCCGTTCTGGCGCACGCTGCGCGGCAGGCGCGGCTCGATCGCCTTGATCCGGTTCTGCACGTCCACCTGCGCCAGCTCAGGATCGGTGCCGGGCTTGAAGGTGGCGGTGATCGACGCTTCACCGGAGGTGTCCACCGACGATTCGAAGTAAAGCAGATGCTTGACGCTGGACAGCTCGCGCTCGATCAGGCCGACCACCGCATCATTCAATGTCTGCGGGCTGGCGCCGGGATAGCTGGCATAGATGCTGACGCTGGGCGGTGCGACCGCCGGGTAGCGCTCGACCGCCAGCCGCGGAATGGCCAGCACGCCGGCCAGGATGACGAAGATCGCCAGCACCCAGGCAAATACCGGGCGATCGATGAAGAAACGGGCCATGTCGTAGGTTCCTGGAAGGGCTCAGCCCTGGCGTTCGGATGTCGGCGGTGCGCTGGCACTGGCGACCGGCACCTGCCAGTCGCGCGGATCGACCAGTACGCCTTCCTGCAGGCGCTCCTGGCCTTCCACCACCACCTTCTCGCCGGCCTTCAGGCCGTGCCGCACCAGCCATTGCCGGTTGACGCTGCCGTCCACCTCCAGCGTGCGGATCACCGCCTTGCCATCGGCGGCGATGACCCAGGCATAGGCCTGGCCACCGGCGCTGCGGAGCACTGCCTGCTGCGGCAGCAGCAACGCGCTGGCCGGCGCACCACGGGGCACCCGCGCACGCACGTACATGCCCGGCAACAACTGCCGCTCCGGGTTGTCGACCAGGATGCGCAGGATCACATCGCCGGTGCGTGCATCGACATTGACACCGGAGAACAGCAGCCGGCCGCGCTCGGGCAGCGGCGTACCCGCCGCGCCGATGATCGTCACCGGCAACTCGCCGTCCACCGCGCTGCGCTGCAGGGACTGCAGCTGCGAAGCAGGCTGGCGCACGTCCACGTAGACCTGGTCGATCTGCTGCACCACCGCCATCGGCTCGGCATCGGCGACGCCGACCAGCGCGCCTTCGGTCACCAGCGCCTGATCGATGCGGCCATCGATCGGTGCGCTGACCGTGGCGTAGCGCAGGTCGAGCTGGCGTCGCGCAAGGATCGCGCGCGCCTCGTTGACCGCTGCCCGGGCCTGCTCATGCTCTGCACTGGCATCGTCGCGGTGCTGCTGGCTGACCGCCTGTGCGGCCGCCAATGCCTGCAGCCGCTGTGACTGCAGCCGGCTGCGCCCCAGTGCCGCCTCGCTGCGCTGCAGTGCAGCCAGCGCCGAATCGACGTCGGCGCGGAACGCCGCCGGGTCGATCTGGAACAGAGGCTCTCCGGCATGCACCTCCGCGCCCTGCTCGAACATCCGGCGCTGCACGATGCCGCCGACCTGCGCACGGATCTGCGCGGTGCGCACCGCCGCCACCCGACCGGGTAGTTCATCATCGCGCTGCACCACCTGCGGGCCAACGGTGACCACGCTGACACGCGGCACGGCTTCGACGGTGGGTTCGGGGCGGGAGCAGGCCGTCATGGCCAAGGCGAAGGCCGCGACCAGCGCGACCGGAGTCCTGAAGGTTCTCATTGCTGTGCACAGTGCCGCAGACGCGGCTGAGGAATCATGAAGCGCGCAGTGTGCGTGGCGATGATGGGGTTTCGATGGAGGAACTGTGGAGATACGATGGAGGACAAGCACCTTCCGGCCTCGCCTTGCCATGCATGCCTCCCCTGCCCTCGCGGCGCTGGTCCTGATCGTCGAGGACGAAGCCGAGATCGCCGACATCCTTGCCGCCTACCTTGAACGCGAGGGCCTGCGCACCCTGCGTGCGGCCGATGGCCAGATCGCCCTGGACCTGCATCGCAGCATGCGCCCGGACCTTGTGCTGCTGGACGTGCAGCTGCCGCGACTGGATGGCTGGAGCGTGCTGACCCAGCTGCGCCAGCGCGGCGAAACGCCGGTGATCATGCTGACCGCGCTGGACCAGGATCTGGACAAGCTGACCGCATTGCGGATGGGTGCCGATGACTATGTGGTCAAGCCGTTCAACCCGGCAGAAGTGGCGGCACGCGTGCGTGCAGTACTGCGGCGTACGCTGCGCAGTCCGCGGGCGGATGCCCCCAGCGCCCTGCGCGTGGGCCCGCTGCTGATCGACACCGCCACCCACGCCGTGCATGTGGAAGGCGACGGCTACAGCCACGAACTGCTGCTGACCCTGACCGAGTTCAAGCTGCTGCATTGCATGGCATTGGCCCCGTCACGGATCTTCAGCCGCAGCGAACTGATGCACGAATGCCTGCCGGAAAGCGAAGCACTGGAGCGCACCGTGGACAGCCATGTCAGCAAGCTGCGGCGCAAGCTGGACGAAGTGGGTCTCACCCAGATTCCGGCCAGCGTGCGCGGTGTCGGCTACCGATTGATGGCCGACCGCTGATGCGTCGCTCCGGGCTCAGCCGGCACATCATCGTGTCGATGTCGCTGATGGTCGTCGGCGTCATCGTGATGGTGATCCTCTCTTCGTGGCTGCTGTACGCCGTACTGATCGAGTTCTTCCCGGCCAGCGCCGAAGAGCCGGAAGGTTGGCTGCCAAGCGGACCGGAGCTGGCCTGGATGGTCGGGGTGATCCTGACCGGTCTAGCGCTGGCGATCGCTGCCTCGTTCCGACTGGCCCACCGCATCCTGTCGCCGCTCAATTCACTGGTGGACAGCGTGCGTGCGCTGGCTGGCGGCGATCTCGGGGCGCGCGCCACGGCCGAGGCCAACTCGCCCGGCGAGGTCGCAGCGCTGGTGGACGATTTCAACGCAATGGCACGCCGCCTGCAGCATATGGAAAGCGAACGGGTGATGTGGCACGCGGCCATCGCCCACGAACTGCGCACGCCGGTGACGATCCTGCGCGGCCGCCTGCAGGGCCTGGCCGAAGGCGTGTTCCAGCCCGATGAGTCGCAGTTTCGCAGCCTGCTGGCGCAGGTCGAGGGCCTGTCACGGCTGATCGAGGACCTGCGGGTGTTGAGCCTGGCCGACAACGCCCGCCTCGACGTGCGCCGCGCCCGTACCGATGTGGTGGCCGAGGTGCATTCGGTGATGACCCTGGTGGATCCCGCGTTCCGCAGCGCCGGCTTCGTGCTGGAGCTGGAAACCAGCCGCGAGGAGCACCCCGCCCATTGCGACCCGACGCGGTTGCGGCAGGCGCTGCTGGCCTTGCTGGAAAACGCGCGCCGCTATGCCAACCCGGGCAAGGTACGCATCGCCGTGCATGACACCGTGGCCCATGTGCAGGTGGCGATTGAAGACGAAGGCCCGGGCATCGACCCGGCCCTGCATGCGGACATCTTCAATCCATTCATGCGCGGCGACGGCTCACGATCGCGCCTGGGCGGTGGCAGTGGCCTCGGCCTGGCGGTGGTCAAGGCCATCGCCGATGCGCACGGCGGCCAGGTCTACTGCACCCCGGGCACCAGCGGCGGCAGTCGTTTCATCATCGAGCTGCCGCGCCAGTAGGCGGCACTGCGGCCGCCTGCTCGCGCACGTGCGCACCCAACACAGCGAGATTGCGGTCAATGTCATCCAGCTCGCGCTGCTGTGATGACGGCAACTGCGCGCGCAGCTGCACGCGCAGTGCCTGCCAGGCGGGTACCGCCTGTACGCTGGCAGCGGCCGCTGCCCGTGCCACCTCAGCCTGTTCGTCCGCCTGCGGCAGGCCGTAGCCAGCGTCGGCCAGCAACTGGCCCGGCCGCAACCACTGCCCGCTCTGTTCCAGCAACGCGCGCAGCGAGCGGGTAGCGCTGCTGTCCGGGTTGGCCAGCAGCCGTCGCTTCAGTGCATCGCGCGCACGCAACTCCGCGCGCCGCTGCGCCGCCTGTTCCAGCAGCAACAGGCCGGCACTGGCACGTACATCACCACGCAGCAACCACGGTGCGCGCTGTTGCGCCGGTAGCGCCAGCCATGCGCGCACATCGCGCGCCGGCAGCGCCATCTGCGCGGCGGCAACCGCGAACAACTGCTGGTAGTGGTCGCGCGCAGAAGCAAAGTAGTAGCCCTGCGCCTGGGCCTGCGCGGGATCGGCCAGCACCTGCTCATCCAGCGCATGCAGGCGCGCCAACCGTCGCCGCAGCCCGCGCGGGCTCAGCTGTGCCAGCCCGGCTGAGCCCAGGCGCGGAACACCGGCCTGCAGCAGCTTCGCCGTCTCCACCGCGCAGTTGTTGCTGACGAAGTAATAGCGACCGTCATAGCTCCAGTGCACCTGGGCGGTGCGCTCGAGCAGGCTGGCGATCTCGCTGCGGTCCAGCTGCAGCGGCAGCGAGGCCAGTCCGCGCAGTTCGACCTTGGTGTATTCGTCCACCACCTGCTGCAGCGGCAGCACGAACAGGCGCGAAGGATAACCACCGGTCAGCCCGCGCCAGTTGGAGATCTGCACATCGCCGACGAAGGCGCGGAAGGACAGCACCCGATGATGCTCCAGGTCCAGCCTGCAGTCCGGGCCCGGTGCGCGCCCAGGACGGCAGATCACCAGCCGCAGCATGCTGTGGCCCCAGCGGCTCATCGGCTGCGCACTGCCTTCGGCGAACAGGTAGTCCACGGCATACACCCGCGCCGGGTCCAGTGCGAGCAGCGATGCAGCGCCCTCTTCCGCATCGGCCTGCAGCAGCGGAACGGTGCCCGCACAGTGCGGCGCGGGCAGCGAGGGCGGCGTACCGAAATGCGCCTGGTACCACTGCGCCAAGGCCGGACGGCGGCAGGCGAACTCTGCATCGAGCACGAAGTGTTCGGCGTTCACCGCCAGGTACTCGGCCGGGTCGGTCAGTTCGTAGGCATCGGGACTGCGGTCGCGGAAGGCGTTGTCACCGCGGCCCAGATGCCAGGGCTTGCGCTGCCAACCTGCAAGGTCACGCCAACGGGCGCTGCGTGACCAGTGCGCCCCCGTGCGGTCGGCAACATGGGTCAGTTCGTGCACCAGCGCACTGCGCCGGGCGCGTCGGGCACCGGCTACATCGTCGTCCAGCAGGTCGCGGCGCAGCGCGATGCCCCCGGCGAAGGCACGGCCATGCACGTTGGCGGGCAGGTCGTCACGCCAGCCGACCTGCACCTGCGCGGGCAAGGCACGCAGCAGGCCGTCGGGCAGCAACGACTGCACATCAGCCAGTGTCTGCATTGCGACCTGCTGCTGCGCCGGGCTCAGCCCGGCCGGGTCCAGCTGCAGGCGGTCGGCGGCATGGGCTGTTGGAATGACCAGCCACGCCAACGCAGCGAGCCAGCCCATCCGCCTCCGTCGCGTTGGGCCATGCCCGGCAGCGTTCCACGCAGGTGTCATGAGGTTGCCGGCCAGCGGCCGGCACTATCCAGGCGCTGGATCAACGCGCCAGCAGGGCGCGTGCCAGCTGCAGGTCGCTCTGCTGCTGCGCAGCTGCATCCTGCTCACGCAGGTGCACCAGTGCCGCCTGCAGGCGCGCGCCACGGATCTGGCCATCGCTGGCGACAAACGCAGCCGCATCATCGCGGGCAGCCAGCACCACCTTGTCATCGCCCGAACTGCTGCCCGAGGAACCCGAAGAGGCGCCCGTCGCCGAACCGGCCGAGGTGCCGGCAAAACTCGAAGCGACGCCGGCCAGCGGCAGGGACAACAGGGCAAGCAGCAGGAACGGACGGATCATGGTCAGGGAGTTCATCGATTGGGTGGGTGGAGCGTAACGGCTGGGTGAAGACTTTGCCTGTGTCAAAGGTCGAACAATTTGCCGGGATTCAGCCGCCCTTCGGGATCGAACGCGCGCTTGACCGCCTTCATCAGCGCGATCTCGGCTGGTCCACGCGTGCTGTCCAGGTAGCCCTTCTTGACCAGGCCGATACCGTGCTCGGCCGAAATGCTGCCATTGAAGCGCGCCAGCACCTGCGCCAGCAGCTTGGTGACATGCTCGCACTGGCTTACGAAGTCCGCGTCGCTGGTGCCGTCCGGCTTGAGAACGTTGATGTGCAGGTTGCCGTCGCCGATGTGGCCGAACCAGACCACGTCGAAGTGCGGGTAGGCCTCGCCGATCAGCGCCTGGGTCTCGGCCAGGAACGCCGGCATCGACGAGATCCGCACCGAGACATCGTTCTTGTAGGGCTTGTAACGTGCCAGCGCCTCGGTGATGCCCTCGCGCAGGCGCCACAGCTGTGCCGCCTGGGCATCGCTGGCACTGATCACGCCGTCGCTGACCCAGCCGTTGCCCATGCAGTCCTCGAAGGCCGCCATCGCCGCCGCTTCCTGCGCCTCGTCACCGGCAGCAAACTCGGTCACCACGTAATAGGGATGCACTTCATCGAACGGTGCCTGCGCACCATGGGCCAGAACATGTTCCAGCGCCCGGTCGGTGAAGAATTCAAAGGCCTGCAGCTGCAGCCGCGCACGGAAGGCGGCGAACACCTGCATCAGCACGTCGAAGCTGGGCAGCGCCAGCAGCATCACGTTGCTGGCCGGCGGTGGGTCGGTCAGTTTCACCGTGGCCTCGACGATCACGCCCAGCGTGCCCTCCGATCCGATCAGCAGCTGGCGGAAATCGTAGCCGCTGGAGTTCTTGATCAGGCCCTTGTTGAGCTCGAGCAGTTCGCCCGTGGCGGTAACCACTTTCAGTCCAGCGATCCATTCACGGGTATTGCCGTAGCGGATCACCCGGATGCCACCGGCATTGGTGGCGATGTTGCCGCCGATCGAGCACGACCCGCGCGCCGCGAAGTCCACCGGATAGATGAGGCCATGTTCAAGGGCCGCGTTGTGCAGTGCCTCCAGCGGCATGCCGGCCTGCACCACCAGGGTGCGGTCGACCGCATCGTAGTCCAGCGCCTTGTTCATCCGCTCCAGGCTCAGCACCAGCTCGCCATTGGCCGCTACCGCACCGCCGGAAAGGCCGGTGCGACCGCCGGAGGGAACCACCGCCACGCCCTCGGCCGCGGTCCAGCGCATCACCGCCTGCACTTCTTCAACCGTGGCCGGCAACGCGATCGCCAGCGGCGCCGGTGTCCAGCGCCGGGTCCAGTCGCGGCCGTAATGCTCCAGGTCGGCAGGGTCGGTCTTCAGCTTCAGGCCGGGACAGGCCTGCTGCAACGAGGCGATGCGGGAATCGGTCATGACGGTCCAGCGCGGGGCGTGAAGAACGGGCAAGCGTGCCAGTGGCCGGGCCCAGCGTCCAGCCCTGCAGAGCCTTCAATAGCTGCAGTTGCAACCAATTGCGCACTGCACCATGGGCGTTGCGATCTGGCATAGTGGTCAGCCCCTGTCCCACTGGCCGTGCCGCCCCATGTCGCCGAAGAAGACCTCGTTCCCGAAGCAGGATATCCGCGTGCTGTTGCTGGAGGGGGTCAGCCAGACCGCCGTGGAGGTGTTCAGCGCCGCCGGCTACAGCCAGATCGAGGCGCACACCAAGGCGCTTCCCGAGGACGAACTGAAGGCGCGCATCGCCGAAGCCCACATCGTCGGCATCCGCTCGCGTACCCAGCTCAGTGCCGAGGTGCTGGCCGAGGCCAAGCGCCTGATCGCGGTCGGCTGTTTCTGCATCGGCACCAACCAGGTCGACCTGGATGCGGCCGAGCTGGCCGGCATTCCGGTATTCAACGCGCCCTACTCCAATACCCGCAGCGTGGCCGAACTGGTGATCGCCGAAGCGATCATGCTGACCCGCGGCATCCCGCAGAAGAACGCCGAATGCCATCGCGGCGGCTGGTCGAAATCGGCCAGCGGCAGCCATGAGGTGCGCGGCAAGGTCCTGGGCATCATCGGCTACGGGCACATCGGCACCCAGGTCGGCGTACTGGCCGAATCGCTGGGCATGCAGGTGATCTTCCACGATGTGGAAACCAAGCTGTCGCTGGGCAATACCCGTGCGGCGGCCAGCCTGGACGACCTGCTGGCGCGTGCTGACATCGTGACCCTGCACGTGCCGGAGACACCGTCCACGCAGTGGATGATCGGCAGCACCGAGCTGGCGAAGATGCGCCGCGGCGCGCACCTGATCAACGCCGCGCGCGGCACCGTGGTCGACATCGAAGCGCTGGATGCAGCACTGGCCAGCGGCCACATCGGTGGCGCTGCACTGGATGTGTTCCCGGTCGAGCCGAAGGGCAACGGCGATATCTTCGAATCGCCGCTGACCCGCCACGACAACGTGATCCTGACCCCGCACGTCGGCGGCAGCACGCTGGAAGCGCAGGACAACATCGGCATCGAAGTGGCGGCCAAGCTGGTGCGCTACAGCGACAACGGCAGCACCCTGTCGGCGGTCAACTTCCCGGAGGTGACCCTGCCCGAGCACGCCGACAGCCTGCGCCTGCTGCACATCCACCAGAACGTGCCGGGCGTGTTGTCCAAGGTCAACGAGATCTTCTCGCGGCACAACGTCAACATCGACGGCCAGTTCCTGCGCACCGACCCGAAGGTGGGTTACGTGGTGATCGACATCACCGCCAGCGAGGAGCAGGCCAGCGCGGTCCGTGACGAGCTGGCGGCGATTCCGGGCACCTTGCGCACCCGCATCCTGTATTGAGATGTACGTCGCCGGGCGTGGCCCGGCGGAATGCATCCGGCATTGCGTCATCCACGCGTAGCGTGGATGCGTCTTTCAGCGCGCCAGCCAACGGCGCGCCATGCGCTGCATCGATTCGTCCGACTGGGGATCGCTGGCGACCTCGGCCACCGGTCGCCAGGCCAGCTCCAGCGACTCTTCGCTGAGCACGAACGCTTCCCCTCCCAGCGCACGGATCACGAAACGCACGTCGTAGTGCCAGTGCCCCGGCACATCCTTGCGCTCGGGAATCCAGTGCTTGTCGATATCGAAGATGGTCGGATCATCCAGCACCAGGCCGGTCAGGCCCGATTCCTCCTCGGCTTCCTTCAACGCTACCCGGGCCAGATCGCGGTCGCCGTCGGCGTGGCCACCCAGCTGCAGCCAGCGCTGCAGCTTGCGGTGGTGGGTCAGCAGCAGCCGCTGGCCATCGGCGCTGACAAGCCAGCAGCTGGCGGTGAAGTGGCCGGCCAGGCGTTCGCGGCGGAATGCATCTTCCACATCGTCGATCAATGTGCTGAATTCGGCAGCAAGGGCGTCGTGGGCGGGTTCTTTGCGCGCATAGTCATGCAGCAGGCCGCGCAAGCGATCGTCAAGTGCGGCAAGGGATTCGGTGGTTTCGCTCATGAATGCGGGGTGCCTGGAAAAATACCTGCCATTATCGCCGTTCATTGTTGCGTTTGCGCTTGTGCGGTGCCTTCAGCATTGGCTAAGGTACAGCGGGCCGTTCGCACGGCTTTCACGATTCCAGGCCGCCGGCAATGTACTGGCGGCCCTCCCAATCCGATCATCAGGAAGTACTGCATGCTGAAAGCTCTGTTGAGGGTCAAGCCGGTCGAACCGGCCGGGCACGTCGATGCCGGCGAACCCATCGAAGGCAGCCTGGATGGCGAAGCCACGTTGAAACGGACCCTCACGGCGAAACACCTCATCATGCTTGGCATTGGTGCGGTGATCGGCGCAGGCATTTTCGTGCTTACCGGCCAGGCCGCGGCCAACCACGCCGGCCCGGCGGTCATGCTGTCGTTCGTGTTCGCCGGCATCGCCTGCGCGCTGGCCGGCCTGTGCTACGCCGAGTTCGCAGCGATGATGCCGGTCTCCGGCAGCGCCTATTCCTACTCCTACGCCACGCTCGGCGAGGGCATGGCTTGGTTCATCGGCTGGTGCCTGGTGCTGGAGTACCTGTTCGCCTCGGCCTCGGTCGCGGTGGGCTGGTCGGCGTACCTGATCAGCTTCATCACCACCACGCTGCACATGCCGTTCCCGGACGCGCTGAGCGCGGCGCCGATCGCCTGGAACGGGCACGAGTTCGCCGCCTCCGGCAAGCTGTTCAACCTGCCGGCGGTGCTGATCGTGGCGGCGGTGACCGGCCTGCTGTACGTGGGCGTGACCCAGTCCGCGTTCGTCAACGCGATCATCGTGGCCATCAAGGTCTTCGTGATCTGCCTGTTCGTGGGCATCGGCGCGGCCCACGTGGACCCGGCCAACTGGCACCCGTTCATCCCGGAAAACACCGGCGTGTCCGGCGAGTTCGGCTGGAGCGGCGTGTTCCGCGCGGCCACCATCGTGTTCTTCGCCTACATCGGCTTCGATGCAGTCTCCACCGCCGCCGGTGAAACCAAGGACCCGCAGCGCAACATGCCGATCGGCCTGCTCGGCTCGCTGGCGGTGTGCACCATCGTCTACATCATCGTCTGCGCGGTGCTGACCGGCATGCTGCCCTACCACCTGCTGGGCACCGACAAGCCGGTGGCCACCGCGCTGGAAGCCTACCCGAGCCTATCCTGGCTGAAGACCGCGGTGGAAATCGGCGCGATCGCCGGCCTGTCCTCGGTGGTGCTGGTGATGATGATGGGCCAGACCCGCATCGCCTACACCATCTCGCGCGATGGCCTGCTGCCGAAAGTGTTCGGCAAGGTCCACAAGCGCTTCCGCACGCCGTACTGGGCCACGATCGTGGTCGGCGTCATCGCCGCGTCGCTGGCCGGCCTGGTGCCGCTGAACGTGCTGGGCGAACTGGTTTCCATGGGCACCCTGCTGGCCTTCGCCACGGTCTGCATCGGCGTGCTGATCCTGCGCTACACCCGCCCGGAGCTGCACCGTCCGTTCCGCGTGCCGCTGGTGTGGGTGATCTGCCCGCTGGGCGCGCTGTCGTGCCTGTTCCTGTTCTGGCAGGCGTTCGTGGTGCATTGGCACCTGTTCGTAGGCTGGACCGTGCTGGGCCTGCTGATCTACTTCGGCTACGGCATGCGCCACAGCAAGCTGGCCAAGTCGCCCTGATCCTCCCGACGGGCCGGCCCCTGCGCCGGCCCGTCGATATCCGCAAGCATTTCCGCCCGCGCCCGGTCACCGGGCGCATCGCACAAGACCACCACACATGTTCAAGCAACTGTGGGCCACCAAGCATCCGCATGCCGCCCATGAAGACGCCAACGGCCTGAGCCTGCGTCGCCACCTCGGGCCCTGGGGCCTGACCGCACTCGGCATCGGCGCCGTGATCGGCGGCGGCATCTTCGTCATCACCGGCCAGGCCGCAGCCAACCACGCCGGCCCGGCCATCATGCTCTCGTTCGTGCTGGCCGCGATCTGCTGCGCCTTCTGCGCCCTGGCCTATGCCGAGTTCGCGGCGATGGTGCCGGTATCCGGCAGCGCCTATACCTATACCTACGCCACCTTCGGCGAGCTCTCGGCCTGGTTCATCGGCTGGATGCTGGTGCTCGAGTACGGCGTCTCCGCCTCGGCCGTGGCGGTCAGCTGGACCGGGTATTTCCTCAGCCTGCTCAGCCATTTCGACATCCATCTACCGGCGGCGCTGGTCAGCGCCCCCTTGGATGCGCAGCTGCGGCCCACCGGCGCCATCGCCAACATTCCCGCCGCGATCCTGGTGCTGCTGTTGACCTGGCTGTGCTACGTCGGCATCAGCAAATCCTCGGCGATGAACATGGCCATGGTCATCCTCAAGACCGGGCTGATCGTGCTGGTGATCGTGGTCGGCTGGAAGTACGTGGACACCAGCAACTGGACCCCGTTCATCCCGGCCAACGAAGGCCCCGGCAAGTACGGCATGGAAGGCGTGCTGCGTGGCGCGGCGATGGTGTTCTTCGCCTACATCGGCTTCGAAGCGGTATCGGTGGCCGCGCAGGAATCACACAAACCGCAGCGCGACATGCCGATCGGCATGATGCTGTCGCTGGTGATCTGCACGGTGCTGTACATCGCGATGGCCGCGGTCATGACCGGCCTGGTGCCCTACCAGCTGCTGGGCACCGATGAGCCGGTGGTGACCGCCGTGGCCGCGCATCCGCAGCTGGGCTGGTTGCGGGTGGTGGTGGAAATCGGTGCGTTGATCGGCCTGTCGTCGGTGGTGCTGGTGATGATCATCGGCCAGCCGCGCATCTTCATGATCATGGGCCGCGACGGCCTGTTGCCGCCGGTGTTCACCAAGATCCACCCGAAGTACCGCACGCCGCATATCAACACCGTCATCACCGGCATCGGCATCGCCCTGCTGGCGGCGCTGTTCCCGCTGGACATCCTCGGCGAGCTGACCTCGATGGGCACGCTGATCGCCTTCGCGGCGGTCTGCGCCGGCGTACTGATCCTGCGCCGCACGCAGCCCGACCTGCCGCGCCCGTTCCGCATTCCGGGTGCATGGCTGGTCTGCAGCCTGGGCGTGATCAGCTGCCTGGCGCTGCTGTCGGCGATGACGTTGCACAACTGGATGCTGATGGGCGTGTGGACGTTTGTCGGCTTCGTGATCTACTTCTTCTACGGGTTCAAACACAGCCGCCTGCGCGGGAAGTAAGGTTTTCTGCATTGCAGGGCCTGCGGCCCTGCACCCGCTGGGGCAACGGCAACAGCAACAGCGGGTCTGAAGGTTTGGCGGGGAGGGGTGAGATTGCGGGGGACGCTGCAAGTACGTCCCTGTAAGCTCGATCGCCGCATCCATGCGGCTCACGCCCCCGCAATCTCACCCCTCCCCGCCCCCGACAGCCTCCTGGCGCGTCCAGTAGATCCACGCCATGCGTGGATGAAGCGTTCCGGGAAATGAATGTTCGGGGACGAATCTACTGTAGAGCGGAGCCATGCTCCGCTCCGAGCACGCGCAGCGAAGCGACCCGCTTTCGCTTTTCCTTCTTCAATCCGTGGCTGGCCGCGCGGAACCTGTCCGTGGCCGGTCGGGTGGGCTGCGCAGGGGTGTCCGCGGCATGGATGCCGCGGCCAAGCCCCCATGGACGGGTTTACGGCGCCCCCTGCGCAGCCTACCCGACCGGCCAACCCACGGAATCTGCTTCTGGCGCCAGCCACGAGGGGCTCAGCCGTTGGCCGAATCCAGTAAAATCGCCCCCATGAACGCCCCCACCTTCCCCTACGACACCGCGCGCCTGAGCGAACTGGCCCAGCTGCTGATCGACAACGTCCGCGAACTGGCCCAGGCCGGCTGGACCCCGGCCACCAGCAGCAACTTTTCCCACCGCCTGGACGACCGCCACGCCGCGATCACCGTCTCCGGCAAGGACAAGGGCCGCCTGATCGAAGACGACATCATGGTCGTGGATTTCGATGGCAAGGCCGTCGGCCGCCCGCTGCGCCCGTCTGCCGAAACCCTGCTGCATACCCAGCTGTATCGCCGCTTCCCGGAGATCGGCTGCGTGCTGCATACGCATTCGCCGGTGCAGACCATCGCCTCGCGCCTGTATGCACCGCAGGGCCATATCCGGGTGGAAGGCTACGAACTGCTGAAGGCCTTCGCGGGCAACAGCACCCACGAGATGGCCATCGACATCCCGGTGTTTGCCAACACCCAGGACATGGACGTGCTGTCGGCCCAGGTCGACGCCCTGCTCGACACGCAGACCCTCTGGGGCTACCTGATCGACGGCCATGGCCTGTACGCCTGGGGCCGCGACATGGCCGAAGCGCGGCGGCACATGGAAGCGTTCGAATTCCTGCTGCACTGCGAGCTGGAGCTGCGCAAGCTGCGCCGCTGAAGTTTCCGGCACGGCCAGATGCCGTTCTGGAATCAGGCCATCAACGCCACCCTGCTACCCTGTCCTTCCCCGAGACGTTCAAGCTGCCGCCATGAGCCGACTGCGCATCTACGACGATACCCATCCCGAATCGCCGCTGCTGGACACCCAGGACGGCGCGATCATCGCTGCCGAACTGCAGAAGATCGGCGTCACCTTTGAGCGCTGGCAGGCCACCGCGCCGGTCGCCCCGGGCGCAAGCCAGGACGAAGTGTTCGCCGCCTACCGCGCCGACATCGACCGCCTGGTTGCCGAACGCGGCTTCAAGAGCGTGGACGTGGCCTCGATCGCCCCGGACAACCCGAACCGCGCCGAGCTGAGGAAGAAATTCCTCGACGAACACTTCCACAAGGAAGACGAAGTACGCTTCTTCGTCGCCGGCTCGGGCCTGTTCACTCTGCACGTGGGCGACAAGGTCTATGAGATCGAGTGCGTGAAGGATGACCTGATCGCCGTGCCCGACGGCACCACCCACTGGTTCGACATGGGTGATGAGCCCAGCTTCGTGGCGATCCGCTTCTTCACCGAGCCGGATGGCTGGGTCGGTCACTTCACCGGCACCGACATCGCGCAGAAGTTCCCCCGTTACATTCCGACCCAGGCGTCCTGATCAATGCAGCCCCGCGTCATCCTGACCGACATCGAAGGCACCACCAGCAGCATCTCGTTCGTCAAGAACGTGCTGTTCCCGTACGCACGCCAGGCGCTGCCCGGCTTCGTCGCCGACCATGGCCAGCAACCGGAGGTGCGTCGCTGGCTGGATGCAGTCGCCACCGAGATCGGCGGCGCCTGCCAGGACAGTCTGGTGGCCGAGACGCTGCAGGGCTGGATCGACCAGGACCGCAAGCACACCGCACTGAAGGCCCTGCAGGGGCTGATCTGGGACGCAGGCTACCGTCGTGGCGACTACACCGCGCACTTCTACCCGGAGGTAGCGCCGGTGTTGAAGGGGTGGCACGCCTCGGGCCTGCCGCTGTATGTGTACTCCTCCGGATCGGTGCCGGCGCAGAAGCTGTTCTTCGGCTTCAGCGACGCCGGTGACCTGAGTCCGCTGGTGTCGGGCTGGTTCGATACCGAAGTCGGTGGCAAGCGCGAGGCCGACAGCTACCGCCACATCGTGCAGGCCATCGGCGTTCCCGCTGGCGAGATCCTGTTCCTGTCCGACGTGGTCGAGGAACTGGACGCCGCCCGCGAAGCCGGCCTGCAGACACGCCTGATCGATCGCCTGGACGACTACCCGATGCCGCGCATCGGCGACGCCGCCAACGGCCATGATCGCGTCGAGAACTTCCAGCAGATCCAGTTCTAACAGCTATCCGCTGCGCTCGCCGGGCATGGCCCGGCGCTACCGGGGTACGCTGCGGGAAACCGCCTTTGGTAGATGCCAACCTCGGTTGGCATTCGTAATGCCCGCCCAAAGCGTGCCAACCAAGGTTGGCACCTACCAGGGCGCCTCTCTCAACGATCGTTGAGGGTCTTCACCTTCAAGGCCTCGCGCAGCGCAGCCAGATCCACCGGGCCACGCACGGCGATGTCGCGGGTTTCGCCCGGCAGCAGGTCCAGCAGGTTTTCTTCCACCTGCACGTCGAGCGCGCCGAAATCGATCCAGGCTGCGCGCACCAGCGCAGCGCTGTGCAGCCGCAGGCGATAGTGGTCACCGTCGATCGCCAGCGTTGACGTCAACTGCTGGCGTGGCAGCACCTGGTCCTTGGCTTCAACGAAGCCGACCACCTGCCGCGCCGTCACCTTGCCATCCTGCAGCAGTTCGAACACCGCCACCGTCCGCGCCGGATCGGCGCTGGCCAGCAGCTCGGCATCCGCGTAGGTGCCGATATCGGTCACCCCGGCGGCAGCCAGGGTCACCGCCTGCTCGCGACGGCGCAGCACCTTGCCCTCCACGTCCATCACCCGCAGGCGCCAACGTGCATCCAGCGCGGCACCATCGTTGATCAGGCGCACGCGCGTACTGCCTTCATCACGCAGTGCGGCCACCGTAACCGGCGCGAAGAAGCGCCGCGCGGCATAGTGCAGCGCCTTCCAGCGACCGAAGTAGTCCACGCTCGACCACGATGCTCCCGGCCAGACATCGTTGAGCTGCCAGTACAGCGAGCCCATCGTGTAGGGCCGCGAAGCGCGATTGTGCAGCGCCGCCAGGGCGATGCCATCGGCCTGCATCACCTGGCTCAGGTAGACGAAGTCCTCGAAGTCCTTCGGCGTGCCGTAGCCCAGTTCGATGTAGTGCAGCAGGCGTGTATTGCCCTCGCCGGCCATGAACTTCTGGTGCGCACGGATCACCGGGCTGTCGATGCGCTGTTCGGCACGGGTGGCGATCTGGTCCACCGTCGTCACTGCAGGCCAGGCCTGCAGGCCGTACTCGGACATGAAGCGCGGGGTTTCGCGCAGATACGCCTGCACCGGCAATGCCGGATTGCCCCACACCTGCCAGTAATGCTTGTCGCCACGGGTGGAGTCGTTGGCCTTCTCGTCCAGGTCGTTGCTGGGCGAACTGGACCAGTACGGCACGCCCAACCCATCTTCGCTCACCACCTGGCGCAGGTCGTTGCCGAACAGGTCGACGTAGCCCTGCCAGACCTTCGCTGCGAACGCCGGATCAGCTGCCTTCAGGTCGCGGCCGTGGCCCCAGTCCTTCCACGCCGTTTCTTCCTCGTTGTTGCCACACCACAGCACGATGCTGGGATGGTGGCGCAACCGGCGCACGTTGTCGCGCGCCTCGGCCACCACGCTGGCGCGGAATGCCGGGTCGTAACCCGGTTGCATGCCACCGCCGAACATGAAGTCCTGCCAGACCAGCAGGCCCAGTTCGTCGGCGATATCGAAGAACGCATCGTCCTCGTAGTAGCCGCCGCCCCAGTTGCGCAGCATGTTCATGTTGGCATCGCGCGCGGCGACCAGTACCTGGCGCAGGCGCGCAGCATCAACGCGCGCGGGGAAGGCGTCGAAGGGGATCACGTTCGCGCCCTTGGCGAAGATCGGCACCCCGTTGATGACGAAGGCGAAGCCCTGTCCTCCCTTGTCGTCCTGCTCGCGGCGCAGTTCGACGGTGCGCAGGCCAATGCGCTGCTCGCGTGCCAGTACCGCATCGGCACTGCCGTCCAGGCGAGCCTGCACTGTGTAGCGGTCCTGCGCACCATGGCCGACCGGCCACCAGCGCCGCGGCTTGGCCAGTTCAACCGGCACGTCCACGCTGTTCCGGCCGGGCTTCAGTTCGACCGTGCGCTGCACCCGTACGACGCTGCGGCCGTCGGGATCCCGCACTTCAATGTCCACCGAAATCGGAGCGGCGACCGCGTCCTGCTCCACCTGCAGCACTACCGCCAGCTTTGCGTTTTCTGCATCAAGCGCATCAGTGCGTACGGCCACATCGGTCAACCGATGCGCATCCCATGCCTGCAGGTCAACGCCCCGCCAGACGCCGGCAGTAACGTAGCGCGGGCCCCAGTCCCACCCGAAGTGGTACGCCGGCTTGCGCGCGAAGTTGCCGACCATCGCGTCCTTGGGTTCATCACCGTAGGGCGAAGGATAGTTGCCGGCAATCCTGTGCGGCATTGCCTGCACGCCGGGCAGCAGCGTGCGGATCGGCGAACGGAACACGATCTGCAGCTCATTGCCCTTCGCACGCAGGCGACCTTCGACGCGGGCATGCCAGGTGCGGTGGGCATTGTCGGCGCGCAGCAGCGGCTTGCCGTTGAGCGTCACCTCGGCATAGGTGTCCAGGCCGTCGAAGCGCAGCTCGGCATGGGCCTTTGCCAGGCTGGCAGCGTCCACATCGAAACGGGCTCGGTACTCCCAGTCGGCCAGACCGATCCACTGCAGCTCGGCTTCGGGCGCACCGACGTAGGGATCGCGGATCAGCTCATGCGCCAGCAGATCGGTGTGCACACTGCCTGGCACCGTGGCCGCGCGCCACTGCTGCAGGCCAGGATGGGCCGCGCCCTGCGCGTCGCCGGGCAGCAGCCGGAACTCCCATTGCGCCTGCAGCGGTGCGGCGCCTGCCGGGAAGGCGCCAAGGGCGATCAACAACAGCAGCAGACGGACAGCGTTGGAAATGCGATGCACGTGATACTCCTGTTTTTCCGCCGGGCATGACCCGGCGCTACCAATGCCTCACGCCACGGTAGCGCCGGACAACGTCCGGCGAGCGCGCAGCGCGGCAGACCTCAACGCACGACGTTCAGCACTTCGTAGCAGGCACCCATGGTGTGGTAATCCACCTTGCCGGCCGGGCTCTTCTCATCGCTGTACTTGCGGTTGTCGGCGTCGAGGATGCGGAACCATGCGCCGTATCGATGATCGACGAAGTGCTCCCACGAGTACGCCCAGATACGGTCGTACCACTGCCAATAGCGGTCGTCGCCGGTGCGCGCGGCCATCAGCGCGGCGGTGGCCAGGGTCTCGGCCTGCACC
Source organism: Stenotrophomonas sp. FW305-C-20-S1 (assembly GCF_058783335.1). Classification (NCBI taxonomy): domain Bacteria; kingdom Pseudomonadati; phylum Pseudomonadota; class Gammaproteobacteria; order Lysobacterales; family Lysobacteraceae; genus Stenotrophomonas; species Stenotrophomonas sp. FW305-C-20-S1. The sequence continues at coordinate 33,327 of NZ_JBYTEK010000006.1, read as the reverse complement.
CAGAAATACTTGTCGTCATCACAGACGAAGCTGTCACCGCCGATCGGCGCGCCGTCCATGCCCGGCTGCCGGCGCGACTCCGGGGCGAAGCCGTAGTACAGGCCGCCGCGCACCTCGTCCCAGCTGCGCTCTACGGCCACATCGAACAGATGCTGCGCGGTCGGCACCAGCCAGTCGGCCTGCACGTGTCGGTCCAGGATCAGCAGCAGCTTGGCCCACTCGGTCTGGTGCCCCGGCTGGAAGCCCCACGGCCGGAACAGGTGCTTGGGATCGTCCAGGTTGTAGTCCCAGTCGATGTTCCAGTTGACGTCGTAGTGTTCCCAGACCAGACCGCCGGCCTTTGCCGCCTGGCGGCGGGTCATGTTGTCGGCCAGCTGCAGCGCGCGCTCGACATAGCGCTGCTCGCCACTGGCCTCGAACGCGGCCAGCATCGCCTCGCACATGTGCATGTTGGCGTTCTGGCCGCGGTAGCCGGTGAAGTTCCACTGGCCGTCGGCCTCGTCCCTGTACAGGCCGTGCTCGGCTTCCCAGAAGCGCGCCTGCAGCAGCTGCCAGGTTTCGTCCATCCACGTGCGGGCTTCTTCGATGCCTGCCTTCAACGCACAGCTGTAGGCGAGCAGCACGAAGGCCACGCCGTAGCAGTGATTCATGTCGTCCTCTACCACACCATCGCGCAGAGTCCAGGCGTAGCCGCCGGTGGCCGGGTTGCGGTGAACCTCGCGCAGGTAGCGCACCCCGTGCTCGACCGCGTCGCGATACTCGGCGTTGCCGAATTCGCGGTAGGCCATGGCGTAGTTGAAGACGAAGCGGGTGCTGCTCACCAGATGACGATGGCTGGCATCGTAGATGCTGCCGTCGTCACGGAAGTAATGGAAGAAGCCGCCCTTCGGGTCGATGCAGCGCGGATGGTAGAACGCCATCGTGTCGGCGATGTGGGCGCGCAGGAACGCGGGGGAACGGAAATCGGGCGAGGTGCTCATGCGGGGAGATCCTGTAGCTGCAGCAGCTGCTGCACTTCATCGAACGAGGGCATCGCAGCGAATGCGCCCTTGCGGGTCACCGCCAGTGCGCCAACGGCGGCGCCGAAGCGCAGCGTGGCGGCGATCGCCTGCGGGTCCTGGCAGAACGCGGCAAAGCCCGCACCTGCCCCACCCCGCTCCAGCAGGCCAACCAGCACGCCGCCGACGAAGGCATCACCGGCAGCGGTGGTGTCCACGGTGGCGACGCGGAAACTGCTGACCTTGCCCTGCGTTTCACGGGTATACCAATGCAGCGTGGCGGCGCCGTCGGTGATGATCACCCAGCGTGCCTGCGCGGCCAGCAGGCGGCGCAGCACCAGCGCCTCGCCGTCATCGCCCAGCGGGGCGGCCAGGTAGTCCAGTTCCTCGCGCGACAGCTTGACCAGGTCGGCGCGCTCCAGCGCCTGCCACAGGCGCGGTGTCGGGTCGACATCGGTCGGCCACAGCGCCGGACGCAGGTTGAGATCCAGGCTGACCACCGCGCCGGCCGCACGCGCACGGTCCATGCCGGCGAACGTCGCTTCGGCGATGTCCGCTTCGGTCAGGCTGTTGGAACAGACGTGGAAACACTGCGCGCCATCGAAGCAGCCGGCCTGGAAATCGCTGTCACGGAACAGCAGGTCGGCGGCAGGCGGACGGTAGAAGCTGAAGCTGCGTTCGCCGCCCGCGTCCAGTGCAACGAAGGCCAGCGCGGTTTTGGCCGCGTCGGTACGCACGATGTAGTCGGTGCCGACGCCGTGTTCGCTCAGGCTCTCCGCCAGGAAGTCGCCGAACATGTCGCGGCCGAGCATGCCGACGAACTGGGTCTTCGCGCCCAGCCGCGCGGCGGCCACCGCGACGTTGGCCGGTGCACCTCCGGCGTACTGCAGGAAAGCGCGCGGGGTATCGGCCGAGGCCGGCGGCTGCGCTAGTAGATCGATCAAAATTTCGCCGAAGCAGACGATGGAACCCATTTTCGACTCAGCCTCCCTGCGTGCCGGCAGCCGGCGCGCGGGCGCCGACCAGTCCGTAGAAAATGATGTAGCCGTAGCACAGCAGCGGCAGGATGAAGCTGGCCTGGACACCGATGTGGTCAGCCAGGACGCCCTGCAGGTATGGCACCACCGCGCCACCGACGATGGCCATGATCAGCAGGCTCGAACCCTTGCTGGTCAGCGGGCCGAGGCGCTCGATGCTGAGCGCGAAGATGGTCGGGAACATGATCGAATTGAACAGGCCGATCGCCACCACCGAGTACAGCGCGACATTGCCGGAGGTCATCATGGTCAGCGTCAGCAGGCCCACGTTGACCAGCGCGAAGATCGCCAGCAGGCGGCTCGGCGAGAAGCGCGCCAGCAGCGCCGAACCGGCGAAGCGACCGATCATCGCCATCGTCCAGTAGGCCGACACATAGTGGGTGGCTTCCTGCTCGCTGAAACCGCCGATGGTGGGCATCGACAGGTAGTTGACCAGGAAGCTGCCGATCGATACTTCAGCACCGACGTAGAAGAAGATGCCGAGCACGCCCAGCAGCAGGTGGCGCTTGCGCAGCGCATCCAGATAGCTGTGCTGATGCCCCTGGTCAGCCTGCTCGGTGGTGTCGTTCAACGCCGGCAGGCGGAACAGGAACACGAACAGGGCCAGCAGCACCAGCGCAACGGCCAGGCCGACGTAGGGGCCCTGCACCGCGTGTGCCTCGGCGGTACGGTAGGCGAGCTGCTCGGCGGCCGGCAGCGCGGCGATCTGCTCGCCGCTCATGGCCGTGTTGGACAGGATCAGCATGCCGCCGAAGATCGGCGCGATGGCCGTACCCAGCGAGTTCAGCGCCTGCGCCAGGGTCAGGCGGCTGGAACTGGTCTGCTCCGGACCAAGCAGCGCGACATACGGGTTGGCCGCCACCTGCAGCACGGTGATGCCGGTGGCCAGCACGAACAATGCACCGAGGAAGGCGCCATAGACGCGTAGCTCAGCGGCCGGCCAGAAGCCCAGCGCACCGATGCCGGCGATCACCAGTCCGGCGACGATGCCCTTCTTGTAACCCAGCGCTGCAACCAGCCGCCCGGCCGGCAACGACATCAGGAAGTAGGTGCCGAAGAAAGTGAACTGCACCAGCATTGCCTTGGCGTAGTTCAGCTCGAACACCGCCTTCAGATGCGGAATCAGGATGTCGTTGAGGCAGGTCAGGAAGCCCCACATGAAGAAGATGGTGGTGACCACGGCCAGCGCCTTGCCGTTGGTGACGGCAGGCTGGTTGCCCGGGGAACCTGATGGGCGGGGCGTTGCGGAGATCGGCATGCGGTACGCGCCTCGATGCGCGAAAGGTCGTTGGTGCGTGGAAGGGTGCAATCAGTTCAGGAGCGAAGCATCAATTCAATTCGGACGAGCGGCGCTGCTTTCGCGGATGCGCAACTGTACCGGGGCGACCGTGCGCCGTGGTGGCGCATCCGGTTCCTCCAGCCGCTGCAGCAGCAGCGAGGCCGCCTGCCGCCCACGTTCGCGTGGGTCGGCCGTCAGGGTGGTCAACGGCGGCACGGCAACCGATGCTTCGGAAATATCGTCGAAGCCGGTCACCGCGAAGTCACCGCCGGGACGGATGCCGCGCGAGTTCAGGCCCAGCATCAGGCCCAGCGCGACGGTGTCGTTGTAGCAGACCGCTGCGCTCGGCCGATGGCCGTCGACGAACAGTTCATCGGTGCGCGCGGCCGCTTCCAGGCGGTTGGGTGCAGATTCGATCATCCAGCCCGGCGGCAATGCCAGCCCGGCTTCGGCCAGTGCCTGCTGGAAACCGGCACGACGCTGGTGGCAGGAACTCGATGCCGCGTGGCCACCGAAGAATGCGATCTGGCGATGGCCGCGCTCGATCAGGTGGCGGGTGGCCAGGTAGGCACCATGCTGGTTGTCCAGGGTCAGGAAGTCCCAGTCGGCGCCTTCCAGTTCGCGGTTGAACAGCAGTACGTTGGCGTTGGCGCCCAGTACCTGCCGGAGCAGCGTGGCATCGCTGCCTTCGGCCGGCGACAGGATCAGGCCCGCAGGCGTGTGTTCCATCAGCGTGGACAGCACCGCCTGCTGCCGCTCGGGCGACTCGCCGGTACTGCCGAGCAGGGTCACGTAGCCGCGTCCGCCCAGTGCCTCGTCCACACCGGAGGCGAATTCGGCGAAGAACGGGTTGGACAGATCGTTGATGACCAGGGCGATGCTGGAAGACGTGCGCCGCCGCAGGTTCGCTGCAGCGCGGTTGTAGACGTAACGCTGGCGGCGCAGCTCAGCCTCGACCCGGGCGCGGGTATCGACGTTGACCAGCGGACTGCCGCGCAGCACCAGCGACACGGTCGCGCGCGAAACGCCGATGGCACGGGCGATGTCGGTCACCGTCACCGCCTTGCCGGAACGCTTGCTGGAACTGTCGCTGTTGTCGTTCATCGTCTTCCCGCACTCCGATGGATGCTCAAGCCTAATGGATCGCGGCCCTGTCGTGCCGTGCCGTTCGCTGGGTTGCCTCGAACGGCACAGCCCGGCTCAGTGCAGCTGGCTGCCCGGTGCCGCGCACCAGGACACCGGCAGGTCCTTGACCGCCGTGCCCCAGCCCTCGGTCGGCGCCCGCCCGTCCAGCGCGAAGCGCAGCTTTGGGCCGTGCTGCAGCTGGCTCCAGCCCAGCCATACCGGGGAATGTGCCTGGCCGTCGACCTGCACGCCCTGCACGTACTGCAGGCGGCGGCCATCGGCGCCAGGTGCCTCGATACGCAGGGTGCGGCCATTGCCCAGCTCGACCTCGACCTTGGCAAAGCGCGGCGTATGCAGCAGGAACTCGCCGCTGCCCGGCACCGCCGGGTACACGCCGATCGCACTGAACAGGTACCAGGCCGACATCGTGCCGAGGTCATCGTTGCCGGTCACGCCGTTGGGTGCATTGGTGAACAGCTGCTGCGCTGCACGCACCACCGCTGCGGTCTTCCACGGCTGGCCGATCAGCGTGTACAGCCACGGCGAGTGCAGGTCCGGTTCGTTGTTCGGGTTGTAGCGGAACTGGTTGTAATAGCTGTACGGCCCGACCACCCACTCCTTGCGGGCGGCATTGAGGGGGTCGGCCTGCAGAGCGTCCATGGCGAAGAAAGCATCCAGGCGACGGCCGGCCTGTTCGCGGCCGTCCATCGCTTCGACCAGGCCCGGCACGTCCTGCTGCGCCAGCCACTGGTACTGCCACGCCGTGCCTTCATGGAAACCGTGATGCGAGCGCGGGCTGTAATGGCCGTCAGCCGGGGTATACCACTGGCCATCTTCGGTGCGCGGGCGCGGGAAGCCGGTGAAGCCGGTCTCGGCGTCGCGCACCTGCGGGTCCCACACCTTGCGCCAGTTGCGGCCGCGCTCACGCAGCGTCGCCGCGTCCTGGGCATGGCCGAGCCCATCGGCCATCTGCGAAAGCGCGCAGTCGGCCAGTGCGTACTCCAGCGTTGCCGAACCACCATGATGGGGATCGACATCCATGCCCTTGGACGGGAACGCGCGGTCGTAGACCACGTAGCCCTTGTCCAGGTAGGTCGGGTTGCCGGAGCGACCGGCAGCACGCGAGTTCAGCGGCGGCGTACCGAACGCATTGCGGCGCAGCGCATCCCATGCCTGCCCTTCGCGGCCCTTGAGCGCACCGAAGCGCCACAGGTCGACCATGAAGGGGGTGACCGGATCGCCGGTCATGATGTTGGTCTCGAAGTTGGCATAGCCCCAGCGCGGCAGCCAGCCGCCCTGCTCATCGATCGCCAGCAGGCTGCGGCCGATGTCGCGCGCCACGTCCGGGCGCGTCAGTGCCAGCCACTGGTTCTGTGCACGGTAGGTGTCCCACAGCGAGAAGTACTCGTAGTAGGTCCAGCCATCGGCGCGATGGATGCCATCGTCGTAGCCGCGGTAACGGCCGTCGGCATCGCTGCCGGTGAGCGGCTGCAGCAGCGCGTGGTACAGCGCGCTGTAGAACACGGTGCGGTCATCGCCATTGCCGCCCTGCACGCGCACGCGTGCCAACTGCTCCCGCCACGATTGCTGCGACAGCGCGCGCATGCGCTCGAAGCCCAGCAGCGCCCCGCCCTGCATGCCCTCGGCGCGCAGGTTGGTGCGCGCACCTTCGGCATCCACATGCGAAATCGCGCTGACGGCGGTGACCGACTGGCCCTTGGCCAGGTCGAAGCTGAGCCACGCGCCGTTGGGCTTCTGTTCGCCTTCCATGCTGTGGCGCGCGCCCGGCAGGCCGCCGCCCTCGCCCCAGGTGCCATGCGCCTTGAACGGGCGGTCGAACTCGATGCGGAACCAGGTGGTGTACTGGTGCCCACCGCAGAAGCTCTTGGTGACCAGCTTGCCTTCCACCACGCGGTCACCCACCACATCGACCACGCTGCCGATCACCGAGTGGCGCTCGTTGGCCTGACCGACATTCACCAGCACGTGGCCATCGCCCTGGCGCTGGCTGAAGGTGTAACGCTCGGCAGCTGCGCGGGTGCGCGCGGTCGCTTCGGCGTCGATGCCGCCGTAGCTGGTCAGGCGCACCTTGTAGTAGCCGGCCTGGCCGATCTCACCGTCGTGGCTGTAGGCCGACGCATAGGTCTTGTGATTGAAGGCTTTCCCATCGGCGGTATCGAAGTCGCCGCCGGGGCCGATCGAACCGGTCACCGGCAGCACCGAGACCTGCCCGCCCTGCTCCCAGCAACCGGCACCGGACAGGAAGGAGTGGCCGAAGCCGCGGATCTTGTCGTCGTCGTAGCGCCAGCCCGAATAGTGGCTGCCGATCGGGCTGACCTGGATCAGGCCGAACGGTGCCGAGGCACCGGGGAAGGTGTTGCCGTCATCCTTGCTGCCGATGAAGGTATTGACCTCGCGCTCCAGCGCGGCCGGTGCGGCCTGCAGCCAGGGCGTCACCGCCAGTGCCAGCAGGCAGGCGATGCGGGCCAGGGGCCGATGGGACAATGCCGACAGGCGGCGGGCGGGACGACGGCGGGACAACCTGGTCACGGGCAGGACTCCTTGGCGGCAGGGCGGCAGCGAAGAACCGGCCGCACAGGCCGAGCCCTCGTTTCCATCGGTACAAATCCGCACCCCGGCGGATTTAGATCGATTCAAGTAGAGCATGGGAATTTCGCCCAATGCATTCTGCGGCGCAGCATGAGCGGGGGCTTCGGCCGGGCTGCGCCCGGCACCCGCAGAGGCCTTCAAGCCAAGAAAACAGCAACAGCAACGGCGGGCTACCGAGCTGGGCGGGGCGGTATGGGCAGGCAGGACACGCCGTAGACCCATCCATGGGGGCTCGATGGCGCCATCCATGGCGCCAACGGTCCTGCCTGCCCATACCGCCCCACCCCTGACAGTTTCCCGAGATCTGGTAGATCCACGCCGTGCGCGGATGGATGTTCCTACCGATTTCGAAATCATCGATTGGATTTCATCCATGCATGGCATGGATCCACGTGTCGACCAAGGTCGACACCTACCAACAGCAGCGGGAATCTGTCGAAGGCGGGGTGGGTCCGGTTGCGGGGGCGTGAGCGCCATGGGCCCGAGGCATGCCTCGGGCGGGCTGGGCAGGACGCCCAACCCCCGTCTTGCCGTGTGCGCAGGACAACGCACACGAGCAAGGCGCGACCGAGCTTACATGGACGTACTTGCAGCGTCCCCCGCCACCGGACCCACCCCGCCATCCCGCAGGAAACCAGCTGTTGCTGTTGCAGTTGCTGTGCTGTTGCCCTGGCCTGAAGGCCTCTGCGGGTGCCGGGCGCAGCCCGGCCGGCCCACCCCGTCTGCGCATGTAAACGCTTACAGCATTTTTCCGCGAAGGGTCATTTGCACGACACGTCGCTGCCATATTGCGCAGCAACATGCGTCGGCGCGTTGGCCGTGCTAAAAATCGCCCCGCCCATCGCTTAGATCGATCCAAGACGACATCGCGATGGCCCGGGAGTTGGGGAGCAAGACAGGACGTGTCAGGCCATCTGCCAGGCGCTCGTTGCATCTGCAGGGCGAAGGCAAGATCGGCATCACGAATTAGATCGATTCAAGTTTCCGCGTCAGTCAGTCACCGGATCAATCCAGGAGAGAGGGAGAGATGGCAATGAAGCATTCAACACGTACGCAGGGCCACGACGCGTTGTCGCTGGCCATCGCGCTGGCCCTGGCCGCCGCCGTCGCCCCGCTTGGCGCTTCCGCCCAGCAGGCGTCAGCAACGACCGGCACGCAGGACGCCACCACCCTGGACAGCGTCCAGGTCACCGGCTATCGCTACGCGATCGAAAAGAGCCTGCAGCAGAAGCGCGACGCCAACGCCGTGGTCGAAGTGATCACCGCCGAGGACGTTGGCAAGTTCCCCGACAAGAACGTGGCCGACGCGCTGCAGCGCGTGCCCGGCGTGGTCATCACCCGCAGCGGTGGCGAAGGCAAGTCGGTCAGCGTGCGCGGCCTCGCGCCCGACCTGACCCTGACCCAGTTGAACGGCAACTACGTCGCCTCGTCGGAAACCAACAACGAAGCTACCCGCTCGTTCAACTACACCCTGCTGCCGTCGAACATGCTGTCCAGCGCCGAGCTGTTCAAGTCGCCGGAAGCGCGCATCGACGAAGGCGGCATCGGCGGCACGGTGATCCTGCATACCCGGCGCCCGCTGGAGATGGAAGCCAACTCCGGCTACGTCAACCTGGAAGGCACCTCGTCCGACACCAGCCACGACGTCGACCCGCAGGTGTCGGCGCTGTATTCCTGGCACAGCAAGGACGAGCGCTTCGGCGTGCTGGTCGGCGTGACCCAGCAGAAGCGCACCAGCCGCACCATGGAGACCAGCACCGAGGACTACCAGTGGTACGGCAACAACACCACCGCGCGCGATGCCAACGGCAACCTGCTGGAACAGGATGGCATCCACTACTGGTGGGGCCAATCCGGTTTCAACAACCAGACCGGCACGAACTACAGCGAATTCTTCATGCCGACCTCGGTGAACTTCGCGGTGAAGGAAGAGAAGCGCGAGCGCAAGGGCGGCCAGCTGACTTTCCAGTTCAAGCCGATCGACAACCTGACCCTGACCGCGAACTACTTCCGCTTCGAACTGCAAGGTGACTACACCCAGAACATGCTGAAGGTGCCGGAGTGGAACCTGGCCCGCTACAACGGCGATGGCAACTGGGCCGGTGGGCGCCTGCTCAACGGGCTGAGCTTCGATCCCAGTGGCAGCATCGTCACCGGCGCGCAGTACGAAAAGCTTGCCGGCAAGACCTATTACTGCAGCGAAGACCAGGCGGCCGCAGCTGGCCTGCCGCCGGGGGGCTGGGGTCCGGATGACTGCACCATCCCCACTCCGCAGCTGACCGGTGGCTACAGCAAGGAAAAGGCGCTTTCGCAGACGGCCGATCTGACCGTCGACTGGGACATCAGCCCGCTGTGGAAGGCCAGCTTCACCGGCGGCCGCACCTGGTCCAAGGGTGGCCCGTCGATGAATTTCCGCATGTCGGCCAAGCCCCGCCGCAAGGTCGGTGACCAGTGGCAGGCGGGCAACCAGTACACCGCGTGGGACCTGACCGGCACGCCGTCGCTGACCGTCTCGCCGGACATCCAGCAGCAGCTGATGGCCGGCATCGCCGAGGTCGATACCGGCTCCACCGATTCGTCGTGGATGCAGACCGAGGTCAAGCAGAACTACTTCCAGGCCGACGTCACCAAGATGTTCGAAGCCGGCTGGCTGGATTCCATCCAGTTCGGCGCCAAGTACCGCGACGGCCAGGTGCACCGCAATACCGGCAACACCTACTGGGTCTGCCAGGGCCTGGACCCGGCCGACTATGACAACAATCGTTACCAGGCCGGTTGCGATCCGACCGCAGGCAATGCGCAGCCGGGCTTCTTCCTGTCCAACCCGATCAGCAACATCGCCGGTGGCTTCAATGCCAACGTGTTCCCCGGCATCAACTACCCGGCCTACATCGACTACCTCAACCAGACCTACGGTGGCTCGCACAACCGTACCGAGGAAGACTTCGTCTACGACGTCAACGAGAAGATCTACTCGGGTTACTTCCAGGCCAACTTCCGTACCGACCGCGTGCGCGGCAACGTCGGCGTGCGCGTGGTGCGCACCAAGCAGTTCGCCCAGTCCAGCGATTCGGTCGAGCGCTTCAACGACTACTTCGTGGACAACGCCGCGGGTGCGCCGATGAGCTGCGATGACCCGGCTGCCGATCCGAACCTGCGTTGCCAGGGCGGCTTCGTGCGTCTGCCGGACAACCAGGTGCGCGACAAGGTCTATACCCTCAGCTCGCTGGAAAAGACCTATACGGACTTCCTGCCGAGCTTCAACATCGCCTGGGACATCACCGACAACCTGGTGCTGCGCGGTGCCGCGTCGAAGGTAATCGCGCGCCCGGGCTACACCAGCATCGCCTATCCGGGCGGCCTGCAGTACATCAGCCAGGAATACAGCAATGATCGTCGGGTCGCTGGCGGCACCGACACCCCCGGCTGGTACGGCTCGGGCAGCAACAAGGCACTGGAGCCGTTCAAGGCGGTGCAGTTCGACCTTGGCCTGGAGTGGTACTTCAAGCCGGGTTCGGTTGCAGGCGTGGCGTTGTTCCGCAAGAACGTGGACAACTTCACCGTGCCGGTCGTGCGCGACCAGCAGATGAGCGTCGGTGGTGAAACGGTGGTGGTGCAGAAGTACAGCACCGAAGCCAACGGCCGCGACGGCGTGTCGCAGGGCGTGGAGCTGTATGGCCAGTACACCTTCGACTTCGGTCTGGGCGTGCAGGCCAACTACACCTACAACGACACCAACCTGGCCTCGATCGTGCTTGATGGCGAAGAGATCGGTTCGTCGCCGCTGGTCGGCAGCGCCAAGAACCAGGCCAACGTCACCGTGTTCTACGAGAACGAGAAGTTCCTGGCCCGTGCCTCGTACAACCGTCGTGGCGAAGTGGTGGGCGGCCTCAACAACGGCCTGACCACCTACACCAAGCCGTACAGCCAGCTCGATCTGAACGTTGCCTACAACCTCACGCCGGACTGGACGGTCACCGCGGCAGTGCTCAACGCCACCAAGTCCGAGCTGCGCAGCTACATCGGCAATGACAGCCAGGCCCGACTGCTGTCCAACCTGTATGCCGGGCGCCAGCTGTACTTCGGCGTGAACTGGAAGTTCTAAGGCATTACCCCCGCCTGCGGGCGGGGACGATCCTCCACGGCAGCCGCGCTGGTACAGGTGGCTGCCGTTTTTCGTGGGCCCTGCGCCGCGGAAGCGCTTGACCCTGCCATCGTTGCAAGGTGCACACTGCCTCCACCCCCAAGTGCATCGAAGGAGCTACAGATGGAATTCCATGTGGAAGGCATGACCTGCGGCGGCTGCGCGCGCAGCGTGACCAAGGCGATCGAGCTGGTCGACCCGGCGGCGACGGTGTCGGCCGACCCGCCCAGCCGCCGCGTGCAGGTGCAGACCTCGGCCAGCGAAGCGCAGATCATTGCAGCGCTGACCGAAGCGGGTTTCCCGCCGCGCCCGGCCTGATCGCCTGAGCCGCTGCATGAACGATGCCCGCCCCGTGCAACTGCCGGGGCGGGCATTTTCTTTTCCGTATGTCGTCCTCAGGTCCTGCGCGCGCGCCTGCGTACCGCCCCGGTGGGCGCCGCCACCGGCGCAGCGCCCTCCTCGCCTTCCCCCAGCCGCTGCAGGATCGGGCACTCCGGACGATCATCGCCGGCGCAGCAGCTGATCAGTGATTTCAGCGTATCGGCCATCTGCCGCATGTTCTCGATGCGCTGTTCCAGATCATCGATGTGCTGCTCGGCCAGGCGCTTGACGTCGGCGCTGTGCCGCGAGGTGTCGTTCCACAGGCCCAGCAGGTCGGTGATCTCGGCCACCGAAAAGCCGAGATCACGCGCGCGACGGATGAAACGCAGCCGGTGCACGTCGGCCTGCGAATAGGCGCGATAACCCGCGCCGGTACGGTCAGCTGGCGGAATCAGGCCGATCTGCTCGTAGTAGCGGATCATCTTGGCCGACACGCTGGATGCCTTCGATGCTTCACCGATGTTCATGCCATCACTCCTTTACTGGGCCGCATGGGACGCCTCGACCATCGGCACCTGGAAGCGCCGCAGGCGCAGCGCATTGCCGAGCACGAACACGCTGGACAGGGCCATGGCACCGGCGGCGAACACCGGCGACAGCAGCACGCCCCATACCGGGTACAGCGCACCCGCCGCGACCGGAATCAACGCGGTGTTGTAGGCGAAGGCCCAGAACAGGTTCTGGCGGATGTTGCCGATGGTCGCCTTCGACAGCGCGATGGCATTGGGCACGCCCTGCAGGTTGCCGGACATCAGCACCACGTCGGCCGACTCCACCGCGACATCGGTGCCGGTGCCGATCGCCAGGCCCACATCGGCCTCGGCCAGCGCCGGCGCATCGTTGATGCCATCACCGACGAACGCAATCTGCCCGTAAGCCGCCTTCAACCGGCGCACCGCCTCCACCTTGCCTTCGGGCAACACCTCGGCCACCACTTCATCGATGCCGAGCTGGCGGGCGATGGCCTGCGCGGTGGCGGCGTTGTCACCGGTAATCATGGCCACCTTCAGACCCAGCTGGTGCAGGGCGGCAATGGCGGCCGGCGTACTCGGCTTGATCGGATCGGAGACAGCGATGATCGCCGCCAGGCGGCCATCGATGGCGGCATACAGCGGCGACTTTCCTTCGTTGCCGAGGCGGTCGGCCAGCGCAGCGAACATGCCGATGTCCACGCCCAGCGAACGCATGAAGCGATCGGCACCCACTTCCACCCGCGCACCGTCGACGCTGGCACGCACGCCCATGCCGGTCGCCGACTCGAAATCAATCATCGCCGGCAACGCGATGCCCTCCTCCGTCGCCGCCTCGACAATGGCGCGGGCGATCGGATGCTCCGAGCGCGACTCCACCGCGGCCACCCGCGCCAGTACCTGCGCACGATCGAAACCGTCGGCGATTTCCAGATCGGTCAGCAGCGGGCGACCTTCGGTCAAGGTGCCGGTCTTGTCCACCGCCACCACCTTGGCGTCCTTCAACAGCTGCAGCGCCTCGCCCTTGCGGAACAACACGCCCATCTCGGCGCCACGGCCGGTGCCGACCATGATCGAGGTCGGCGTGGCCAGCCCCATCGCGCATGGGCAGGCGATGATCAGCACGGCCACCGCGTTGACCAGCGCGAAGGTCAGCGCCGGCGACGGTCCGAAGATCAGCCACACCAGGAAGGTGGCCAGGGCCGCCAGCATCACCGCCGGCACGAACCACAGCGTCACCTTGTCGACCACGGCCTGGATGGGCAGCTTGGAACCCTGTGCCTGTTCAACCAGACGGATGATCTGCGCCAGCATGGTCTGCCCACCTACCGCCGTCGCACGCAGGGTCAGCGCGCCCTTCTGGTTGACGGTGCCGCCAACCACGCTGCTGCCGGCCGACTTCTCCACCGGGATCGGCTCGCCAGTGATCATCGATTCGTCGACGTAGCTGCGACCCTCGGCCACCTCACCATCCACCGGCACGCGCTCGCCCGGACGCACTTCCAGCAGATCGCCCAGCAGCACCTCGTTGATCGGGATATCGACGATGCGCCCTTCGCGGCTGACGTGCGCCACCTTGGCCTGCAGGTTGACCAGGCGCTTGATCGCCTCCGAGGTACGGCCTTTCGCGCGCACCTCCAGGAACCGGCCGAGCAGGATCAGCGCGACGATCACCGCCGCCGCTTCGTAGTAGACATTCACCGTGCCCGCCGGCAGCAGGCGCGGGATGAAGGTGGCCACCACCGAATAACCGAACGCCGCCGCGGTACCCACCGCCACCAGCGAGTTCATGTCGGGCGCCAGGCGCAGCAGCGCCGGGAAGCCCTTCTGGTAGAAACGCCGGCCGGGAATGGCCAGGACCAGCGTGGTCAGCACGAACTGCAGGTACCAGCTGGCCTGCATGCCGATCGTGGACATCACCCAATGGTGCATGCCGGGGATCAGGTGCGAACCCATTTCCAGCACGAACACCGGGGCCGCCAGCACGCTGGCCAGGATCAGGTCGCGCTTCAGCGCCACCCGCTCGGCATCCTTCTTTTCCGCCGCTTCCTCGTCGACCTGGGTACCGCCATCGATCGCGCGCGCCGCATATCCAACCTTGTCGATCGCCGCCACCAGTGCATCGATGCCGGCAACGCCGCGCACGGTCGCACGCTCGGTGGCCAGGTTGACGCTGGCGTGGCTGACGCCCGGTACGGCCAGCAGCGCGCGCTCCACGCGGCCGACGCAGGACGCGCAGGTCATCCCTTCCACGGCCAGTTCGGTGGTCGCGGCGGGTACTTCGTAGCCCACCTTCTCTACTGCCTGGATCAGCGCATCGCGGTCGACCGGACCAGAGGAACGGATGTCTGCGCGCTCGGTGGCCAGGTTGACCGACACGCTGGCGACCCCCTCGACCTTGGCCAGGGCCGCTTCAACGCGGCCAACACAGCTGGCGCAGGTCATGCCTTCGATCGGCAGGCTGATGGTGGAAGCCGTCTCGTGGACGGCTGTGGGGCTGGAGGTGCTCATGGCCTGGTTTCCCTGGTTCCATCTGGAGGATGGTGACCAGCCTAGACCTTGCCATCGTGGGAAGGTCAAATCCACCCCACCCCGCCAACGACCCACCCATCCCGCGCGCCCAGTAGAGCCACGCCATGCGTGGCTGCCCGTCAAATCGTGGCTGGCGCCGGGCCATGCCCGGCGCCGCCTTTCCCTCAGAACGTGAACACATACTCCAGCGCGAACTCGCGTCCCACCGCACCCAGCAGGCGGGTCGGCGCGAAATCGTAGTCCACCTTGTACGGGTCCTTGTGGTTCCAGCTGGTCGCATTGAAAGCGTTGTTCACGTACAGATTGACCTTCATGAACTCGGTCACCTGGTAGCCGACGTTGAAGTTCCAGGTAATGAATGGCCCCACCCGCCCGTAGTAGCGCGCCGTCTGCTGCCCCGCGTTCGGGTTCGGATTGGCCGATCCATCCGGGCGCGTGGCGGGTTCCAGGCAGTTCAGCGACGGGCTGTCGCTGGGCACGTAGCCATCGGCGAACGGCAGGCAGCCGCCGGGGTTGTCCAGGCGGTCGGTGCCCCAGTGGTAGCGCACGCCCGGCACTGAACCGATGCGGTCGGCATACACGTTCGCATTCCAGTTGCCACCCTGCCACGCCAGGCTGGCGCGCAGCTTGCTGCGCAGGTCACGGTCGCGACGCTCAGGGTTCGGATCGTTGGCGTAACGCTGTTCTTTCGTCGAAATCTGGTTGGTGTAGTTCACCCCCAGCTGGAAGCTGCCCCATGCGGCCGTCTCCAGCCGGTAGCGCGCGCTCAGGTCGATGCCGCGCACTTCGCGGCTGGCCAGGTTGAACGGCCCGCGCTCGATCGACACCAGCCGGCCGCTGCCGTCACGGTTCACCCGGGCCAGGATGCCGGCGCAGTAAGCCTCACCTGCCGGGTTCGCCCACGGCGTGCCGTCCATGTTCTTGCCGGTCAGGCAGCCGGCCTCACTCGCCAGCACTTCGTCGGCACCGACGTCGACGATCATGTCTTCCAGCTTGATCGCCCAGTAGTCAGCGCTCATCGACAGGTTCGGCAGCACGTCCCACACGAAACCGACCGTCCACGAATCGCCGGTTTCCGAGCGCAGCAGTGGCGTACCCCGGCGGTTCACGTCGAACGCGTACCAGACATCGGTATTGCCCACGCCGCAGTTGTTGACCAGATAAGCGCCGCTCTCGATGCAGCGCAGGCGGTCGTAGGTCAGCACTTCGGAACTGCTGGCCTGGCCCAGCAGGTAGTGCATGTCCGGCGCGTGGAAGCTGGTCGCGTAGGAACCGCGCACCAGCAGCGACTCGAACGGCCGCCATTCCAGGCCGGCGTTCCAGGTGGTTTCCTTCTGGCTGCCGATATCCAGCGCTTCACCGCCGCCGTCGGCCTTGTAGCTGCCGTACCGGTCGTAGCGTGCCGCCGCGGTGGCGATCAGGCTGTCGGCCAACGGGATCTTGAATTCGACACCGGCCGAGTAGCGGGTACGCTCGCCACCGCCGCGATCGACGTTCTGCAGATCGAAATCGATGCCCGCGCGCGGGTCCGGGCTGAGGTGATAGCCCTGCTTGGCCACTTCGGCCACCGCGGCGAACGAGATCGGCCCGGCCCAGCCCTGGAACAGTTCACCGGTGATGTCGGCCGAGGCCTGGTTGACGTAGGACGACGCCCGGTTCTTCGCTACCGTGCCCATCTGCCAGTATTGGTCCGGGGTGATCGGGTTCCACCAGCGCGACTCGTTCAAGGCGTAGATCGCCTCGCCATCGCCGGTGGTGCCCAGCCGTGGGCCGAGGAAGAAGTCGTACGACTTCTGCTCGTCGACCACGTTCTGCCGCTCCTCAACGCGGTAGTAGGAACGGCCGACCGTGGCGCTCCAATCGAAACGATCGGCCAGGCGCCCGCGCAGGCCTGCGCTGATATCCCACGACAACTCGCGGTTGGTATTGCGCAGCGTGTCCAGGCCACCGACTTCGTTCGGGGTGAACTGGCGCACGCC
The DNA here is from genome assembly GCF_058783335.1 of Stenotrophomonas sp. FW305-C-20-S1. Taxonomy (NCBI): domain Bacteria; kingdom Pseudomonadati; phylum Pseudomonadota; class Gammaproteobacteria; order Lysobacterales; family Lysobacteraceae; genus Stenotrophomonas; species Stenotrophomonas sp. FW305-C-20-S1. The sequence goes on along the minus strand of NZ_JBYTEK010000006.1, from coordinate 16,772 downwards.
GAGCACCGGGCGATTGCGGTTGGCATCCCAGTAGTAACCGTTGGCATCGTCGATCAGCGACACGCTCGGCGGATTGGTGCCCCAGATCGCTTCGGAACGGTATACCGCCAGGTTGCTCCAGGCCTGCAGATCGTTGCCGAAATCGAAGGTGGCATACAGGTTGCCCGACAGGTTCTCCGATCCTCCGGTCAACAGCCAGTTGGCGTAGTCGGCGCTCATGCCGCAGAGGCGGCCGGTGTTGCTCACCGTATTGGCGTTGTAGTTGTAGACCAGGCGGTCGGCGGTGTAGTACTCGCCAGCGAATTTCTCGCAGGTGCCGTCCGGCGGCGCCAGGCGCTGGCCGTTGCTGGGGTCGATCAACGCCAAGCCAGCGGTGGGACGGAAGCCGACCTTGCGCTGCTCCATGTTCCAGGACGGGTACAGCGCATCGTCGGCGTCGTCCATCTGCGGCCGGTCGCGGCCGAACAACGGATCGCGCTTGGTGTACTGCAGGGCGTAGGTCACGCTCCAGTTGTCGCCGGTCTTGCCGCCCGCCCAGGACAGATCCCAGGTGTCACGCCCGCCTTCGGTGGAGGTACCGCCGCGCACGCGCACTTCGTCGCCGTCGTAGTTGGTCTTGAGGATGACATTGACCACGCCGGCGATGGCGTCTGAACCGTAGATCGCCGAAGCGCCGCCAGTCAGCACTTCGATGCGTTCGACCGCCGCCGCCGGAATGTTGCTGTAGTTGGAGAAATTGGTCTCGCCGCCATAGGGCAGCGGATAGTCGGCCACGCGGCGGCCATTGACCAGCAGCAGGCTGCGGTTGGGGCCCATGCCGCGCAGGTTCAGGCCGCTCGCGTTGGGGGTGTGCGAGCCCCACTGCGACGCCGCCTCGACCGTGCCGGTCGCCTCGGTCAGGGTCTTCAGTGCGTCGTAGACGGTGACGAAGCCTTCCTTCTGGATCTGTGCGGCGCTGATCACGTTGACCGGGGCCGGGCCCTCGACGCTGGCACGCTTGATGCGCGAACCGGTGACGGTGACCGCATCAAGATCCTTGGTGGGCGACGGGGCCGCGTCCTGTGCGCCAGCGGCGAACGGCAGCAGGGCCAGGGCGAGGGCGTGGGACAGCAGATGACGGCGGTTGCGGACGGACTGAGCCATGGGTGGTTGCTCTTGGATGGTGGACGCGCGGTCGGATGGCGATCCCGGGCGTTGAATCGATCCATCTCGATTCGACCGCCCTCCCCTGTGGATCGATCCAAACTAAAGCACAGCTGAACCATGCGCAGCATGCGGCGATGCAGCATCCACGCGACACACGTCGTTGTTGCCTGTTGGGCTGCAGATGAATCAATGGGTTGCACGACATAGTTATGGAAGCAGCACAGATGTCGATGACACGATCACGACAGTCGCGCGCAGAACGGTTTTGTCCGTGATCGGGTTGCGCGTTCGCCGGGCATGGCCCGGCGCTACCGCGGATGCACCCATCGCGGTGCGGACCCGCCCCGGTAGCGCCGGGCCATGCCCGGCGGATTCGGTCAGCCGTCGAGCGCCTTCCGCAGCGCACTCACCGTGGCGGTGTCTGTCTGGCTCCAGTCCGGGTCCAGCCCGCGCAGGGCCGGGTTCTGGAACTGCATGGCCGAACGTCGTTGCCCCTTGGCCGAGGCATGCAGTTCGAGACAGCCGGTCTTCCGCGCCACGGCGGCGATGTTGCCCGGGCCCAGCCCTGCGCCGGCCATGACGTTGATCCTGCCGGCCGCCTGCGCGACCAGCGCGGCCAGTACATCGGCACCGGCGTCGGCGCTGGCCTGGCCGCCGGACGTCAGCACCCGCTGGCAGCCCAGCCCGATCACCTGCTCCAGCGCCGCCGGCAGATCGCGCGCGGCATCGAAGGCACGGTGGAAGGTCACCTGCAACGGGCCGGCCGCGCGCAGCAGTTCGCGGCACAGCGGCAGGTCGATATCGCCCTGCGCATCCAGCGCACCGATCACCACGCCATCGCAGCCCAGCGCGCGGCACTGGGTGATGTCGCGCAGCATCAGCTCGGTTTCCAGCGCGTCGTAGTGGAAATCCCCCGGACGCGGCCGCACCAGCACGAACAACGGAATTGCCAGGCGCTCGCGGGCGATGGCGATGCTGGCAAACGACGGCGTGGTACCGCCTTCGGCAAGATTGTCGAACAGTTCGATGCGATCTGCGCCACCGGCCTGCGCGGCCAACGCCGAAGCCACCGAATTGCTGGCGATCTCCAGCGTCAGGCGCGCGTTCACGCCTGCGTGCTCGTATAGATCGACGGTGAGTCGCGCAGGTCGTCCTGGCGCTGCGCATCGCACACCGCGTAGACGAAGCCGCGATGCAGTGCATAGGCACCCACCTCGCCCTGCTTGTTCATGGCAAGGAAGCAGACCTGCAGCGTGCGGCTGGCCTCGGGGCGCTTGCGCACCACCCGGTCGATCGCTTCGCGGCAGGCCTGTGCCGGCGAACGGCCCTGGCGCATCAGCTCGACCACCAGGAACGAGGCCGCGTTGCGGATCATTTCTTCGCCCACACCCGAGGCGGTGGCCGCGCCCACGTCGTTGTCCACGTAAAGGCCAGCGCCGATGATCGGGCTGTCGCCGACCCGGCCGTGCAGTTTCCAGGCCATGCCGCTGGTGGTGCACGCACCGGCCAGGTTGCCCTTGGCGTCCAGTGCCAGCATGCCGATGGTGTCGTGGTTGTCGCTGTTGCCGGGAAGACCGCGGCGCTCGGCATTGATCTGCGGCGCGTACTTTTCGGTCTTCAGCCACTCACGCCAGGCCGCTTCGGCCTTCGGCGTCAGCAGGTGCTGGCGCTGGAAGCCCTGCTGCACGGCGAACTGCTGGGCGCCCTCGCCCACCAGCAGCACATGCGGGCTGTTCTCCATCACCCTGCGGGCCACCGACACCGGGTGCAGGATGTCGACCAGCGCAGCAACCGCGCCACAGCGGCCGTCACCATCCATGATGCTGGCGTCCAGGCTCAGCACGCCGTCGCGGTCCGGGTTGCCACAATGGCCGACGGTGGGATTGCACAGCTCGCTTTCGGCCCAGCGTGCACCGGCTTCCACCGCATCCAGCGCACTGCCGCCCTGCGCCAGTACCTTCCACGCGGCCTGGTTGGCCGGCACGCCGAAGTCCCAGGTCGAGACCACCTTGGCGCCACCGTGCGTACGCGCCTTCACCGCCGGCAACGCTGCCACGCCTGCGGCCAGTGCACCGGCCTGCAAAAACTGCCTGCGATCCACCATCTTCGCCTCCGTCTGCATGCTGCGCCCGCCGGCCCGATGCCGGCAGCGCCGATCAATCGTGCGCGGGGGTCCGCGCTGCGTGCCAGGCTGCGGCACCGAGCACACCCAGCTGGCCATGTTCGACCCGCCACACCGGCACCTGGCGCAGCACGTCGGTCAGCACCCCCTTGTTGAGGAAGCGCTCACGGAAACGGCCGTCGGCCAGGAAGTCCTGCACATGGGTGGAAATGCCGCCGGCCAGGTACACCGAGCGCGCGCCTACGGCGATCGCCGCGTCGCCGGCCAGGCTGCCCAGCCAGGCGCAGAACACCTGCAGGGTTTCCACTGCCAGCGCGTCGTCGCCTTGCCGCGCAGCCGCGATCAGCGCTTCGGTGCTGGTCCATTGCGGAGCCACGCCGCGCATTTCGCACAGGCAGGGATACAGGTTCATCAGGCCGCTGCCGGACAGCACGCGTTCGTTGTCCACATGCGGCCAGCGCTGCAGCAGCTGGCCCAGCACATGCAGTTCCAGCGCATTGCCGGCGCCCAACGCAGCGTGGCCGATCTCGCTGGCCAGCACCGGGCGCTCGCCATCGGCGAAGCGCAACGCGGCGCCCAGGCCGGTGCCCGGCCCCAGCACCAGTGCCGGGAAGGTCTTGGCCGGATCGGCATCGCCATTCAGCGGCACCAGCGTGTCGGCCTGCAGGTAGGGAATGGCCAACGCCACTGCTTCGAAATCATTGATCAGCTGCAGGTCGGGCAGGCCCGACTCGCGGCGCGTCGCCGACAACGACACCGTCCACGGCAGATTGGCATTGATCAGGGTATCGCCGTCGAGCAGGCCGGCGATGGCGACCACCGCACTGGCCATCGGCTGGCCGAGACTGGCGGTGAAATCGGCCAGGATCGCCGCCAGGCTGGGGTGGTCGGCGCAGGCGTAGGTGCGGTAGCTGCCCAGCCGCGGCGCCTGCCCCGGCAGGGTCTCAGCCAACGCAAGACGGGCGAAGGTACCGCCGACATCGGCGACGACCAGGCTGCGGGGGACGCCGCTGCGGGCGGACTCGGATGGCGCCGGGGACACTGCTGCAACGTTCACGCTGGCCTGCTTGGATCGATTGAATCGTGCCGATTCTCAGGCATCGGACGGCCTTTGCCTAGCGCGGCGACAGCGCCGCCCGGGTCACATGCCTTCCTGCTCGGCCACCTGCACGCCATCCACCAGCACCCGCAGGCGCTGCGGGCGGAACCCGGCGAACAGCAGCGGCCGGGTCCGCTCCACCAGCACTTCATGGCCGGCGATATGGCGCTGCCACGACTGTACCAGCGAGAACGAGAAGTGCGTGCCCGGATGCAGCGGATGCTGCACCCAGACCTTCTCGCTGGCGCTCTGCAGCATCATCGCGCCGGTAAACCAGTGGCGGCTGAGGGTGACCGGCGTGGTGCCGGCCATGAAGCGGATATCCATGCTGCGTCCTTTCGTGATGGAAGCTGGTGATCGAAGCCCGGCCCGCGCCCGCGCTCAGGGCTGCGCGGTCTGCAGGCTGTAGCTGGTGCTGGCGGTGAACACCGCACCATCGGGCTGGGTGGAGCGCACCTCGACCTTGTGGCTGCCCACGGCCAGGTCGGTCGGCAACGCGCCACGCCACAGGTGCGGCGAGGCGGTGGCTTCCGGCGAGCGGTCGTAACCGCGCAGCGTGGAAGCCAGGTCGTCGGCCACGTTCTCCACCAGCAGGCGCGGATCAGGCTGGCTGACCTGCTTCATCGGCTGCCAGGCGCCGCCATCGACGCGGTACTCGACTACGCTGGCGTCCTCGCCCATGTACACGTTGGCATAGATGCCCCACGCCGGGTACGCGCCCTTGCGCAGCACCTTCGGTGCATGCAGGCCGATCTGCTCGCTGGCGGCCGCACCGGCCACCCGGTACTGCAGGCGATAGCTGCCGTTGCCGGCCACGTCCAGCAGCGCATAGCCCTTCGGCGTGCCGTCGCTCATGGTGCTGTCCGGTACGCCGGCGGCATTCTTCACGCCTGACCAGAACGCACCGCAGTTGGCACCGACGTTGTACTCGTGCAGCGGCCTGGCGCCCTGCCAACCGTCAGCCTTGCCGTGGTAGACGTGCTGCTGGGTGTGGCTGTGGCCACTGAGCACCAGCACGTTGCGGAAGTCCTTCAGCAGGTCGAACAGGCGCTGGCGGTCGGCATGGCGGAAAGTCTCGCGCCCCGGTGCCGCATCGAACAGCGGGATGTGCATGCCCAGCACCAGCAGACGGTCCTTGTGCAGGCCCTTCAGGTAGGCAGCGAGGAAAGCGAACTGATCCTCGCGCAGGCCACCCACATACCTGGGCTTGGCGTTGGGGTCGTACACCACGTCGTCGAGGAACACGAAACTGGCGCCCCCCTCTTCCACTGCATAGGTATCGGGGCCGTAGATGTTGCGCCAGCTGTCCAGCGAATGCGCATCATTGGCCGCGTCGACATCCAGGTCGTGGTTGCCGGGTACGTGGAACCACGGCACGCCAAGTTCGGTGGTGACCTTGTTGATCGCCGGGTACAGGGTCAGATCGTCGTTGACGATGTCGCCCAGCGTGGTGCCCAGGCGGGCCTTGGTCTGGCCCACCAGCGGCGCCACGATGGACTGCCGGTAGTAGCCGATGTCCTGCAGGCTGGCGGTCTGCGAGTCGGTGAACACCAGCATCTGGAACCCACGGCGGCTGTCATGCCGGTCGTTCTGCAGGGCGAAGTCCCAGTTGCGGGCAACGTCACTGGTCGCGGCGATGCCACCGTACTTCAGCGCCGGCGAACCATTCGGCCGGTAGTGTCGCCAGAACGACGGCAGGCCGTCGGCAGCCTTCGGGAAGGAATAGGCATCGGGCTTGATCACGAAGACCGTCTGCCCGTCACGCACCGGCAGGCTGTAGCTGCCGTCGGCGGCGGTCTTGACGATGGTTTCGCCGTTGGACACCTGCACGCCGGCCAGGCCTGGATCGGTCGCACCGCGGCCCGGCTTGCCGTCACGCTCCAGATAGACCTTGCCGCTGACCACGGTATCGGCGGCCCAGGCCGGCGAGGTCAGCAACAGGCAGCACAGCCAGGCGGCAGGCAGTTTCATGGGGGCGGTCCGGGAAAAAGAGACCGCCTATTGTAGATTCCGGCGATGACATCGCGCACGCGATTGCCGCTTTTCCTGTCGTGCCGGCCGCTGGCCGGCATTCCACCAGGCGTCCCTTGATCATCGGGTTGCCGGCCAGCAGCCGGCGCTGCCGCACCTCTAACGATGGCGCTTTTCCAGCACGTCGCGGGCATCTTCCAGCGACAGCCCGCGCGCGCGCAGCAGCACCAGCAGGTGGTACAGCAGGTCCGACGCCTCGCCCAGCAAGGCCTCATCGTCCTGCGCCACCGCGGCCAGCGCCATCTCCACGCCTTCCTCGCCCACCTTCTGCGCGATGCGGCGGATGCCGCCTTCGAACAGGGACGTCGTATAGCTGCCGGAGGGGCGCAGCGCCTCACGCACGGCGACCAGCTGGTCCAGGCCACCGAGGAAGTCCTTCGGTGCGCCGTCGAAGCAGCTTTCCGCGCCGGTGTGGCAGGTCGGGCCTGCCGGGCGCGCCAGCACCAGCAGCGTATCGGCATCGCAATCGACGCTGATCGACTGCACCGCCAGCACATTGCCGGACTGCTCGCCCTTGGTCCAAAGACGCTGCTTGCTGCGGCTGAAGAAGGTCATGTGGCCGATGGCCAGCGTCGCTGCCAGCGACTCGGCGCTGACGTAACCCAGCATCAGCACCTGCAGGGTGTCGGCGTCCTGCACAACGGCCGGCAGCAACCCATCGCCCTTGTCCCAGTCCAGCGTTTCCAGCGCCTGCGGCGACGGCCGCACATCAATAGACATCCCGCACCTCGATCTGCTGCTCGCGCAGGTAGCGCTTCAAGTCGGCAATGGCGATGGCGCCACTGTGGAATACGCTGGCCGCCAGCGCACCGTCAACGTCGGCCTGGTCAAAGGCCTGGGCGAAGTGCTCCATCGTACCCGCACCGCCCGATGCGATGAGGGGCACCTGGCACAGCGCACGTGCCTGGCGCAGCTGCTCGACGTCATAGCCACGGCGCACGCCATCGCTGTCCATGCAGTTCAGGACGATCTCGCCGGCACCCCGGCGCTGCGCCTCGACGATCCAGTCCAGCGTGCGCAGCGGCACTGCCTGGGTTTTGTCCGGGTCGCCGCTGAAACGGCGCACGCGCCACTGGCCGTCGTCCTCGCGTACCGAGTCGACACCGACCACCACGCACTGCACGCCGAATTCTTCGGCCAGTTCGCTGATCAGTGCCGGGCGGCCCAGCGCGGGTGAGTTGATCGAGATCTTGTCCGCACCGGCGAACAGCACGCGACGCGCGGTCTCTACGCTGTCGATGCCGCCGGCCACGCAGAACGGGATATCGATCAGGCGCGCGATGCGCTCGATCCAGGCCACGTCCACCGACCGTGCCTCCGGGCTGGCGCCGATGTCATAGAACACCAGCTCGTCGGCGCCCTGGTCGCGATAGCGCTGCGCCAGTTCGGCGATGTCCCCCATGTCGACGTGATCGCGGAAACGCACGCCCTTGACCACGCGGCCATCGCGCACGTCCAGGCACGGAATGATGCGGCGGCTCAGCATGCCAGCGCCTCCGCCAGGTCCATGCGCTGTTCCAGCAATGCCTTGCCGAGGATCGCGCCGCCACAACCGGCGGCCTGTGCCGCAGCCACGTCGGCCACATCGCGGATACCGCCTGACGCCTGTATCGCCACGCCCGGCAGCAACGCTGCGAGGTGCCGGTACAGGCTGATGTTGGGCCCGGCCAGCATGCCATCGCGGGCGATGTCGGTGCACAACAGGTGACGCATGCCGGCCTGTGCATAGCGTTCGGCCAGCGCATCCAGGGTCACCCCCGCGTTCTCGGTCCAGCCATGCACCGGCAGCTGCCATTGCCCCTGCGCGTCCTGCCGTGCATCGAGCGCGATGGTCAGCCGCTCCGGGCCGAACTCGCCCAGCCAGCCGATCACCTGCGCCGGCTCGCGCACCGCCAGTGAGCCGATCACCACGCGGATGGCACCCGCATCGAGGATGCGTGCCACGTCGTCACGGCCACGCACGCCGCCACCGGTCTGTACCTGCAGCGGGGTCTGCGCACGGATCGCGGCCAACAGCGGCGCCAACGTGTAGCCACCGGCACGTGCGGCATCCAGATCGACCAGGTGCATCCACTGTGCGCCCTGCGTGGCGAATGCCTGCGCACGCGGCAGCGGGTCGTCGCCATAGTGGGTTTCCTGCGCGTAGTCGCCCTGGCGCAGCCGCACGACGCGGCCGTCGCGGATATCCAGTGCGGGGTAGACGATGAAACTCATGCAGCGGTGCCCTCGAGGAAATTGCGCAGCATCAGCGAACCGGTATCGCCGGACCGCTCGGGATGGAACTGGGCGCCGAAGTAGCGGCCCTGCTCGACCACGGCGGTGAACAGGCCGCCGTGATCACAGGCGGCGACGGTATGGCTGTTCAGCGGCGCGGCATAGCTGTGCACGAAATACGCACTGGCGCGCTCGGGAACCCCCTGCAGCAGCAGCGACGGGCGCAGCGGCAGCAGCCGGTTCCAGCCCATGTGCGGCACGCGGATGCCACAGGCCGGCACCAGCTTGCGCACCACGCCGGGGATCAATCCCAGCGTATCCACGCCGGCCTCTTCGGAGCGATCAAACAACAGCTGCATGCCCAGGCAGATGCCCATCAAGGGCACCTGCAGCTGGCGCAGCGGCTCGACCAGGCCCTGCGCATGCAGGCGCTGCATGCCGGGGCCGGCCGCGCCGACGCCGGGCAGGATCACCCGTTGCGCGCCGGCTAGGCCTTCGGCATCGCGGACCAGCTTCACCGTCGCACCGAGCCGTTCCAATGCGTAGCGCACCGAACCCAGGTTGGCACCGCCGGCATCGATCAGCACGACCTCGCTCACAGCGCCCCCTTGGTGGTCGGCAAGGCGGTTCCCTGCCGCGCCAGTGCCGGCCGCAGTGCACGTGCCAGGGCCTTGAAGCAGGCTTCAACCTTGTGGTGGTCGTTGTCGCCACGCACCTGCAGGTTGAGGTTCAGCCCGCTGGCATCGCACAGCGAACGGAAGAAGTGCGGGACCAGCTCGGTCGGCATGTCGCCCACGCGCTCGCGCTTGAACTCGCCTTCAAACACGAAATACGGGCGGCCACTGAAATCCAGCGCAGCGCTGGCCAGGGTTTCATCCATCGGCAGGGTAAAGCCGTAACGGCCGATGCCGCGCTTGTCGCCCAGCGCCTCGCGCAGGGCCTGGCCCAGCGCAAGGCCGGTGTCTTCGATGGTGTGGTGTTCGTCGATGTGCAGATCGCCCTCGGCGCGGATGTCCAGGGCGAAACCGCCGTGCTTGCCGATCTGCTCCAGCATGTGGTCGAAGAACGGCAGGCCGGTGTGGATGTGCGCATCGCCGGCACGATCCAGATCCAGTTCGACGCGGATCTTCGTCTCCTTGGTATTGCGCTGGACCACCGCCGTGCGTGGTGCATCGGCCAGTGCGTGGGCGATGCCCGGCCAGTCCCACTCGCCGCCGAACTGTTCGGTGCGCAGCTGGAAGCCACGGATGTTGAGGTTGTCGGCGAACTGCAGGTCGGTGATGCGGTCGCCCACCATGCCCGAGCGCGCCCAGTCGATGCTGCGGTCCTGCAGGTAGGCCGTCATCAGGCCGATGCCCGGCTTGCGCGTCGGCGCGTTGTCGTGCGGCCAGCTGCAGTCGACCAGCACGTCACGGAAAACGATGCCCTGGCTTTCGAAGATCTGCAGCATCAGGTCATTCGGGCCATCGAAGCTGGCGCGCGGGTAGCTCTCGCTGCCGAGGCCATCCTGGTTGGTGACGATCACGAACTGGTAGCCGGCATCGCGCAGCTTCAGCAGCGCCGGGATCACCTGCGGCACGAAGCGCAGCTTCTCGTAGGCGTCGATCTGGAAATCCGCCGGCTCCTCGATGAGGGTGCCGTCGCGGTCGATGAACAGGATCGGCGTCATGCCGCGGCCCTCCGTGCCGACAGGGCCGCAAGCACGCGGTCGTTCTCTTCGGGGCTGCCGATGCTGATACGCAGTGCATCGCCCAGCTGCGGTGCGGCGCGCTGGTCGCGCACCACCACGCCGGCAGCGAGCAGCGCGTCGAACGCCACCTGCGCATCGGCAAAGCGGACCAGCAGGTAGTTGCCGGCCGATGCGTATACCCGGCCGATGCCAGGCAGGCCCTGCAGGCCGTGGTGCAGGCGCTCGCGCTCGGTGATGACCGTGGCTACCCGCTCAGCGGTGCGCGCAAGCGCGGCCGGCTGCAGCGCCTGCACGGCCAGCTCGGCGCACGGCGTCGGCACCGGGTACGGCGCCTGGCAGCGGCGCAGCACGGCAATCAGCTCCGGCGCGGCGATCAAGGTGCCGATACGCGCGGCGGCCAGAGCGTGCGCCTTGGACAACGTGCGCAGCACCGCCAGGTTGGCGTGCGCGGCAAGCAGCGTGGTCGCCGAAGCGCGCTGCGCGTACTCGACATAGGCCTCGTCCACCACCACCAGCGCCTGCCCGCGCAGGGCAACGGCCACGCGCTCGATCTCCGCCAGCGGGATATCGCTGCCGGCAGGATTGGACGGCGCGCACAGGAAAACGAGCTTGGCGCCCTGCCCCTTCGCAGCGGCAATAACCGCATCCAGGTCCGTGCGCAGGCCCTCACCATCGTCAATCAGCGGCACCTCGATCAAGGGCGCACCCTGCAACCGCGCACAGACCGCGTACATGCCGAATACCGGCGGCGTCACCAGCACGCCATCGCGGCCCGGCACGCACAGGGCGCGCACCAGCAGATCGATCGCCTCGTCGCTGCCACGGCCTACCAGCAGCTGTTGCGGCTGCACGCCGTACAGCGACGCCAGCGCATCACGCAGCGCACCCGGTTGCGGTTCCGGGTAGCGGCGGCAGCCGCCCGTGGCGTCGGCCGGGTTGGCCCACGCCGATTCGTTCGCGTTCAACCACACCTCGCCCTGCACAGCGCTGCTGCGCGCCGAACTGTAGCCGGCAAAGGCCTGCAGGTCCGGCCGTACCAGGGCCAGCACGCCGTCAATGTCCGCGCTCATGCGGCCACCTCCATGCGCAGTGCCACCGCACGTTCGTGCGCATCCAGCCCTTCGGCGCTGGCGATGATGCGCGCGCAGCCACCGATCGCGGCCAGGCCAGCAGCGGTCGCGCTCTGTACGCTGATCAGGTTCTGGAAGCTGGCCACGCTGACGCCACTGTAGGCGCGTGCGGCACCGGCGGTGGGCAGCACGTGGTTGGTGCCGCTGCAGTAGTCACCCAGTGCTTCCGGCGTGTAGTCGCCGAGGAACACCGAACCGGCCGCCTGCACCTGGTCCAGCCACGCGCGCGGTTCGCGCAGGGCCAGGATCAGGTGTTCGGGGGCGTAGCGGTTGCTGATCGCAAACGCATCGGCCAGCGATTCCACCTGGATCAACTGCGATGCCGACAGCGCCTGGCGGGCGATGTCCTGCCGCGGCAGCAGGGCCACCTGGCGCTCAACTTCGGCCTCGACGGCGGCCAGCATCGCCGCATCATCGGTCAGCAGCAGCACCTGGGAATCCGGGCCGTGCTCGGCCTGCGACAGCAGGTCGGCGGCAACGAATGCAGGGTTGGCACCGGCATCGGCGATCACCAGCACTTCCGAGGGACCGGCCGGCATGTCGATGGCGGCGGCACCGTCCTGTGCCACCTGCTGCTTGGCCTCGGTGACGAAACTGTTGCCCGGCCCGAACAGCTTGTCGCTGGCCGGGATGCTTTCGGTGCCATAGGCCATCGCCGCGATCGCCTGCGCACCACCCAGCTTGAACACGCGTTGCACACCGGTCAGGCGCGCGGCCACCAGCACCGCAGGATCGGCCGTACCGTCGGCACGCGGCGGGGTGCACAGCACCACCTGTGGGCAAGCGGCCAACTGCGCCGGCACGCCCAGCATCAGCGCGGTGGACGGCAGCGGCGCACTACCGGCCGGCACGTACAGGCCAACCCGGCCGATCGGCCGCAGCATGCGCTCGCAGACCACGCCCAGCGCGGTTTCCACCGTATAGCCCTGGCCCATGCCGGCCGCGTGGAAGCGGGTGATGCGTTCGGCCGCTTCCACCATGGCCTGGCGCAGCTCGGCCGGCACCACGGCGTCGGCAGCTGCGAACTCGGCTGCGGAAACTTCGAAATCCTGCAGATCCACGCCATCGAAGCGCGCGGTGATCGCGCGCAGCGCGGCGTCGCCCTGCGTGCGCACCTGCGCGATCAGCGCGGCCACCGCATCACGGGTCTGCTGCGCCACGGTCTGCACCGGGCGGGTCAGCGCCGCGCTGCGTGCGGCCTCGTCAAGTTGCGACCAGATCAGACGATTCATGCCAGCGACCGCTCCACGCTCAGTACCATCAGGCCCTGGGCGCCGGCGCGCTCCAGTTCTTCCATGCGCTGCCAGGTCAATGGACCGGGGCACATGGTCTGCAAGCGCAATGCACCGCCATCGGCAGGCAAACGCACCAACGGTTCGGCATCGGCCAGCAGCTGCGACAACGCGTCGACGCGGTCCTCGCTGGCGCGGAACATCAGCAGCTTGCGGTCCTGCCGCTGCACCACACCGTCCAGGCGGCGCAGCAGCATGCTGCGCAGCGCGCCGCGCGCATCATCGGGAACGCGTACCGCACCGGCCAGCACGGCTTCGCTGTCGAGCAGGTTGTGCACCGGGGTAAGCTGGTTGGCACGCAGCGTGGCGCCGCTGGAGACCAGGTCGCAGATCAGGTCGGCGGTGCCCAGGCGCGGCGCGATCTCCACCGAGCCGGACAGTTCCACCACCTGTGCATCCACGCCCTGCGCGGCCAGCCACTGCTTGAGGATCGCCGGGTAGCTGGTGGCGATGCGGGTACCGGCCAGTTGTGCCGGCCCCTGCCATTGCCAGTCTTCCGGCACCGCCAGCATCAAGCGGCACTGCCCAAAGCCCAGCCCACGCAATGCCTGGTAGGCATCGGCCAGGCCGATCTGGCGACGCGCGGCCGCCTGTTCGTCCAGTTCATTGCGGCCGACGATGCCCAGGTCGCAGACGCCATCGGCGATCAGGCCGGGAATGTCGTCGTCGCGCACCAGCAGCAGGTCCACCGGCAGTGATTCGCCGTAGCAGAACAACTTGTCGCGGCTCTCGCGCCAGCTCAGGCCACAGGCACTGAGCAGGTTGCGGGCGGGCTCGGCCAGCCGGCCACTCTTCTGGATGGCGATACGCAGCCGGTCTCGCGCCGGCGCTGCCTGGGTTGCACTCATGGGGGAGGTCTCGAAGTCTGGAACGGGGGCGCGGATCAGCGCGAAGCAAGGCGGTCGACAGCGGCGGCATAGCCTCGATGGCCATGCTCGAGCGTGCGTGCCACCCGTCCGGTGGTGGTCACGCTGACGCCGGTGCGCTCGTGGATCTCGCGGTAGGGCACGCCCTGCTGCAGCAGCGGCACCACCTTCCAGCGGTCGGCCATGGCTTCCAGCTCGGCTGGCGTGCACAGGTCACGCAGGAAGGCGACCACCTGCTCCGGCTCGCGCAGCGCGGCAAAGGCCTGGGCCAGGGCGTCCAGATCGGCTTGCGGGTCTTTGGCGGCTATGTCGGGGCGGGCTTTCACGGGCGGGGCTCTTGCATCAATGTAATAGCGTGTTAGTACATTAACGCATTCTTGCACGCCACGTCAAAGCCCGGCCAGGTTCCGCCAGGCCCGTTCAGGCAGCGGAAACGAAAACGCCCACCGGGCGGTGGGCGTTCGGATGCGGCAATGGACAGGGCTTCGATCAGGGCAGGCAGCGGACCTCTGCCTGCAGCGCGCCGCGCCGCAGGCATTCACCGAACAGGCTGCCCTGCCGGCTTGGACGGGACTGCAGGTTCTGCAGCGTTCCTGCCCGGCCCGGGCACGCCCGCTCGGCAAGGGCCTGCAGATCCTGCTCAAGCTGCGCTCGATCCATCACATGGCAGCGATCAGCCACCAGCTGGTAATTCGCAGGGCCGATCCGGGTGCTGCGCAACGCCGGATCGCTCTGGCATGCCGCCAGCAGGAACAGCATCAGTGTTCCTGCAGCGGCACGCGTCACGGCATGACCCGCGACTGCTCCAGTTCCACCTGCAGGGTGCTGGCCAGTTCATCACGGGAGACTTCGAACTGCTGCTCGCGCAGCAGGTCCTTCACCGCCACCACGCCGCGCGCCAGCTCGTCTTCGCCAGCCAGCACCACGAAACGGATACCGGCCTTGGCCGCGTACTGGAACTGCTTGCCGATCTTCTTCGGCTCCATCTGCACTTCGGTGTTGATGCCACCGGCGCGCAGGCGGCGGGCGATGTCCAGCGACTGCGGCATGCCCTGCTCGTCCATCAGCGCCACCAGCGCCTGCACGCTGCTGGCCTCGATGCCCTCGATCAGGCCAGCTTCGCGCAGCTGCCAGAACAGGCGCGACAGGCCGATGGAAATGCCCACGCCCGGCAGCTTGGACTTGCTGTAGTGGCTGGCCAGGTCTTCATAACGGCCACCGGAACAGATCGACCCGATCTGCGGGTGGTCGGTCAGCGTGGTCTCGTACACCGTGCCGGTGTAGTAATCCAGGCCACGTGCAATGGAGAAGTTCAGGCAGTACGCGCTTTCCGGCACGCCCAGTGCCTGCACCAGCTGCAGTACTTCGCGCAGCTCGGCTACGCCGGCACGCAGGATCTCCGAGGAACCCGCACCGTCTTCCAGTGCTGCCAGCTGTGCCAGCGCATCGGCATGACCCTGCGAACGCACGGCGACGAAGGCCAGGATCTTCTCGACCTGTTCGGCCGGAATGCCGAAGCCCTCGCCCACCAGCGTCTCGCGCACGTAGTCGGGGCCACGCTTGTCCAGCTTGTCCACTTCGCGCAGCACTGCCAGCTGGCGTTCACCCTCGGCCACGCCCAGGCTTTCGAAGAAGCCGCGCAGCAGCTTGCGGTTGTTCAACTGGATGCTGAAGTCACCGATGCGCAGTTCGGCAAATACCGCATGGATGACCGCCAGCACTTCGGCGTCGTAACGCACGCTCAGGCTGTCCTTGCCGATCACGTCGATGTCGCACTGGTAGAACTCGCGGAAGCGGCCGCGCTGGGCGCGCTCGCCGCGGTACACGCGCTGCATCTGGTAACGGCGGAACGGGAAGGTCAGCTCGTGTTCGTGCTCGGCCACGTAACGCGCCAGCGGCACGGTCAGGTCGAAGCGCAGCGCCATCTCCGGCAGCGAACGATCGCCGGATTCAGCAGCGTTGGCCAGCGCGCCGGTGGACTGCACGAAATACACCTGGCGCTCGGTCTCGCCGCCGGACTTGGTCAGCAGCACATCGGACAGCTCGAACACCGGCGTCTCCACCGGCAGGAACCCGAAGCGCTCGTAGTTGCGGCGGATGACGTCCAGCATGCGCTGGAACGCAATCTGCTCGCGCGGCAGCAGTTCAAGGGTGCCGGGCGGGGTACGGGGCTTGATCACGGGCGGAGCTCCTGCGGAATCGGGGACGTGGGAGGGGGCGACATTCTAGCGCCCCGCATCGCTCAGCCGCAGATAAGGGGTCCAACGGCCGCTTGAAGTATCATAAAGCCCTCCCCCGCCCGCGATACGCCCACGCAACATGTCCCGGCCTTCCGGCGCTCCGCCCGCCACCAACGACCCCGCCGCGCCGTCCTGCGCCACGCTGGACTGCCTGCACTGCTCGGTACGCCACCTGGCGGTGTGCTCTGCGCTGTCGCCCGATGAGGTGCAGGCGCTGGAACAGGTGACCGTGTCGCAGCAGCTGGCGATGGGCAGCACCCTCGCCCGCAGCGGCGAAGAGCGCCAGCATGTCTATACATTGACCGGTGGCGCGCTGCGGCTGGTGCGCACGCTTGCCGATGGCCGTCGCCAGATCAATGGCTTCGTGCTGCCTGGCGATTACCTGGGCCTGAGCGGCAGCGACCACCATCGCTACGACATCGAGGCCATCGCCGACAGCCGCGTGTGCCGCGTTGCCCTGCCGCAGATGAAGGGCCTGCGCGCCCGCTATCCGCACCTGGAGCGCAAGCTGCTGCAGCGCGCCTGCCAGGAGCTGGACGCCGCACAGGATGCCGCGCTGGCGCTGGCACGCCTGCAACCGGCGGAAAAACTCGCTGATTTCCTGCTTCGCCTGGCCGCGCGCGAGGCCAAGCTGGGCGGAGATGGCCTGCGCGTCTCCCTGCCGATGGGCCGCGGCGACATCGCCGATCATCTGGGCCTGACGATGGAGACGGTCAGCCGCACGTTCACCAAGCTGCGCCAGCAGGGGTTGATCGCCCTGCCCCATCTGAACGTGGTTGAGATCCTCGACGAGGATGGCCTGCGCACGCTGGCCGGTGACGTGCGGGGCTGAGCGCCCGATCAGTATCGGCTTGCCGGCCAGCGGCCGGCACTACCATGATGGATTGGTGACCTCTGCGATTGCCGGCCAGCGGCCGGCACTACCATGATCCATTGGTGACC
>NZ_JBYTEK010000060.1:0-16831 GCF_058783335.1 Stenotrophomonas sp. FW305-C-20-S1 | reverse complement strand
TCCATTTCGACCAGTTCCAGCAGCTCGGCATCGTCAACCATGTCGGCCTTGTTCAGGAACACGACGATGTACGGCACACCGACCTGACGCGACAGCAGGATGTGCTCGCGGGTCTGCGGCATCGGGCCGTCAGCAGCCGAGCACACCAGGATCGCGCCGTCCATCTGGGCAGCACCGGTGATCATGTTCTTGACGTAGTCAGCGTGGCCCGGGCAGTCGACGTGGGCGTAGTGACGGGTGGTGGATTCGTATTCGACGTGCGCGGTCGAGATCGTGATGCCACGCGCCTTTTCTTCCGGCGCGGCGTCGATCGCGGAGTAATCCTTGAACTCGCCACCGAAGCGCTCGGCACCGATCTTGGTCAGTGCGGCGGTCAGCGTGGTCTTGCCGTGATCGACGTGACCGATGGTGCCGACGTTGACGTGCGGCTTGGTGCGCTCGAACTTACCCTTTGCCATTGTTCTATACCTTGATTATGTAAGTGGTTTTCAGGAGAGGCTGAGCGAGGCTCAGCCCTTCTTCATGACGGCTTCGGCGATGTTGTTCGGCGCCGGCTCGTAATGGTCGAATTCCATGGTGAAGGTGGCGCGGCCCTGGGTCTGCGAACGCAGCGCAGTGGCGTAGCCGAACATTTCACCCAGCGGGATCATCGCGTTGATGATGCTGGCCGAACCGTCACCGGTGGTGTCGGAACCCTGCAGCACGCCGCGACGACGGCTGACGTCGCCCATCACGTCACCCTGGTAATCCTCCGGGGTCACGATCTCGACCTTCATGATCGGCTCCAGCAGCACCGGCTTGGCCTTGGCGAAGCCCTGCTTGAAGGCCATCGACGAAGCCAGCTTGAACGCCATTTCCGAGGAGTCGACGTCGTGGTACGAACCGAACACTAGCTTGACCTTGACGTCCACGACCGGGAAGCCAGCCAGCGGACCGCTGGTGATGGTTTCGCGCAGGCCCTTTTCGATCGAAGGAATGAATTCCTTCGGGATCACGCCGCCGGTGATGTCGTTGACGAACAGGAAGTCGTCCTTGATCGCCGGGGCAAGCTTGGCATCGGCACGGTCGGCAGCGGTCAGCGGCGACAGCTCGATCACGACGTGACCGTACTGACCCTTACCACCGGACTGCTTGGCGTGCTTGTAGTCCGACTTGACGTCGGCCAGGGTGATGGTTTCGCGGTAGGCCACCTGCGGCGCGCCGACGTTGGCTTCAACGTTGAACTCGCGCTTCAGGCGGTCGACGATGATGTCCAGGTGCAGCTCGCCCATGCCCGAGATGATGGTCTGGCCGGATTCCTCGTCGGTCTTGACGCGGAACGACGGATCTTCCTGGGCCAGACGACCCAGGGCCAGGCCCATCTTTTCCTGGTCCGACTTGGTCTTCGGCTCGACGGCCATCGAGATCACCGGCTCCGGGAACGTCATGCGCTCCAGGATGATCGGCTGGTCGATGGAGCACAGGGTGTCACCGGTGGTGGTGTCCTTCAGGCCCACGGCAGCAGCGATGTCACCGGCCAGAACTTCCTTGATTTCCTCGCGGTTGTTCGAGTGCATCTGCAGGATGCGGCCGATGCGCTCCTTCTTGCCCTTGACCGAGTTCAGCACGGTGTCGCCACCGTTCAGGGTGCCCGAGTACACGCGGAAGAAGGTCAGTGCGCCGACGAACGGGTCGGTGATGATCTTGAAGGCCAGCGACGAGAACGGGGCCTTGTCGTCGGACTTGCGGCTCATTTCCTTGGTTTCGTCGTCAACGTCGGTACCGGTCACGTCCGGCACGTCGACCGGCGACGGCAGCAGCTGCACCACGCCGTCGAGCATGGCCTGCACGCCCTTGTTCTTGAACGCCGAGCCGCAGAACATCGGCACGATCTCGGTGGCCAGGGTACGGATACGCAGCGCATTGATGATTTCAGCCTCGGCCAGCTCTTCGCCGCCCAGGTACTTTTCCATCAGCTCTTCGTTGGCTTCGGCCGCAGCTTCGATCATGAAGGTACGGGCTTCTTCAGCCTTTTCCTGCAGGTCGGCCGGGATTTCGCCGTACTCGAACTTCATGCCCTGGGAAGCTTCGTCCCAATGGATGGCCTTCATCTTCAGCAGGTCGACAACACCCTTGAAGCCTTCTTCAGCGCCGATCGGCAGCTGCATCGGCACGGCGACAGCGCCGAGCTTGGCCTTCAGCTGGTCGCGGACCTTGTAGAAGTTGGCACCGGTGCGGTCCATCTTGTTGACGAACGCGATGCGCGGCACCTTGTAGCGGTTGGCCTGGCGCCACACGGTTTCCGACTGCGGCTGCACGCCACCGACGGCGCACAGCACGAACACCGCACCGTCGAGCACGCGCAGCGAGCGCTCCACTTCGATGGTGAAGTCGACGTGCCCGGGGGTGTCGATGATGTTGAAGCGGTGCTCCGGCAGGGACTTGTCCATGCCCTTCCAGAACGCGGTGGTGGCAGCGGACTGGATCGTGATGCCACGCTCCTGCTCCTGCTCCATCCAGTCCATGGTGGCGGCGCCGTCATGCACTTCACCGATCTTGTGGCTCTTGCCGGTGTAGAACAGGATGCGCTCGGACGTGGTGGTCTTGCCGGCATCGATGTGAGCCATGATGCCGAAGTTGCGGTAACGCTCGATGGGAGTGGAACGGGCCACGGGAGCCTCTCAATTTCTTGGAATTCGGATGGCCGAACGCCGCCTTTCGGCGGCCTTCGGATTGGCGCAGCCCTTCTGGGGCCGCGAGGCAGCACCGAGATGGTGCTGCCCTGCCTGTTTTACAAGGCCGTCAAACTCACCAGCGGTAGTGGGCGAATGCCTTGTTGGCTTCGGCCATGCGGTGGGTTTCTTCGCGCTTCTTGATGGCGCCGCCGCGGTTTTCCGAGGCATCGATCAGTTCAGCGGCCAGCTTCTTCGGCATGGTGTTCTCACCACGCTTGCGCGCGGAGTCGATCAGCCAACGCATGGCCAGAGCCATCTTGCGCGAGGCGCGCACTTCGACCGGCACCTGGTAGGTGGCACCACCGACACGACGCGACTTGACTTCGACCGACGGAGCCACGTTTTCCAGAGCCTTCTGAACCAGCTCGACGGAATTCGGGTTCTTCTCACCGATCACGTCCATGGCGCCATAGACGATCTTTTCAGCGACCGACTTCTTGCCGCTCAGCATCACCATGTTGATGAAACGGGCGATGGTTTCGCTTCCGTGCTTCGGATCCGGCAGGACTGCGCGCTGCGGCGTATTACCTTTACGAGACATGTGTGCTTTCCCTTAGCTCTTCGGACGCTTGGCGCCGTACTTGGAACGGCCCTGGCGACGCTTGGCAACGCCGGAGGCGTCGAGCGAACCACGAACGGTGTGGTAACGCACACCCGGCAGATCCTTGACGCGACCGCCACGGATCAGGACCACGGAGTGCTCCTGCAGGTTGTGGCCTTCACCGCCGATGTAGGAAATCACTTCTTCCTGGTTGGTCAGGCGAACCTTGGCAACCTTGCGAAGGGCCGAGTTCGGCTTCTTCGGAGTAGTGGTGTAAACGCGCGTGCAGACGCCACGGCGCTGGGGGCACTTTTCGAGAGCCGGCGAGGCGCTCTTATAAGTGGTTGCCTGCCGCGGCTTGCGGACAAGCTGATTGATCGTCGCCATCAGTATGTTCTTCTGAGAGAGGCCGAAAAAAACCGGCCATGAATGCGGATATGTGCGAGCAGGCGAAAAACCGGCCTGCTGAGACAGACGATTGTAGCAACTTGACGAAAACGCGGTCAAATGCGCACACGCCAAGCCAGCCCTGATCCAGGGCCGTTACAGGGGAGCCTTCTCCATGCCCCCCGTTCAGGTTGTCGCCCGACCCATCGCTGGGCCGGGGCGGCATCCTACCTCATCGACGGCGAACAGACCAGCGGCCTGCGCCCTCGAGTGCAGATCCCGCCGAAGCGGGTCCTGCGTGATACGTGCCCGGCACGGAGCCGGACCATGAAGCAGGGACCGGCCGATGGCCGCCCCCTGCCCGATCGAGGTCCGGCCTGAGCCGGACCGGCCGATCAATCCTCGGCCTGCTCGGCGTCGGTCGACTCCACCACCACTTCCGGTGCTGCCACGGCCACGGCGGCTGCAGCTGCCGGGGTGCCGGCCAGGGTCTGCATTTCCGAGTCCGTCAGCCCGCTCGCATTGCGGCGGCGGTTGGCGTGGTAGGTCAGACCGGTACCGGCCGGAATCAGACGGCCGACGATCACGTTTTCCTTCAGGCCGCGCAGGTTGTCCTTGGTGCCGCGGACGGCAGCCTCGGTCAGCACGCGGGTGGTTTCCTGGAAGGAAGCAGCCGAGATGAACGATTCGGTAGCCAGCGATGCCTTGGTGATGCCCAGCAGGACCGGATCGAAGCGAGCAATCAGCTCGTTGCGGGTGGTCAGGCGTGCATTTTCCTCGATGACGCGCTGGCGCTCGACCTGTTCGCCGTTCAGGAACTTGCTGCTGCCCTGATCGGTGATCTCGACCTTGCGCAGCATCTGGCGGGTGATCACCTCGATGTGCTTGTCGTTGATCTTCACGCCCTGCAGGCGGTACACGTCCTGGATTTCCTTGACCAGGTAGGCGGCCAGCGGCTCGACACCCAGCAGACGCAGGATGTCCTGCGGGCTCGGCTCGCCGTCGACGATGGTTTCGCCCTTGGTCACGTGCTCACCTTCGAACACGATGACCTGACGGTACTTCGGAATCAGCTCTTCGTGCTCCGAACCATCGGTGTCCTTGATGATCAGGCGCTGCTTGCCCTTGGTGTCCTTGCCGAAGCTGATGATGCCCGAACGCTCGGCCAGCACTGCCGGATCCTTCGGCTTGCGCGCTTCGAACAGATCGGCCACGCGCGGCAGACCACCGGTGATGTCGCGGGTCTTGGACGCTTCCTGCGGGATCTTGGCAACCACGTCACCCACGCCGACGGCAGCGCCGTCCTGCAGGTTGACGATCGAGCGCGGCGGCAGCAGGTACTGCGCCGGCAGGTCGGTGCCCGGAATCGACAGGTCGTTGCCCTTGCCATCGACGATGCGGACGATCGGGCGCAGATCCTTCGCCTGGGCGCCGCGGCGCTTCGGGTCGGTGATTTCGCGCGACGCCAGGCCGGTCAGTTCATCGGTCTTCTCGATGACGGTAATGCCGTCGACGAAGTCGATGAAGCGGATGAAACCGGCCACTTCCGAAACGATCGGATGGTTATGCGGATCCCAGTTGGCCACGGTCTGGCCAGCCTTGACCGCATCACCGTCCTTGGAGGTGATGGTCGCACCGTACGGCAGCTTGTAACGCTCACGCTCACGGCCGTGCGCATCGAGCACCGACATTTCACCCGAGCGCGACACCGCGACCAGCGAGCCATTGGCATGGGCAACCGACTTGAGGTTGCTGAACTTGACCGAGCCGGTGGTCTTGACGGTGATGTTGTCGACCGCAGCAGCTCGCGATGCCGCACCACCGATGTGGAACGTACGCATCGTCAGCTGGGTACCCGGCTCACCGATGGACTGCGCGGCGATGACGCCGACCGCTTCACCGATGTTGACCAGGTGGCCACGGGCCAGATCGCGGCCGTAGCAGCGAGCGCAGACGCCGAAGGCCGATTCGCAGGAGATCGTCGAGCGGACCTTGATGGTCTGCACGCTGGCCTCTTCAAGCTTGGCGACCCATGCTTCGTCGAGCAGGGTGTTGCGGGTGACGATCGGATCTTCGTCGTTGCCCGGCAGGAACACGTCCTCGGCAACCACGCGACCCAGCACGCGATCCTTCAACGGCTCGACCACGTCGCCGCCTTCAACGATCGGAGTCATGATCAGGCCTTCGGTGGTACCGCAGTCCACCTCGGTGATCACCACGTCCTGCGCCACGTCGACCAGACGACGGGTCAGGTAACCCGAGTTCGCGGTCTTCAACGCGGTATCGGCCAGACCCTTACGGGCACCGTGGGTGGAGTTGAAGTACTCCTGCACGTTCAGGCCTTCGCGGAAGTTCGCCTTGATGGGCGTCTCGATGATCGAGCCATCGGGACGGGCCATCAGGCCACGCATGCCGGCCAGCTGACGGATCTGCGCCTGGCTGCCTCGTGCACCGGAGTCGGCCATGATGTACAGGGAGTTCATCGACTTCTGGTCGATGGTCTCGCCCTTGGCATTGATGACCTTCTCGGTACCGATGGTGTCCATCATCGCCTTGGCGATGCGCTCATTGGTGCGCGACCAGATGTCGACCACCTTGTTGTAGCGCTCGCCGGCGGTGACCAGGCCCGACTGGTACTGCTCCTGGATTTCCAGCACTTCGGCTTCGGCCTCGGTGAGGATGCCCTTCTTCTCGTCCGGGATCAGCATGTCGTCGATGCCGATCGAAACGCCGGCGCGGGTCGCGTAGGCGAAGCCGGTGTACATCAGCTTGTCGGCGAACACGACCGTGTCCTTCAGACCCAGCTGGCGGTAGCTGGAGTTGATCAGGCGGCTGATGTTCTTCTTGGTCAGCTCGGTGTTGGCCAGCGCGAACGGCAGGCCTTCCGGCAGGATTTCAGCCAGCAGGGCGCGACCGATGGTGGTATCCACGATCGAGGTCTTGCTCTGCTTGTTGCCTTCCTCGTCGGTCACCACCTCGGTGATGCGGACCTTGACGCGCGCGTGCAGTTCCACCACGCGGTTGTCGTAGGCGCGCTTGACTTCGGCGATGTTGGCGAAGGCCATGCCCTCGCCCTTCTTGTTTTCCAGCGAGCGGGTCATGTAGTACAGACCCAGCACGACGTCCTGCGACGGCACGATGATCGGCTCGCCGTTGGCCGGCGACAGGATGTTGTTGGTGGACATCATCAGCGCACGCGCTTCCAGCTGGGCTTCCAGCGAAAGCGGCACGTGGACGGCCATCTGGTCACCGTCGAAGTCGGCGTTGAACGCGGTGCAGACCAGCGGGTGCAGCTGGATGGCCTTGCCTTCGATCAGGACCGGCTCGAAGGCCTGGATGCCCAGACGGTGCAGGGTCGGCGCACGGTTCAGCATCACCGGATGCTCGCGGATGACCTCTTCCAGGATGTCCCAGACTTCGGCTTCTTCGCGCTCGACCAGCTTCTTGGCGGCCTTGATGGTGGTGGCCAGGCCACGACGCTGCAGCTTGGCGAACACGAACGGCTTGAACAGTTCGAGCGCCATCTTCTTCGGCAGGCCGCACTGGTGCAGGCGCAGGTACGGACCGACCACGATGACCGAACGGCCCGAGTAGTCGACGCGCTTGCCAAGCAGGTTCTGGCGGAAACGACCCTGCTTGCCCTTGATCATGTCGGCCAGCGACTTCAGCGGGCGCTTGTTGGTGCCGGTGATGGCACGGCCGCGACGGCCGTTGTCCAGCAGCGCATCGACCGATTCCTGCAGCATGCGCTTTTCATTGCGCACGATGATGTCCGGCGCGCTCAGTTCGAGCAGGCGGCGCAGGCGGTTGTTGCGGTTGATGACACGGCGGTACAGGTCGTTCAGATCGGAGGTCGCGAAGCGGCCACCATCCAGCGGAACCAGCGGACGCAGGTCCGGCGGCAGCACCGGCAGGACGGTCATGACCATCCACTCCGGACGGTTGCCCGATTCCAGGAAGGCTTCGATCAGCTTGATGCGCTTGGTCAGTCGCTTCAGCTTGGTTTCCGAACCGGTGCTGGCGATCTCTTCGCGCAGGCGGGTCATTTCCGACTGCAGGTCGATGGTGCGCAGCAGTTCGTACACGGCCTCGGCGCCCATGGCAGCGTCGAAGTCGTCGCCATGCTCCTGGCGGGCCTGCAGGTACTGTTCTTCGGTCAGCAGCTGGCGGCGCTCCAGGGCGGTCAGGCCCGGCTCGGTCACCACGTAGGCTTCGAAGTACAGCACGCGCTCGATATCGCGCAGGGTCATGTCCAGCATCAGGCCGATGCGCGACGGCAGCGACTTCAGGAACCAGATGTGCGCGACCGGCGAGGCCAGGTCGATGTGGCCCATGCGCTCGCGACGCACCTTGGCCAGGGTCACTTCGGTGCCGCACTTCTCGCAGACCACGCCGCGGTGCTTCATGCGCTTGTACTTGCCGCACAGGCACTCGTAGTCCTTGACCGGTCCGAAGATGGCGGCGCAGAACAGGCCGTCACGTTCCGGCTTGAAGGTACGGTAGTTGATGGTTTCCGGCTTCTTCACTTCGCCGAAGGACCACGAACGGATCAGGTCCGGCGAAGCCAGCGCGATCTTGATCGCGTCGAAGTCCAGCGTCTGGCGCTGCTGGTTGAAGAGGTTGAGCAGGTCTTTCATGGTGTTCTCCAGAAGGAGGAATGCTGTGTCGATGGGCTTTCAGTTCACTGCCAGCGGCGCGGCGGCGGTGGCCGCCGCGCCGGCATGGATCAGTTGTCTTCCAGTTCCATGTTGATGGCCAGCGAGCGGATTTCCTTCACCAGGACGTTGAAGGATTCCGGCATGCCCGCGACCATCTCGTGCTCACCGTCGACGATGTTCTTGTACATCTGGTTGCGGCCCTGCACGTCATCGGACTTCACCGTCAGCATTTCCTGCAGGGTGTAGGCCGCGCCGTAGGCTTCCAGCGCCCAGACTTCCATTTCACCGAAGCGCTGGCCGCCGAACTGCGCCTTGCCGCCCAGCGGCTGCTGGGTGACGAGCGAGTACGGGCCGGTCGAACGGGCGTGCATCTTGTCGTCGACCAGGTGGTTCAGCTTCAGGTAGTGCATGTAGCCAACGGTGGTGTGGCGATCGAAGGCTTCACCGGTGCGGCCGTCATACAGCTGGGTCTGGCCACTGCTCGGCAGGTCGGCCAGTTCCAGCATGCGCTTGATTTCCGCTTCGGTGGCACCGTCGAACACCGGCGTTGCCATCGGCACGCCGTCGAACAGGTTGCGGGCCAGGCGCAGCAGTTCCTCGTCGCTGAACTGCGACAGGTCGACACGGTTGGCCACGTTGGTGTCATCGTGGTTGTAGATGTCGTCCAGGAACTTGCGCAGGTCGGCGACCGCGGCCTGGGCTTCCAGCATTGCCTGGATCTTGCGACCCAGACCCTTGGCTGCCCAGCCCAGGTGCACTTCCAGGATCTGCCCGATGTTCATACGCGACGGCACGCCCAGCGGGTTCAGCACGATGTCCACGGTTTCGCCCGAGGCCATGTACGGCATGTCCTCGACCGGCACCACGTTGGACACCACACCCTTGTTGCCGTGGCGGCCTGCCATCTTGTCGCCCGGCTGGATGCGGCGCTTCACTGCCAGGAACACCTTGACCATCTTCAGCACGCCCGGGGCGAGGTCGTCGCCAGCGGTGATCTTGCCGCGCTTGTCGGCGAAGCGACGCTCGAATTCCTTCTCGTGCGCCTGGATCTGCTTCTGTGCGCGCTCGATGGCTTCGGCGGCGTCCTCGTCCTTCATGCGCAGCACGAACCAGTCGGCCTTCTTCAGGCCATCCAGGTAGGCGTCGGAGATGACGTCGCCCTTCTTCAGGCCGGCGCCACCGTTGACCACCTTGCCGACGATCTGCGAACGCAGACGGGCATAGATGGCTGCTTCCAGGATGCGGAACTGGTCGTCGAAGTCCTTCTTGACGCGCTTGATTTCAGATTCTTCGATCTGACGGGCGCGCTTGTCCTTCTCGATGCCATCGCGGGTGAAGACCTGCACGTCGATGACGGTGCCGTCCATGCCCGGGGGCACGCGCAGCGAGCTGTCCTTCACGTCCGAAGCCTTCTCGCCGAAGATCGCGCGCAGCAGCTTCTCTTCCGGGGTCAGCTGGCTTTCGCCCTTCGGGGTCACCTTGCCGACCATGATGTCGCCGGCGCGGACTTCGGCACCGATGTACACCACGCCGCTTTCGTCCAGGCGGTTCAGCGCCTGCTCGGAAACGTTCGGGATGTCGGCCGAGATTTCCTCCGGCCCCAGCTTGGTGTCACGCGCAACGCAGGTCAGCTCTTCGATGTGGATCGTGGTGTAGCGATCCTCTTCCACCACGCGCTCGGAGAGCAGGATGGAGTCTTCGAAGTTGTAGCCGTTCCACGGCATGAAGGCGATCAGCATGTTCTGGCCCAGGGCCAGTTCACCGATGTCGGTGGACGGACCATCGGCCAGCACGTCGCCACGCGCCACCACGTTGCCCACTTCCACCAGCGGACGCTGGTTGATGCAGGTGTTCTGGTTGGAGCGGGTGTACTTGATCAGGTTGTAGATGTCCACGCCGGCGTCGGACGCGTCGGTGATCTCGGCTTCGTTGACCTTGACCACGATGCGGGCGGCGTCGATCTGCACGATCTCACCACCACGACGGGCGTTCACGGTCACGCCCGAGTCACGCGCCACGGCGCGCTCGATGCCGGTACCGACCAGCGGCTTCTGCGCACGCAGGGTCGGCACGGCCTGACGCTGCATGTTGGCGCCCATCAGTGCGCGGTTGGCGTCATCGTGCTCCAGGAACGGAACCAGCGCGGCCGCGATCGACACGGTCTGCATCGGCGAGACGTCCATGAAGTGGACTTCCGCCGGCGGCTTCAGCAGCGATTCGCCCTGGTAACGGCAGGGGACGAACTGCTCGGTCAGCACGCTGTTGGCATCGGTCAGGGCGTTGGCCTGGGCGATGACGTACTCGTTTTCTTCGATGGCCGACAGGAACTCGACTTCGTCGAAGACCTTGCCGTCCACGACCTTGCGGTACGGGGTCTCGAGGAAACCGTACTGGTTGGTGCGGGCGTACACGGCCAGCGAGTTGATCAGGCCGATGTTCGGGCCTTCCGGCGTTTCGATGGTGCAGACGCGGCCGTAATGGGTCGGGTGCACGTCGCGCACTTCGAAGCCGGCGCGCTCACGGGTCAGGCCGCCCGGGCCCAGGGCCGAGACGCGACGCTTGTGCGTGACTTCCGACAGCGGGTTGTTCTGATCCATGAACTGCGACAGCTGCGAGGAGCCGAAGAATTCCTTGATCGCCGCAGCCACCGGCTTGGCGTTGATCAGCTCCTGCGGGGTCAGG
Source organism: Stenotrophomonas sp. FW305-C-20-S1 (assembly GCF_058783335.1). Taxonomy (NCBI): domain Bacteria; kingdom Pseudomonadati; phylum Pseudomonadota; class Gammaproteobacteria; order Lysobacterales; family Lysobacteraceae; genus Stenotrophomonas; species Stenotrophomonas sp. FW305-C-20-S1. The sequence goes on along the minus strand of NZ_JBYTEK010000060.1, from coordinate 5,849 downwards.
CCTTCCGACTCCGCCATCGACAGGCGTTCCTTGACCGCGCGCTCGACGCGGACCAGGCCCACGCGGAACACGTTCTCGGCCATTTCACCGACCGAACGCACGCGACGGTTGCCCAGGTGATCGATGTCATCGACCACGCCGCGACCGTTGCGGATCTCGGTCAGGACCTTGATCACGTCCAGGATGTCCGAGCTGTCGCCGTGGGCGGCAACCAGGCGCTTGGACTCTTCGTCGTTGCGCTCGCCGTAGTACTTGCGGTCGTACAGCACGGCTTCGCCGGTGGTTTCCTTGCGGCCCACGCGACGGTTGAACTTCATGCGGCCGACTGCGGACAGGTCGTAGCGCTCGAAGGTGAAGAACAGGTTGTGGAACAGGTTCTGCGCGGCATCCTTGGTCGGCGGCTCGCCCGGACGCATCATGCGGTAGATCTCGACCAGGGCTTCCAGCTGGGTCTTGGTCGGATCGATGCGCAGGGTGTTGGACAGGTACGGGCCACGATCCAGGTCGTTCACCCACAGGGTGCCCACGGCATCGACGCCGGCCTTGCGGAAGGCCTGCAGCTGTTCGTCGGTGATTTCGTCGTTGGCCTGGGCCAGCAGTTCGCCGGTGGAGGCATCGACCACGTCGTGCGACAGGATGCGGCCGACGATGTAGTCGTCCGGCACGGCCAGGGCGGCGATGCCCGAGGCTTCCAGCTGCTTGATGTGGCGCGCGGTGATGCGCTTGCCGGCTTCCACGATGACCTTGTCGCCGTCGGCGAGGTCGAAGCCCAGGGTTTCGCCGCGCAGGCGCTCGGGCACCAGCTCCAGCTGGACGCCTTCATCCGGGTTGATGTGGAAGGTGTTGATCTCGAAGAACTCGGCCAGCATCTCTTCGTTGCTGTAGCCAAGCGCACGCAGCAGGATCGACACCGGCAGCTTGCGGCGACGGTCGATACGGGTGAACAGCGCGTCCTTCGGGTCGAACTCGAAGTCCAGCCAGGAGCCGCGGTAAGGAATGATGCGGGCGCTGTACAACAGCTTGCCCGAGCTGTGGGTCTTGCCACGGTCGTGGTCGAAGAACACGCCCGGCGAGCGGTGCAGCTGCGAGACGATGACGCGCTCGGTGCCGTTGACGATGAAGGTGCCGTTGTCGGTCATCAGCGGGATTTCGCCGAGGTAGACCTCCTGCTCCTTCACGTACTTGATGGCCTTGGTCGACGACTCGCGGTCGTAGATCACCAGGCGCACGGTCACGCGCAGCGGCGCACCGTAGCTCATGCCACGCTGACGGCACTCACGCTCGTCGAAGACCGGATCGCCCAGCTTGTAGCCGACGTATTCCAGGGCAGCATTGCCGCTGTAGCTGGCGATCGGGAAGACCGACTTCAGTGCAGCGTGCAGGCCGTGGTCCGTGCGCTTGGCCGGATCGACGTTTTCCTGCAGGAATTCACGGTAGGAATCCACCTGGATGGCGAGCAGGAACGGCACTTCGAGAATCGAACGCTGCTTGCCGAAATCCTTGCGGATACGCTTTTTTTCGGTGAACGAATAGGACGTCATGAGGTCTTCCACCTTGTTGTGCGAGTCGTGCGCCCACGACCCGAAGGGAACTTGAAATTGTCAGTTGGAAGTCGCTGGTATTGCCGGCACCAGCACGCCTTCTCCCGCTACTTCCAACTGCCAACTCGTCTGCATCCACTCCCCCGCCGCCGCGCGTTGCGCTGGCCGGCCAGGGTTTGACCGCAGCCCGTGTTGGGCTTTTTCACCGTATTTCCGTAGAACCGCGCCACGATTGGCCGGGCCTACAACAACGACCAAAGGCCGGGGGCTTACGCCCCCAGCCTTGGCTGCATCGCCGGATTTCGATGGCGACGCAATGGAAGTGCTTACTTGACTTCGACAGTCGCGCCAGCAGCTTCCAGGTCCTTCTTCATCTTCTCGGCTTCGTCCTTCGAAGCGTTGTCCTTCAGGACGCCGCCGGCTTCGGCCAGGTCCTTCGCTTCCTTCAGGCCCAGGCCGGTGATGGCGCGGACGGCCTTGATGACTTCGACCTTCTTGTCGCCAGCGGTCTTCAGGGTGACGACGAATTCGGTCTGCTCTTCAACGACGGCAGCCGGGCCAGCCACAGCAGCGGCGACCGGAGCAGCGGCGGAGACGCCGAACTTCTCTTCGATGGCCTTGACCAGCTCCATCACTTCCATCAGGGACTTCTCGGCGATGGCGTCGACGATCTGTTCGTTGGTAAGGGACATGATAATTACCTTTGGATGTTTTTCTGGATTGAGGTTCCGTCAGGAACCACGATTAGTCGAAACTCAGGCGGTCTCGGCGGCCGGTTCAGCAGCGTCGGCGGCGACGTCGCCACCATTCTGCTTGTCGCCGATTGCCTTGATGGCGCGGGCGAACATCGTGACCGGCTCGGTCAGGACGCGGGCCAGCATTGCCAGGGCCTGGTCACGGGTCGGCAGCGAGGCCAACACGTCGACATGGCTTGCCGGGAACACTTCGCCACCGATGGCGACGACCTTGGCCTGCAGCTTGTCGTTGCCCTTGGCGGCATCCTTGATCAGGCGACCGGCAGCGCCGGGCTCCTCAAGCGAGAACGCATACAGCAGCGGACCAACCAGCTTGTCCTGCGCACATGCGAACTCGGTGCCTTCAACGGCACGCGAAGCCAGGGTGTTCTTGACAACTTTCAAGAAAACGCCGGTTTCACGCGCCTGCTTACGCATCGCGGTCATCTGAGCGACCGTGGTGCCAGCGTATTCGGCTGCGATCAAGGAGTGTGCCTTACCAGCAATTTCTGCCAGCTCCGCGACTACTTCTTGCTTCTGGGACAGATTGAGAGCCATTGCACTCCTCCAATTGAACTCCGCTTACGGCTCCTGCCGTGTGCGGTCCTGTGCAGCATCCGTCCTGGACGCCGGGAACATCGGAATGATGTTCCGGGGGTGGGCCGTTCTAGACCTGGAGTGGGCCAACCTGGGAAATCCCAGACGTGCGTGAACCAGAAAAACTCCAGAAGGGCACCATCTACGCAGGGTGATTCCGGGGAATCGATTAAGCGGTCATGGCTGCTTCGGCGGCGACTCCCTGCCAATTCGAGCTTCCGTGCCCGTCGCCGACATACCACGACCGCACCTGCGGTCTTTGACGGCTACCACCGGCGATGGGTTGCCGGCGATGCCTTCAAATGTCACGGTCGCGGGGCCCGAGGGACCCGCGGCCGCTTGAAACGATTACTTCAGGCTCAGCGACGACTGGTCGACGGTGACGCCCGGGCCCATCGTCGAGCTGACCGAAACCTTCTGCAGGTAGGTGCCCTTCGAGGTGGCCGGCTTGGCCTTGATCAGGTCCAGCAGCAGCGCGGTCAGGTTCGACTTCAGCGCGTCTTCGGCGAAGTCGGCCTTGCCGATGGTGCAGTGGATGATGCCGGCCTTGTCGGTGCGGTAACGCACCTGACCTGACTTGGCATTCTTCACAGCCTCACCCGGGTTCGGGGAGACGGTGCCGACCTTCGGGTTCGGCATCAGGCCGCGCGGGCCCAGCACGGTACCCAGCTTACCGACAACGCGCATTGCGTCCGGGGTCGCGATCACGACGTCGTAGTTCAGATCGCCGGCCTGCATCTTCTCGGCCAGGTCGTCCATACCGACGGCTTCGGCGCCAGCGGCCAGGGCTTCATCAGCCTTGGCACCGGCCGGAGCGAAGACAGCGACGCGGACCGACTTGCCGGTACCAGCCGGCAGCACGGTGGAGCCACGGACCTGCTGGTCGGACTTCTTCGCGTCGACGCCGAGGCGCACAGCAACGTCGATCGACTCGACGAACTTGGCCTTGGTGGCGGTCTTCAGGATGTTGATTGCGTCCTCGAAAGCGTATGCCTTGCCCGGAACGATAGCGGCCTTGATGGCCTTCTCACGCTTGGTCTGTGCCATCTTCTTAACCCTCCACCACGAGGCCCATGGAACGGGCAGAGCCAGCGATGGTACGCACGGCGGCGTCCAGGTCGGCGGCAGTCAGATCCGGTTCCTTCGCCTTGGCGATCTCTTCCAGCTGCTTACGGGTGACCTTGCCGACCTTCTCGGTGTTCGGGCGCTTGGAGCCCGACGAGATGCCAGCGGCCTTCTTCAGCAGGGTGGTGGCCGGAGTGCTCTTGGTGATGAAGGTGAACGTACGGTCCGAATAGGCCGTGATGATCACCGGAACCGGCAGACCCGGCTCGAGCTTCTGCGTGGCGGCATTGAAGGCCTTGCAGAATTCCATGATGTTCAGGCCGCGCTGACCCAGCGCAGGACCGACCGGCGGCGAGGGGTTGGCCTGACCGGCCTTCACCTGCAGCTTGATATAACCGACAACTTTCTTTGCCATGTGAGTACTCTCCGGGTGCTAGCGCCTTGCGACAACAGGCTCCCCATCGGACCGGGAATCACGCGTCCCGGCATCGCGTTTTGAAATCATGCCGAAGGCCACCTTTCGGTGGCCTCGTCCCGCCAGCTTCCCAACGGGAGCCGCGCAGCATATCAGGTTTTTTCTTCACATGCCTGAAGCGGCATATGAATGCAGATCAGACGGCCTTTTCGACCTGACCGAACTCAAGCTCGACCGGGGTGGCGCGACCGAAGATCAACACCGAGACGCGCAGACGGCTCTTCTCGTAATTGACCTCTTCGACCACACCATTGAAGTCGTTGAACGGACCCTCGGTGACGCGGACCATCTGGCCCGGCTCGAACAGCACCTTCGGACGCGGCTTCTCGACGCCTTCCTGGACACGGTTCAGGATCGCCTCGGCCTCGGAGTCGGCGATCGGCAGCGGACGATCGGCGGTTCCGCCGATGAAGCCCATGACGCGCGGGGTTTCCTTGACCAGATGCCAGCTTTCGTTGTCGATGCGCGGAATACCGGCCTCTTCGTGGGTCTCGATCTGGACCAGCACGTAACCCGGGAAGAACTTGCGCTCGGAACGGCGCTTCTGGCCGGCGCGCATTTCGATCACTTCCTCGGTCGGAACCAGGACGTCGCCGAAGCGCTCTTCCATGCCGTCACGGACGATGCGATCGCGCAGAGCCTGCGCCACCGACTTCTCGAAGCCCGAATAGGCGTGAACGACGTACCAACGCTTCATGCATTTCTCCTTAGCGGCTCAGGAACCACTGAGTCAGTTTCTGGATGAAGAAGTCGAACCCGCCCAGCAGCAAGCTGAGAATCAGGACGACGACAATCACCACCCAGGTCATGCGAATGGCTTCCTGGCGGGTCGGCCAGACCACTTTACGCAGTTCAAAGCGCGACTCGGAGAGGAATTCGCGGGTGTCGCGCCCCTTGCCGGTCAGCATGAACACGCCGATACCGCCAACCAGGCCGACCACGACCGCCAACGCACGCAGCTGACCCGCCCACGCGCCCAGCTGGGCAGCGCGACCGGAGTCGGCGGAGAACCAGAACCAGACGAACAGACCTGCCAGCACCAGCAACGATGCGAGGACGTACTTGACGATATCCCCGCCTTGCGCGGAGGTGTCCTTGGAATGTTCGATCTTGCTATTCATCAGGCTGTGTCTGCTTTAGCGGCAGGGCCGCTCGGTAAGGTGGGCAGATGGCACGCCAGGAGGGACTCGAACCCCCAACCTGCGGTTTTGGAGACCGCTGCTCTGCCAATTGAGCTACTGGCGTACGTTGAAAACTTGCCTTCCCTTAGACGGCGAAGGCGGACCGAGGTTCCCGGCCCGCCACTCGCCAGACCGGCAGCGCTATGCGACCGCCGGCATGCAGGCTTACTCGAGGATGTTGGCAACCACGCCAGCACCGACGGTACGGCCACCTTCGCGGATTGCGAAGCGCAGGCCGGCGTCCATGGCGACCGGG